>JANMDM010000312.1:0-1941 GCA_031376305.1 Pseudomonadota bacterium | reverse complement strand
ATATGGCTGCCCCGCACCAGGCGGATCGATTCCGCCGTGTCGATATGGGCGATGCCGCGCACCACCTGTTCCACCCACGGCCCCCCGGCATTGACCAGAATCCGGGCACGGAAGATCTGTGGCCCGTGTCCACGGTCAACGACGATCTGCCAGTGATCGCCCGCGCGTTCGGCAGCCGTCACTTTGGTGCGGGTCATGATGGTGGCACCGCGATCTTCAGCGTCGCGGGCGTTCAAGACCACAAGGCGCGCATCTTCGACCCAGGCATCGGAATATTCATAAGCGCGGCGGAACTTGGGTTTAAGCGGCTTGCCCGCCGGATCCCGGGTCAAATCCACTGTCGTGGTGCCCGGTAAGATCTGCCGACCGCCAAGATTGTCATACATGAACAGCCCCAGCCGGATCAGCCAGGCCGGGCGACGGCCACGCATCCACGGCATGAAGATATTCAGCAGCCGCGAGGTCGGGGTTTCGCCTTCGAAACGCATGTCCTTGTGGTAGGGCAGCACGAAACGCAGCGGCCATGAGATATGCGGCATGGCGCGCAAAAGCACCTCGCGTTCAATCAGGGCTTTGCGCACCAGCCCGATTTCAAAATATTCAAGATAGCGCAGCCCGCCGTGGAACAGCTTGGTCGAGGCCGAGGAGGTGGCCGACGCCAGGTCCCCCATTTCGGCCAGCGCCACCGATAGTCCCCGCCCCGCTGCATCGCGGGCGATCCCGCAGCCGTTGATGCCGCCGCCGATAATAAAAACGTCAAACACTTTCCCGGAATCACGATCGGCCACGGTGCTGTCCTTTGTCTGCATGGGGCAATTCAAGCGCCACAGGTGCGTTTTGTCAAAGATTATGTTCGTATATGTTCGTTTTTCTTTGCGGATGCGCGAAAACTGACTAGACTTGACCGAACAGGAGGGGCGGATGGCACGGAGCATTCGGCAAAGCGAGATCCTTGATCTGGCGCGCAGCGGCGGCAAAGTCCTGGTCGAGGATCTGGCCGGTCGCTTTGGCGTGACCTTGCAAACCATCCGCCGTGATCTGACGGAACTGGCCGATGTCGGGCAGTTGGACCGGGTTCATGGCGGGGCGATCTTGCGCGCCGGGGTCGCCAATATCGGCTATGCGGAACGCCGCAATCTGAATGCCGACGCGAAAGCCGCGATTGCGCGGCTTTGTGCGGCGGCGATTCCGGATAATTCGTCGCTGTTTTTGAACATCGGCACCACGACCGAGGCGGTGGCGCGCGCACTTTTGGGGCACCGCAACCTGACAGTGGTGACAAATAATATGAACGTGGCGAATATTCTGGCGCAAAGCGAAAGCTGCGATGTGATTGTGTCTGGGGGTGTTTTGCGCCGGTCGGATGGCGGTCTGGTGGGCGATCTGACCACGGCGGCGATTGAAAGGTTCAAGGTCGATACCGCCATCATCGGCACTTCGGCGCTGGACAGCGACGGCGATCTTCTGGACTTTGATCCGCAAGAGGTGCGCGTCAGCCGCGCCATCCTGCGGCAGTCGCGGCAAAGCTTTCTGGTGGCGGATGCGTCGAAGCTGACGCGGGCAGCACCCGTCAAGATCGC
Organism: Pseudomonadota bacterium; assembly: GCA_031376305.1. Taxonomy (GTDB): domain Bacteria; phylum Pseudomonadota; class Alphaproteobacteria; order Rhodobacterales; family Rhodobacteraceae; genus TMP-24. The sequence goes on along the minus strand of JANMDM010000312.1, from coordinate 361 downwards.
GTCCTTAAGCGAATTGGACGCGATCTTCACCGACCGGCCTTTGCCGGAGCTTTTGTCGGCACGCTGCCAGGGCTGGCAGACCGAAATCCGTCTGGTGGATTAGCCGCGCAGTAGCGCCAAAGCCGCCTTGTGCAACTCTGGCGTGGCGGCCGCGACGGTGGCGACATTTTCACCCATATGCAGGCGGCGGCCCTGCCAGTCGGTCATCACCCCGCCGGCTTCGGTCACCAGCAGCGAGACGGTCAGATAGTCATAGGGTTGCAGGTCGAAATCGACAACCAGATCGACATGGCCCATGGCCAGCAAGGCATAGGGATAGCAGTCATAGGAAAAGCGCCGGGTCTGGCCTGCGTTCATCAGC
>JANMDM010000290.1:0-3365 GCA_031376305.1 Pseudomonadota bacterium | reverse complement strand
CCGCCAGCCAGTCTATCCGCGCCGCCGCTGCGCCATCAATATCCTCACCAGAATCATCCCCACCCCTACTCCGCCGCCCCCGCAAAGATCGCTTTCCCGCCGTGATCCCCCGTGTTAGTTTTTCCGGCAACACGGGCCGCTCAGGTCCGGGACCATCCCGAAACCGGGACGAGGCAGGTGGGCAAGATGAACGCGGTCCTGCGCGGCACGTTCGTGATCTCTTGGGAACAGACCGAAGTGGACGGTATTGCTGCCGCGCCAATCGCCGCCATTAGCCGTGGGGCGGTGTGGCGTTGGTCAGGCGCGGTGCAGTGCATCGACGGCCCCGGCGGGGTGCTGACGCCGCAGCGAATTTCTGAACGCGAAGCCTGTCGTGCAAGGGCCGCCCGCGCGGTCCGCCGATTTTGGCGCCCGGCAGGTTCATCCGATCTGCGCCGCGCCTGCCCCCCTGACACCGAAGACAGGCATCCGGACCCCGGCTTTACCGTGACGGACGGGCGGTACAGCTACAGCGTTAGCATTCTTGACGGGGCGGCAGGAAATTGGCTTGCCATCTTTCGGGGCGCGATGCCCCCCAGCGACACCGATCTGTTCGTTGTTGATCACAGCGTTGAGATCGGGCAGCCCGGTGGGGCGAGCGTGGGGCCGACAGCTGTCAGACCGGGTGGTTTGATCTGCGGTACGCTTATCGCAACGCCCAATGGCGCCCGCCCGGTCGAAGATATCAGGCAGGGTGAGCAGATACTGACCAAGGATGACGGCCCGCAAGACGTTATCTGGACCGCTGGTTACCGGATGACGGGCGTGCGGCTGCAGGCGATGCCGTGGCTGCGCCCGGTGCGCATCCGGGCGCGAGCCCTTGGCGCTGACGACGCCGTGGCGGATCTTGTCGTTGCCGCAGGCCACCGGGTTCTGGTGAAACATGCCGGGGTTCTGGCATTGTTCAACGTGCCGGAAGTTCTGGTGGCCGCTGCCGATCTGAGGAATGGTCAGACTATTTCGGGCGAATTCCCGCCGCGCACGGTTTCCTTTTTTCATCTGATGACCCGGCGTCACCAGATTATCTGGGCCAATGGTTTGGCGGTGGAAAGCTATTGGCCGGTCGGCCCCGACCCAGAGATGATCGCGCCACCTGCGCGCGCCGCACTCCTGTCATGCGTTCCGGCCCTGGCATCCGATCCGTCGGCATATGGCGACCTTGCCCGGCGTTGCCTGTCGGATGCCGAAACCGCAATTTGGGGGGGGAGCCGGCTGATGACCTGCGGGCCTGCCCCAAACTGGGTCTGAAACCCGCCCACACGGCATTGACTCTGCGCTTTGCCCCTGTATAAGCCGCCCGTCCCGGTTCCTCGTGAGCCGGGGTTTCATTTTGGTGTTGGTGGACCCCGCAAGGGGAAGCCTGTCGGGCCGCAAGGCCAAAGGACAACGCCCTTCACAGCCACCCGCAAGGGCGGCGATCATAACGAAGGAGATCAGTGGTGACCAAACGCACCTCTGCCAAGTATAAACTCGACCGCCGGATGGGCGAAAACATCTGGGGTCGGGCGAAATCCCCGGTCAACAAGCGGGAATATGGCCCCGGCCAGCACGGGCAGCGCCGCAAGAACAAGCTTTCCGACTTCGGCACGCAGTTGCGCGCGAAGCAGAAGTTGAAGGGCTACTACGGCGACATGACCGAAAAGCAGTTCCGCAAGGTGTTTGGCGAAGCCGAGCGCGTCAAGGGCGACACCGGCGAGAACCTGATTGGTCTTTTGGAGCGTCGCCTGGATGCGGTCATCTACCGCGCCAAATTCGTGCCGACAATCTTTGCCGCCCGCCAGTTCGTGAACCACGGCCACATCACCGTCAACGGTGCCCGCGTCAACATCGCCTCCTACCGTGTCAAGGAAGGCGACGTGATCGCTGTCCGCGACAAATCCCGTCAGCTGGCGCTGGTGCTGGAATCGGTGACCCTGGTCGAGCGTGACGTTCCCGATTATCTTGAAGTCGATCACCACAAGATGACGGCCACTTTCGTGCGCCAGCCGGCGTTGGGCGATGTGCCCTATGCGGTGCAGATGGAGCCGCATCTGGTCGTCGAATTCTACGCGAAGAACTGATCCTTCGCGGATTAGATTTCGAAGGGCCGCCCAACCGGGCGGCCCTTTTCTTTTCCGCGGCCGTGCACGCCATTCCGCTACGCGGTTCCTGCCCGCCTGCATCTGTCTGCCCGCGCCCGCCTGACGCGAATTGCCCGCCAGTTTGGTGAGTGCATAGGGTCGGCGCTGCCCAAACCGCCGACCACATCGAGCTTTTGCCAGCAACGGAATGATTTGGTGATGGAATTGACCCGGCCCGCCAGTTAGAAAGCCCCGAGTCTGGGGGGAGTCGCTGCCGTTATGACCGATCACATCCGTCCGCAACCGGGCATTATGGATATCGCTTTATACCAGGGTGGTGCGGCACAGGTCGCGGGCTTGTCCGATGCGATCAAGCTGTCGTCGAACGAAAATCCCTTTGGACCTTCCGACAAGACCAAGGAAGCTTTTCAGCGCGCCGTCCACAAGCTGCACCGCTATCCGGTGACTGATCATGCAACCTTGCGGCAGGCGATTGGGGATGTGCATGGGCTGGACCCGGCGCGCATCATCTGTGGTGTCGGTTCGGACGAGATCATCCATTTCCTCTGTCAGGCCTATGCCGGTCCGAAGGACGAGGTGGTTTTCACCGAACACGGCTTCCTGATGTACCGCATATCGGCGATGGCTGCCGGGGCGACACCGATTGCGGTGAAGGAACGCGACCGCACCACGGATGTGGACGCGATCCTGGCGGCTTGCACCAAGCGCACCAGACTGGTGTTCATCGCCAACCCCAACAACCCCACCGGCACCATGATCGGCCTGCCCGAGATCGAACGCCTGGCGGCGGGGCTGCCCAAACAGACAATTTTGGTGATCGACGGGGCTTATGCGGAATATGTGAAGGGCTATGATGGCGGGGCAGGTTTGGCTTCGACGCGGGCCAATGTCTTCATGACCCGGACCTTTTCCAAGATTTATGGGCTTGGCGGTTTGCGCATCGGTTGGGGTTACGGCTCGAAAGCCATTGTCGATGTGCTGAACCGCGTCCGCGGCCCGTTCAACTTGTCCTCTGCCCAGCTTGAGGCAGCCGAAGCTGCCGTGCGCGATCAGGATCACATCACCCGCTGCCGCGAAGAAAACACCCGCATGCGCGCTTGGCTGGCAGAATCTCTGGCAGAAAAAGGTGTGCCTTCAGATACATCGACCGCGAACTTCATCCTTGCGCGGTTCGCTGACGAGGCCGAGGCCGGGGCGTGCGATCACTATCTGCAATCCCAAGGCCTGATCGTGCGCCGGGTGTCG
>JANMDM010000274.1:0-3295 GCA_031376305.1 Pseudomonadota bacterium | reverse complement strand
ATCGAGGAGAGTTTTTGTTTTGGCCTGCACGCCGCCCCTTTTGAGAGGATCCTGCCGGTTCTGTCGCGCGGCCAGAAGATCATTTGCCTGATGCGCGATGGTGCCGCAGTCGGTGCAATGGCCGCATGGTTGACCCAACGTGGCTTTGGCCCATCGCACCTGAGCGTGTTGGAGGCGCGTGGTGGCCCTGCGGAAAGGCTGCGGACCGTCACCGCAGACGGATTCAACCTGGCTGATGTGACCCATCCGGTCGCGGTGGCGATTGATGTGCAGGGCTCCAAAGGCCTGCCCCGCGCCTCGGGCCTGCCCGATGATCTGTTCGCCACCGATGGGGTGATGACCAAACGGCCGATCCGGGCGTTGACGCTGTCGGCTCTGGCACCCCGTCCCGGCGAGGTGCTTTGGGATCTGGGGGCAGGTTCGGGCTCCATCGCGGTTGAGTGGTGCCTTGCCGCTCCGGGCACCACGGCCCTTGCCGTCGAACTGCGCGCTGATCGGGCCGCATACATCCGCCAAAATGCCCAAGCTTTCGGTCTTGGTCACCGGCTTTCTGTAGTTGAAACAGATTGGCCAGAAGGCTTGGCAGCGCTTCCCCGGCCTGATGCAGTTTTCATTGGCGGCGGGGTGGATTCGCCCGGTCTAGAGACTGTTTGGGGCCTGATTCACACCGGCACGCGGCTGGTCATCAATGCGGTTACCATCGAGTCTGAAATGCTTCTGGCAGGCTGGCATCGGCATCGGGGCGGCGATCTTTACCGTTTTGATGTGGCGCGGGCGACACCCATTGGGCAGATGCTGGGCTGGACGCCATCGCGCCCGGTCATGCAATGGAGTGTGGTGAAATGAGGGTCGCTGGCCTAGGCTTTCGCGCTGCAGCGACGTTTGAATCGCTGAATGACGCGTTGCAACGCGCCGGAGGTGATGTGAGTGCCTTGGCCACCGCCGAGGTGAAGGCCACGCAGCCTGCCGTCAGGATTTTGGCAAAGGCGTTGGGTTTACCCTTGCATTCAATCCCCCGGACCCGATTGGCCGAGCAAAAAACCTTGACCCATTCGGCGATGGTTGCCGAACGCTTCGGCACAGGATCTGTTGCCGAAGCGGCCGCATTGGCCGCTGCCGGACCGGGGTCACGGCTGTTAGGCCCAAGGGTAGTATCAGGCGACGGGCTGGCGACAGCCGCCATCGCCATCAGGAGTGACACATGACCGTACATTTCATCGGCGCGGGACCGGGGGCCGCGGATCTTTTGACCCTGCGTGGGCGCGATCTGATCGCGGCCTGCCCGGTTTGCCTTTACGCCGGATCCTTGGTGCCAGAAGCGATCCTGGGGCATTGTCCGCCGGGGGCAAAGATCGTCAACACAGCGTCGATGTCGCTGGATGATATCATCACCGCAATTGCCGCCGCTGATGCCGAAGGCAAGGACGTAGCCCGCCTGCATTCCGGCGATCTGTCGGTTTGGTCGGCAATGGGCGAGCAACTCCGTCGCTTGCGGGCGTTGGGTATTGCCTATGACGTGACGCCGGGGGTGCCCGCCTTTGCCGCTGCTGCGGCGGCTTTGGGGGCCGAATTGACACTGCCGGGGGTGGCGCAATCGGTGATCCTGACCCGCACTTCCGGCCGTGCCACTTCGATGCCCGCAGGTGAGACGCTTGAGAATTTTGCAAAGACCGGTGCGGTTTTGGCAATCCATCTGTCGGTGCATGTGCTGGACCGGGTGGTGGCGGAACTGACGCCGCATTATGGCGCGAACTGCCCGGTCGCCGTCATCTGGCGCGCCAGCTGGCCGGATCAGCGCATCGTCCGCGCAACGCTGGCCACGCTGGAAACCGCGGCCGGGGCTGAGATGGAGCGCACCGCACTGATCTTTGTCGGCCATTCCATCGGGGCCGAAGATTTCGACGAAAGCAGGCTCTATGCTGGCGATTATGACCGCCGCTACCGGCCTGTCGGCACCAATCCGCGCTTTCCTGACGCAAAATGATTCCCGCTGGCCTTATCATATCGGCCCCCGCTTCGGGCACCGGCAAAACCACGCTGATGCTGGGTTTGCTGGCGGCATTCCGGGCACTAGGGCTGAATGTCCAACCCTTCAAAAGCGGGCCGGACTATATTGACCCGGCCTTTCACCGGGCGGCCTCGGGGCGATCTTCGGTCAACTTGGAGAGCTGGGCGATGGGGGCGGATCGTATCGCCGGGCTTATCGGCGCAGCCGATGGCGCCGATCTGATTCTGGCCGAAGGCTCGATGGGGTTGTTCGATGGGGTGGCATCCAAGGGCGAAACCGGTACCGGGGCCAGTGCCGATATTGCTGCGCTGACAGGATGGCCGGTGATTCTGGTGCTGGATGTCTCCGGTCAGGCGCAGTCAGCGGCGGCGGTGGCGCTTGGCTTTGCGGCGATGCGGCCCGATGTGACAATTGCGGGCGTCGTGCTGAACCGTGTCGCCAGCCCAAGGCATGAAGCCTTGGTGCGGGCCGGGATGGCGGCGGTGGGCCTCCGGGTCTTTGGGGCGCTGCCACGCAATGCCTCGATCGAAATGCCGGAGCGGCATCTGGGGTTGGTGCAGGCCGAGGAAACGCCTGAGCTGGATCGGATCATTCGGGATGCAGGCACGTTCATCGCCGCAAATCTTGATCTGGCGGCACTTCGTCAGGCTGCGGCCCCGTCCCGTATTGGTGCGGCTATTCCATGTGCCGTTACCCCGCCCGGCCAACGGATCGCTCTGGCCCGCGATACGGCATTTTCCTTTGTCTATCCGCATCTGCTGGATGGCTGGCGCCGGGCCGGGGCCGAGATTTTGCCCTTTTCGCCGCTTGCCGATCAGGCCCCTGATGGCCGCGCCGATTGCTGCTGGCTGCCCGGAGGTTACCCGGAACTGCATGGGGCACAACTTGCGGCGGCAAGCCATTTTCGGCAAGGTTTGAGACTGTTTTGTGACTCACGCCCGGTGCATGGCGAATGCGGAGGCTATATGGCGATGGGGGCCGGTCTGGTGGACTCCAAGGGTGTGCGGCACGAAATGTCCGGGCTTTTGGGTCTTGTCACCAGCTTTGAAAGGCGCCGGATGCATCTTGGCTATCGGCTTGCAAAGCTTAACACCCCAATGCCGGGTTTGATGGAGGGCACCCGCCTGCGGGGGCATGAGTTTCACTACTCGACCATTCTTGACCAACCGGATATGGCGCTGGCGCGCGTGACGGATGCCAATGGCGATGCGGTTCCGGAAACCGGATCATGGCGGGGGCACGCCACCGGCACATTCTTTCATCTGATCGCGGAGGCGACATGAACGG
>JANMDM010000254.1:0-7080 GCA_031376305.1 Pseudomonadota bacterium | reverse complement strand
GCCTTCGCCGCCGCCTTCGGGGCCGAACGCTGCGACATCTATACCGATGTGGATGGCATCTACACCACCGACCCGCGTATCAGCCCCAAGGCCCGCAAGCTGGGCAAGATCGCGTATGAGGAGATGCTGGAACTGGCCTCGCTGGGCGCCAAGGTGCTGCAGACCCGCTCGGTCGAACTGGCGATGCGCTACAAGGTGCGGCTGCGCGTTCTGTCTTCCTTTGAAGATACCGACGAAAACTCCGGAACTCTGGTCTGCGACGAGGATGAAATCATGGAATCGAAAGTTGTCTCGGGCGTTGCCTATTCGCGCGACGAAGCCAAGCTGACGCTGGTCACCGTCGAAGACCGCCCCGGCATCGCCGCCGCGATTTTCGGACCCTTGGCCGAAGCCGGGGTCAATGTTGATATGATCGTTCAGGACATCTCTGAAAAAGACATCGGCGGCCGCAGCGTCGCCGTTACCGACATGACCTTTTCCTGCCCGATCAATCAGGTTCCCCGCGCCAAGAAGGCGATGGAGGATGCCCGCGCCTCGGGCGCCATCGCCTATGACGATCTGGTGGTTGATACCGATGTCGCCAAGGTTTCGGTCGTAGGCATCGGCATGCGCAGCCACGCCGGTGTCGCCGCCCAGATGTTTTCGGCCCTGGCTGCCGAAAATATCAACATAAAGGTCATCGGCACCTCGGAAATCAAGATTTCGGTGTTGATCGACCGGAAATATATGGAATTGGCCGTGCAGGCCCTTCATGATGCCTTTGCGCTCGAAAAGGCCTGATCCCGGATCCATCGCAGTGAAAAGGCGGGCCGGGCAACCGACCCGCCTTTTGCTTTCTTGGGAACTTGCGTCAGTGCCGGCTGAAGCGATGGCTGCACGGTCCGGTTTGAGCCCCGAAGCGGACACTCAGTTCTTGCCTGAACCTGTCGCCTCGTTTTCGCGATAGAGTACGTCGATGACAGCGGTAAGCGCCTTTTCACCGAGGCCCTCGGCCAAGCCCTTGTGGGTCATTTCGACGAATAGGCGCGGCAATTCATCCCTCGCACCGAGTGTCTCGAAGGTTGCAAGGACGTCTTCAAAGGCTGCGGCATATGTCTTCATGGTCGCGGGAGGATGGTCGAAACTTTCATTGGGTGCCGTCGCGGCGAAGTAATCGTAGTAGGGCTTCATCATACCCATTGAGATCGGCACGAGGTCCGAAAACTTCTGCAACGGTATTCCCGCCTTCTTGCAGGCCAGTGCGCCGTAGATCATGCCCCACATGAACCCCTGACGCACCGTGAACAAGCCCGCGAAGAGCGCTGCAAGCATTCCAGCCTGATCGCCCACATGGACGGAGCCGCCACCCATCGCTTTGATGATCGGCGCGTATTTCGCCCATTGCGTCTCTGTGCCGACCACAGACAGCACAGTTTCTTCGCCACCAATCATATGAGGATAGGCGTTGATGATTCCGACCATCCATCCAGCGCCGTTATCATTCAAAAATGCAGCCAGTTCCTCGGCATCTTCAGCGCCGCCAGTCGAAAGCTCGATGATTGTCTTTCCTGGCAGTGCATTCGATGCGTTGCGAAGAACTTCCAAAGTTTGGGGGTGCGACTTGACACAGCTAATAGTAACCGGACTGGCCTCTATTGCTTCGGAAGCTGTGGCTGCGGCGATGGCCCCATCCTTTACAAGCGACGAAGCCTTTTCCGAGGTCCGATTCCATACCGTTACCGTGCGGCCAGCTTTTATCTGAGCGCGCGCCAAAGCGGAACCCATGGCTCCAAGGCCAAGTACAGAAATGTCCGTCATGCGTACCTCAGTTCAGTCTGGGGGTACAGAACCTGCACTCGCTGCGATGTTTCCTCTGACTCGCACTCGATGCCTCCCCACTCCGAACCGAGCATAACGCCAACGGGGTCTGGCGACCTAGCTCTTTCTCTCTTCGTTCATGAGGCCCAAAACCTTGGCGCTGTGCCCGATCCAATAGATACGCTGCCGCCAAATGAGGTTCGACCAAGGGCGGCTTCGTCCGCATAGCCGCCACCTACTTCCCAACACCGCCCACATTTCCGGCACACCCGCCACAACCGCGCGCACTTTGGCCAAGCCTTGCTGCAATCCGCAAATACCACTCCCCATTGTGCGCCTTCCCCCCTATAGAGGGGGAAAGCGACAAGATGGACGATTGATGCCCGACCGCAGTGAAAGCGACAGCCGCAAGCTTCTGCGCCGCCTGCGCGATACCTTGGCCGAACCCGGTGCCGGGCAGGAACGGCTTGACCGCATCACCCATCTGATCGCGGATTCGATGGGCACCCAGGTCTGTTCGATCTACTTGTTCCGCGATGATGAAACGCTTGAACTCTGCGCAACCCAGGGGCTGAAAAAGGAATCCGTCCACAAGACCCGGATGAAACTCGGCGAAGGTCTGGTGGGGCGCGTGGCCAAAAGCTCCACGCCGATCAACACTCCCAACGCCCCCGCCGAAAAGGGCTTTCGCTACATGCCCGAAACCGGCGAGGAGATCTATTCCTCCTTCCTCGGCGTGCCGATCCAGCGCCTGGGCGAAAAGATGGGCGTCGTTGTCGTCCAATCGAAGGATCAACGCCATTATTCCGAAGACGAGGTCTATGCGCTCGAAGTCGTGGCCATGGTCGTGGCCGAAATGTCCGAACTTGGCGCCTTCATCGGCGAAGGCGAGGCGTTGTCAGCCCCGCACAAACATGCGGTGATGTTTCGCGGCGGCACCGGCCAGGAAGGCGCCGCCGAAGGCCGGGTCTGGCTGCATGAGCCGCGCGTCGTCATCACCAATCCGGTCGGCGACGATCCGGTCAAGGAACTTGAGCGGCTGAACACCGCCGTGGCCAAGCTGCGGCTTTCCGTCGATGCCCTGCTGACCACCACCGAAGGCGTCGATCACGAGCAAAGCCAGATTCTGGAAGCCTACCGCATGTTTGCCAATTCGCGTGGCTGGATGCGGCGGATGGAAGAAGACATTGCCCGCGGCCTGTCGGCCGAAGCCGCAGTGGAAAAGGAACAATCCGCCGCCCGCGCCCGGCTGGAAACCGTGCCCGACCCTTACTTGCGCGACCGGTTGCATGATCTGGATGACCTGTCGAACCGATTGTTACGGATCCTGACCGGACAGGGGCTCGATACCGGCGCGTCAATGCCGGACAACCCGATCCTGGTGGCGCGCAATATCGGCCCCGCCGAACTTCTGGATTATGGCCGCAAATTGCGCGGCGTCGTGCTGGAAGAAGGCTCGGTCGGATCGCATGCCGCCATCGTTGCCCGGGCGCTGGCCATCCCCTTGGTCATCCACGCCGAAAGGATCATCGCCGAAGCGCTGAACGGCGATAAAATCCTCGTGGACGGCGATCAGGGCATTGTCCATCTGCGCCCCGAAGACGCGGTGGCAAGCGCCTTCCGCGACAAGATCGCCATGCAGGCCGAAGCGCAAACCCGCTACGCCAGCCTGCGTGAGCTGCCCGCCACGGCAAAATGCGGCGCAACGATTGCGCTGCATATGAATGCAGGCTTGATGGCCGATCTGCCGTCGCTGGCCGGATCGGGCGCCGATGGCGTTGGCCTGTTCCGCACCGAATTGCAGTTTCTGGTGCGCAATCATGTGCCAAAACGCGGTGAGCTGGCTGCCCTTTACGCGCGGGTGCTGCAAGCCGCCGATGGCAAGCGCGTCGCCTTCCGCACGCTTGATATCGGCTCGGACAAGGTCTTGCCCTATATGAAACGCGTGGTCGAGCCGAACCCGGCGATGGGCTGGCGCGCGATCCGGGTGGGCCTCGACAAACCCGGCGTGATGCGCATGCAACTTCAGGCGCTGATCCGGGCGGCGCAGGGGCGGCCCTTGACCGTGATGTTCCCCTTTGTCGCCGAATTCGAGGAATTCCGCGAAGCCCGTCAAAGGCTGATCAATGAGATCGAGCATGAGCGCGCCCTTGGCCACGCCCTGCCCTCGATCCTTGAGATCGGTGCGATGCTGGAAACCCCGTCGCTGGCCTTCGCCCCCGATGCGTTTTTCGACATGACCGATTTCGTCTCGATCGGTGGCAATGACCTCAAGCAGTTCTTCTTCGCCGCCGACCGCGAAAACGAACGGGTGCGGCGGCGCTACGATATGCTGAACACCAGTTTCGTGACCTTTCTGGAACAGATCGTCGGGCGTTGCACCAAATCGGGCACCCACCTGTCGTTTTGCGGCGAAGATGCCGGCCGCCCGGTCGAAGCCCTGTGTCTGGCGGCACTGGGCATCCACACCCTGTCGATGCGCCCCGCCTCGATCGGCCCGGTCAAGCATCTGATCCGGCGGGTAAACCTGACCGAACTCAGCGCCGTCATGAACACAGCCCGCGCCACAGGGGCCGTCAACCTGCGCGGCGCGGTGATGGAGTGGTTGTCCACTCAGGATATCTGAGCCAGACCCGGCACCGCCGCCTCAGGTCTTGCGCGCCATTTCGGCCCGAAAGGCCTGGCGGATCCGCTCTTCGCCATGCTCCTGCGCCAGCCGCTGCAAGCCAAACCGGATCCGGGCGATTTCCTGATAGTAGTCGGTAAAGGCATAGTTCACCCCCGCCCCCGCCACCGCCCCGATAATCGGCACCGCCTTGCTGGCCAATGACTTGCCCAGCATTGTCGAAAACACCGGGGCGACGCGGCGGATGATGGCCTGCAACGTGGTGCCGTTCAGGCTCAGCCGACTGCCCAAAAATGTGGTATTGACGCCGTCATCGCCGCTCCCCGGCCCGCCGCTGCCAAATATATCCAGACAGGTCAGCCTCACCGCCTCGGAGGCCGGATCAAAGCCGTTTTCAGCCGCCGCCTTTTGCATCGCCCCAAACATCAGCATCACGGTTGCCGGCAGCTCAACCACGGCGGAGGCAAGCCCCGCCGCCCCGCCTGCGGCCCCACTTGCGGCAGCCGCAAAACGGTGCCCCCAGGCGCCCATGTCCGGCAGCGCTTTTTGCGCCCCCGCCGCCCCGTGATAGAGCGTCACCAAAAGCTTTTCCGCGCCGCCGTCCAACGTATCTCTGGCCGGTTTCGGCAGCCGCGCCGCCCAACTCTCGACCCGCCCGCCAAAACTGTTCAACGCCTGCATCAAGGGTCCATTGGCCTTTTGCGCCCGCAGCGCCAGTGCCGCCACTGACGCCGTGGCGGCGTCGGGAAGCCGGTCAATATCGACGGTGGATTTATGATCGCTCACCGGCTGCGGCTCCTCTGAATGCACCAACCTCACCCCTCAAAATGGCCCCCGGCGGGCCAACATCAAGGGCCGCAGGACCTAACCTGCGGCGAATTTTGACACCGCACCAGTGACGCCCGCCCAGGCCCCCGGCACCAGTTCCAGCCCCAACACCCGGTCGGGGTTGGTGGGCGGCGGCATGTCGACCCGCTCCAGCCCGGCGAACCCAAAGCGCCGGTAATAGGGCGCATCGCCCACCAGCAGCACCCGCTCCCACCCCAACCGCCGGGCTTCCGCCAGACTTTCATGGATCAGCAACCCCCCCAGCCCCTCGCCCTGCCGGGTCGGATGCACCGCCACCGGACCCAGCAGCAGCACAGGCACCCCGCCCACCCGCACCGGCCAATAACGGATCGCCGCCGCCAGCGTCGCCGCATCGTCGCGCAGCACCAGACACAGCTCCGCCACCTTCGCCACCCCGTCGCGCAGCCGGTAGGACGACAACGCCGTCCGCCCCGGCGCAAAGACGAGGTCGTAAAGCGCCTCGACCTCCCACCAGTCGGCGTCGGTTTCTTCCTCCAGAGTGTACACGCCTGCCTGCGCCCCCGGTTTTGACTCTTCTGGCCCGAATCTTCTGGAAGCCCGGGTAACATGGCCCTAGGTCTGGGGCAAACCCGAATGAGGTGCCCGATGTTCTACCGCCCCGAAGACGGCCACGGCCTGCCCCACAGCCCCTTCTACGCCATCGTCTCGCCGCGCCCCATCGGCTGGATATCGTCGCGCGGGACGATGGGCGACAACATCGCCCCCTACTCCTTCTTCAACGCCGTCGCCTCTGACCCGCCACAGGTGATGTTTGCGTCAAACGGCCGCAAGGACAGCCTCAGGAATATCGAGGAGAGCGGGGTTTTCGCCGCCAACATCGTCAGCTTTGCGCTGAAGGACGCGATGAACCAGACCTCGGGCCGCTACCCGCGCGGCACCGACGAATTCCTCGCCGCCGGGATCGAAAAAGCCGAATGCCAGACCATCGCCTGCCCGCGCGCCGCCCGCGCCCCCGCCACGCTCGAATGCCGGCTGCGCGAGATCGTGACGCTGGGCGGCACAGACAATTTCCTGATCATCGGCGCCGTCACCGGCATCCTTCTGCGCGACGACTGTCTGGTCGCGGGCCGCTTCGACGTGACCCGCTATCAGCCGCTGGCCCGCGGCGGCTACAAGGATTATTCGGTGGTCCGCGAGGTGTTCGAGATGGACCGCCCGGAGGAGCGGGGCGAAGCTGCACAATGACTGCGCACTCTGCGAGGGGTGTAGGGCGGGGTTCACCCCGACTCCTCCGACGTCATGGCGGGGTGAACCCCGCCCTACGGCTCGCTACAATCTCAACGAAGGCGTGCGCATAGCCAGAACTTCCGATCGGGTTTACCCCGATATTCAAGTTACCCATAATTTCACTCTCTCTTTACGGCAAATCAAACTGACAATATTCAACGTCGGCATGGATTTCATCTATCAAACCGCACTCATCGGCATCCCAGCCGACCGAATAGACGATCCGGCCGCATATGGTTGCCCAAGACATTGTTGATACATTCACGAACTCCCATGACTTTATCCTTGCGTACAAACGGGCTTGCTCTTCCGGCTCGTCGGCAAAGGCAGTATCCAATTGATCTCGCCCGTTAAAAACGAACCCCTGCTTGTTCAACCAGCGTTTCAGTGCTTTTTCCTCTGAACCGATCGGAAATGCCGCAGAGACCCTGCGCTCGAAACTAAGCAGGAATGCGATGGGTCCGGTCGGCGGTGGCGTCCACGAGTATACGGCTTCGGTTTTGTCACAAGTTACCGGGAGGGCTTCTGCATGGGCCATGATGCCCAACTCCGGCGACAAA
>JANMDM010000243.1:0-5244 GCA_031376305.1 Pseudomonadota bacterium | reverse complement strand
GCACCTGGAACTCTGGGGCGGATGTAGTGTGACATGCGCCTTTTGTGCTGCGGGATGGTTAATATCCCCCTAACGAAAAACCTGATTGCCTTTTTGATCAATATCTTACACTCTCCTTCCACTGTGAAACCCCGAAGGCCCCTACATGATCCTCTACGGCATCCCGACCTGCGATACCTGCAAGGCCGCGCAAAAGGCCCTGACCGCCGCCGGCCATACGGTCACCTTCCGCGATATCCGCACCGAGCCGCTGACCGAGGCGGAGCGTTACGAATTCATCACCGAATTCGGTGACACCATCATCAACCGCCAGTCCACCACCTGGCGCGGCCTGTCGGACTGGTTGAAAGCCTCCGAAGCTGATGCCCAGCTTGAGGCACAACCGACCCTGATGAAACGCCCGGTGATCCGCGCCGATGAACGCCTTTACCTCGGCTGGGGCCCCGATACGCAGGCAGCCCTTCTCAAATAAGAAACGGCCCCCGCAGGGGCCGCCAGATCCGCGCCGGGTGGGTTTAACCCAACCGCCCTCAAAGCAGTTTCAGATCCGCCGCCGAGGCCCGCCCATCGCGGCCCGATTGCATTTCAAAAGAAACCTTCTGGTTGTCGTTCAGCGACTTCAACCCTGCCTTCTCGACCGCCGAAATGTGAACGAACACGTCCGTTCCTCCCCCATCCGGCGCAATAAAGCCGAAGCCCTTTGTGCTGTTGAACCATTTCACCGTACCGGTGGTCATTGCGTCTTCTCCCCCATTTGTCTCCCTCCGCGCGATTGCGGTGGGCCGTGCAGCCAGGTCTTCCAGGTCGTCCGGCTGCCCCGTCGCGAGGGAGGCGGTAGGAAAGTCTGCGTCCACGCAGGTGAAATGATGCGGAATTTTGGGAGAAAATCAAGAATTTTGCGAAGGCACTGCTGTGCCGCCGATTAGCGGAGCCGACAAAGCACCCGGTCCAGCGAATATGGCCCCGCTCCGGTGAAGACCAATGTCAGCAGCAGAAAGACCCAAAAGCTGCGCTGGTCGGCAATCAGTGAGCCTGAGGCCGCATCGAACCACCGCCCCAGATCGTCGCCAGCCACACCGTGCCCATAGATATCGGTCAGGCTTTGGACAGCAGTGAACACGATCAACCCAAGGGCTGCCAGCCGGGTAAACAGCCCCAACACGATCATGAGGGGCAGCGTCAGCTCAGCAAGGGTTCCGGCTGTCGCAACGGCCCAGTGGAGCGCGGTAAGCTGGCTGAAGTCATACCCAGCCGCTTCGACCGTTCGGGGAAATATCTGGATGTAGGCGCCATCGGATGGGCGCAGAAAGCCAAAGAAACCCGCCCCCAGTTTGGTTTGCGCCGAGTTCCAGAAATACATTAAGAGCACGGCCGCAAAGGTGAATCTGGCGAATAACGGTATGATACATGGGCATAGCCGGACAAGGTCGGTCGCCGCGCGGTCGTACAGTGCGAACAGGCTGGTCACTGGTCCCCTCCTGCAGACATGCCGATGATCACGCCGCCACTGATCATGATGCCAAGCGTGGCAGTCAGATCAAAGGGTGTCGTCGCGTCGAGAGCGGCCCCAAATGTCTGGCCATCGAGCAAAGCCGCCAAAAAGCCGGCGGCTCCTGTCGGAAGAAGGACAGGATCGGGATCAAAATCACGGCGCAGGATCAATACATCTTCGGCCACCACCGCCTTAGGCGGCGCGGCGCTGCCGGTATTGGCCATCCAGATCGAATGAATTGGCCAGTCAGATCGCACAAGTCTGAGGGCCGGTGAAAAGCGCAGCGTTGACCCCATCAGGACGTCAGGCGCAATTTGCATAGCTTCGGGCGGCAGCGGCGTGGCATCGGCGGCGTGGTAGGAATAGCGCAGTGCCAGTTCCAGTCGGGCGATGTCGGGCAGGTAGCGCAAATGCTGGACCGGCGCGAAAGCCGCCAGAAAGGCGGGCATATCTTCGCCATAGAACATCATCAGCGGCGACAGGGGCGGATGGGCGCGCAGATGCTCAATCGCCATAGCGGTAAAGAATTCTTCGCCCACCAACGCGCCGACCACCGGAAAGGCCTGGCGCAAAGCTTCCGTCAGACTGGCTGTCACGTTGTTGCGGTAGACGCTGAAGCGCCGCCCGGCGGCGCGGCCTTGCGGGTCAACCAGACCCTTGGGCACTGGCAGATCCGGGTTCAGGAGTGCAGCCCGAAAATCAGTCTGGCTCATGCCAATACCCGGTCCAACAGTTTGGCGGCGCGCAGCGTTTCTTCGGCCAGAACCGGCCAGTCGGGCACGTCATTGTCCCATTCGATCAGCGTTGGCTTCGGCCCGCTTTTGGTCAGCGTATGTGCATAAAGCGCCCAGACCGGATCCACGACTTCGCAGCCATGGCTGTCGATCAACAGGCGAGCGCCCATGTCGTCGTGGTCTTCGTCATGGCCGCCAAGATGAATCTCACCGACCAGATGATGGGGAAAGCGGTCAATGCAGTCTGTGGGGCTGGTTTGCCGGTTGGTGCAAGAAACGTAGACATTGTTTACGTCCAAAAGCAGCCCGCAGCCGGTGCGGTTGGCAATTTCGGTCAGGAAATCAATCTCGTCCATCTCGGTTTCGGCAAAATCCAGATAGGCTGAGGGGTTTTCCAAAAGCATTCGGCGGCCGACAGTGTTTTGTACCTGATCAATGTGCTCGGCGACGCGGGTCAGCGTCGCGGATGTATAGGGCAGGGGCAAAAGATCATTCAGGAATTCCGAAGCGTGCGTGGACCATGCCAGATGTTCGGAAAAACTGGCCGGGTTCAACCAATCGACCAGGGTTTTCAGCCGCGCCAAATGATCGCGGCTCAAGGCGCCTTCGCCGCCGATCGACAGGCCAACCCCATGCACCGATATTGGAAAGCGCTCAGTCAGATGGCGCAGTTGGGCCAGCGGGCGGCCACCGGCCCCCATGTAATTCTCGGCATGGATCTCCAGCCATTTTACCGGGCCCGCATCCTTCAGAATATCTGTGAAATGCTGGGGCTTGTAGCCCACCCCCGGCCGTGCCGGCAGATCGCGGTGAAGGCTGGCGTCAAGCATGGCAAAGGCTCCGGCATGGATCGTTAAGTGGGTTTCCCCGGCAGGGTCCGGGGAAACCAGAAGGTCACATCAGCCCGTTGGCAAGTCGCGTGTCAACGCTTCCATCGAGCCGGTGCGTCCGTCCGGCAGTTCCATGGTGGCGCAAGTGCCAGCGGGCACCAGCGCCCAGGAGTTGCCCTGATAGTCAACTTTCGAAGTGCCCGCACAGGTGGTGCCGGGGCCGGCTGCGCAATCGTTCTTGCCAGCCAGAGCGACACCGAAGCACTTTTCCTTGGCGCTTTCGGCGACAGCCGGGGTGGCCAACTGGCTGGACAAAGCGGCAGCAAGGCTTGAGGCGATGATCAGCGTTTTCATAGAGGAGGACATCAGTTTTTCCTTTTGCGGTTATTTCGGTGTCAGTCATTGTGACAAGAACACTTTAGCTTGGGCAAAGGTTTCAACTCCACTCACGAAGCCGTGGCCCACGCGCGCGTGATCTCTGGGCGCAGATACGGTTCCTTCCAGACAAGTCGAATGGAAACAGGCGCAGAAAGCGCCTGTGCCGGTTTTCTTTTGAATCAGCAGCTTGTGCCTAACGAAGGTCGGGAGGCGATGCCTCGGCGGTCAGGATCGTCAAAGCCTCGGTCAGCGAAAGTGTTTCGGTTTTCGTTTCGCCAAGGCGGCGAATTGAAACACTTCTCTCTTCGACTTCCTTCATACCGATCGCCAATATGACCGGAACCTTGCCCACCGAATGTTCGCGGACCTTGTAGTTGATCTTCTCATTGCGGGTATCGGCTTCGGCACGGATGCCCTTGGCGCGCAGGGCGGTGACGACTTCGTTCACATAGCCATCGGCATTTGACACGATCGAGGCGACCACGACCTGTCGCGCGGCCAGCCAGAACGGCAGCTTGCCCGCGTAGTTTTCGATCAGGATGCCGATGAAGCGTTCGAAACTGCCCAAAATCGCGCGGTGCAGCATATAGGGCCGGTGGCGGGCGCCATCCTCGCCGACGAATTCCGCACCAAGGCGTGTAGGCAGGTTCGGGTCCACCTGAAAGGTGCCGCATTGCCATTTGCGGCCGATGGCGTCGGTCAGCTTGAAGTCAAGCTTTGGCCCGTAGAAAGCCCCTTCGCCGGGGTCGACCTCATAGGGCACGCCAGCGCCTTTGATCGCGGCTTCCAGCATGCCTTCGACTTTGTCCCAAGTCGCGTCCGATCCAATCCGCACGTCCGGCCGCGTCGAGAATTTGATCTCGAACCCGTCAAAGCCCAGATCCTGATAGACGCTGGACAGCAGCCGGATAAAGCTTTCGCATTCTGCGCCGATTTGATCCTCGGTGCAGAAGATATGGGCATCATCCTGGACAAAGCCCCGCACGCGCATCAGGCCATGCATCGAGCCTGAGCTTTCATAACGGTGGCAGGACCCGAATTCGGCCAGCCTCAGTGGCAGGTCGCGGTAGGATTTCAGGCCCTGATTATAGACCTGCACATGGCAGGGGCAGTTCATCGGTTTCAGCGCGTTGATACGCTTTTCCTTGGCGCCTTCTTCGTCCACTTCGACGATGAACATATTCTCTCGGTAGGCTTCCCAATGGCCCGAGCGTTCCCAAAGCACGCGGTCCACCACCTGCGGGGTCTTGATTTCCTTGTAGCCTGCGGCGCTTTGGCGGCGGCGCATGTAATCTTCCAGCGTGCGGTAGATGCTCCAGCCGTTGGGGTGCCAGAAGACCATGCCGGGGGCTTCTTCCTGCAGGTGGAACAGCTCCATCTCACGGCCGAGCTTGCGGTGGTCGCGCTTGGCGGCCTCTTCCAGCATCGTCAGATGCGCTTTCAGGTCGTCGCGGTTCTTGAAGGCCAGACCGTAGATGCGCTGCAGTTGCTTTTTCGTGTGATCGCCGCGCCAATAAGCGCCGGCAACCGACATCAGCTTGAAGGCATCCGGTGGGAGTTGGCCGGTATGTTGCAGATGCGGGCCACGGCACAGGTCTTGCCAGTGTCCGTGCCAGTACATGCGCAACGGCTCGTCACCGGGGATGCCTTCGATCAACTCGACCTTGAAGGGCTCATTCTTGGCGATGTAATGGGCGATGGCGCGCGCGCGGTCCCAGACCTCGGTTTTCACCGGGTCGCGGTCATTGATGATTGCCTTCATTTCCCGCTCGATCAGCCCGAGGTCTTCGGGTGTGAAGGGCGCGTCGCG
>JANMDM010000004.1:0-7309 GCA_031376305.1 Pseudomonadota bacterium | reverse complement strand
CCCAAGACCGCCGGCCAATGGCCAAGGCGCGTCAGGCCGATGCCGCCGGTGCGCCCCACGCACCCGCGCAGGGTTTGGACCGGGCCGCTCCACGGCTCAAGATCGCGCCACAGATCGCCAAAAGCCGCGCAAGCCATGGTCAGCCCGACCCAGATCACTGTCCAGACCATCAGGGGCAGCGGGTTGGACAAGGGGTCATGGCTGCCGAACAGTCCGACACCGATCAGCGCGAATAATCCAGCGGCGGACAGCCAGCTTGAGGTGCCGTGCGGTACCACCGCGGGCCGCCCGAACAGCAGCCGGGATCCGAAGCGGGGAATTCCCAGTCCAAACCCCGCCACCAGCGCCGTCAGCCCGACGGCAATACCTGCCGCCCAGATATAGCTGCCGGTGGGCAGCGTCAGGATCACCGCCTTTTCGCTGGCATGGGCCAGCGCTCCACCGGGAACAAGCAGAAGGGCGGCGATAACCGCCCGGGCGCGCATCAGCGCAGCCCGTCCTCGCCCTTGACCTGATGCAGTTCCAGCCCGCCCATGCGCGAATGGATGCGTCCGCCCTTGGCCATCGCCAGCACAAAGACAATTTCACCGGCGCGGGGTCCGTCCGGCATCGACACGGTGATCGCGTCGAAATGGCTGCGGACGTAAGCGGCGTTGATATGACCCAACGGCACGTCGAGCGTGGCCGCCATCGCCCCGACCTTCATTGCCGAGGGCACGATGGCGCGGCTTTCACCCAGCAGTTCGCGCATCGCATAACCGCCCGGCACATGCCACAGCGCACCATGCTCCGCCTCGCCATTGGCGCCGACAATGGCGCCCTTGCCATAGGCGTCGATCCCGTCACGCCCGCCCAAAGCCGCGATCAGGCGGTGCGCCATCATCAGCCCGAGGGGTTTGAGGGCCTCCATCGCCGGTTGCAAATCGGGCTCAAACCGTCCGGCATAGGGATTGGCCACCAGCGCCAGGATCGCCGCCCGTTGCCGGGGCGGGTTGGCCATCGGGCCGCCGTCGTGGTTAATATCCTCGATCACGACGACGAGTTTGCGCAATGTGAAGTCAGCCAAGGCAGGTCTCCGGGGTTAGGGGTGGAACGGCGGCAAGGGGCATGGCACCAACCGTGCGCAGCTCACCTTGCAAGAAAAGCGCCGCCCCTTCAATCAGGCCGCGCCCGCGGAAGGTATTGGCGGCGGCCAGCCCCGCGTCGAGGGCGCGGCCGACATCACCGGGGGCAAGGCGGGCGACAGCGACGGTGACTGCGCGCGCGCCAAGGTCACTGTCAGCCTTGATCTGATCGGCTGGACAACGGGTGATCCCCTGGTGCCCCGGCAGATCGACGGCATTGGCGATCATTGTCGCCGCCGCATCGGCCATCGCCGCCGTGCGGGCCAGCACCGTGACCGCATCGGCAATGCCCAGCGAAAAGCTGCGCCCGCGCCAGCCCGAGGTGGCAATCCCCCGCACCCGGTCCGCATAGCGGATTGTCACGCTGTCGGGCCGCCCCGCCTGCCAGCCAGCCTTGGCCACAATCGCCGCCGTCAGATTTTGGCCGGGGGTCAGGTGCAGCGCGATATCGCCGCCATTGTTGACATAGGCGCGGGTGATCCCCGCCCCTGCCACGGCGGCCATCACCGCATCGGCCACCGCCCCCGCCACCGCCGCCATCGGTGTGATGAAATCCGGGCGGAAGGGCGCCACCGCTTGCGCCATTGCCTGCGCCACCGGACCGCGCAGCGGCAGCGCCTCGGGCGACCGCAAATCCGGCAGTTCGGCGACCAGCGCCTCCAACAACCCCTCGAACCGCGCCGCCGCGCGGGCATAGGCCAGATGCACGGCTTGCGGCGTGCCATACGCCTCGATGATCAGATCCATCGGCCCGTGGTTCAGGTGTAACCGCCGCCCATCGGGCAAAAGGCTGACCTGCGCGCCGCTCATTCCTGCGCCCCCGGCCAACGGTCCAGCCGCCCAGCGGTGGCGTATTCACCGCCCTTGGCGACGATCTGTTCCAGCGACTGGATCGCCCCTTCGTGGCCGCCCAGCGCCACATAAGCCGCCCGCGGCAGGGTGAATTCCAAAGGCGCCACCAATGCGGGCGTCGGCACATACCCAAAGGCCCCCGGCGGCAGGCGGGTCACATCAACCATAAAGGTGATCCCGCCCCCCGGCCAGATATAGCAAGGCGCCCCCCCCGAGGTCAGTCGCGTTTCATGCGCCTGCACCGAGCGGGTCAGCCGCACCGGGTTCCTGGTCACACCAGCGCGCAAGGACCCGCCTGCGCCACCCAAGAACAATACCGTACACAACGACGGCTCGCAATTTTCATCAATCAACCGGACGGTGGCCTGCAAAGCCGCGGGCAGATCGTGGCGGATCGGCTCCAGCGCTTCGTTCAGCACATAATAGGCGTATTCCTCGCCGGTGGTCGACACCATCAGCAGCGTCAGCCCCGGTCGCGCGCCTTTCTTCGGGTTCCACGGCCCGAGGATATCCAAAGGATCGGTCAGCCGGGTGCCCCCCCAGCCAAGGCCGGGTTCCGAGACGCGGAAATAGCGGCCCGGCGTCGACTTGCTGCCTTTGATCTTGATGCCGGTCTCTTCCCAGCCCAGCACCTTGCCCGCCTGGTGTTCTGACACGACGCCGGTGATATGGTCATCGACCACCACCACTTCATCCACCAGCCCGCGCCAGCCTGCCGCGAACATGCCGATGGTGGCCGACCCGCAGCCCACCCGCATCCGCCGTTCACGCACCCCATCGACAACTGGCGCGTGGCCTGCCTGCACGGTGACGGCCGAACCTGCGTCAATGGTCAGCGCCACCGCCTCGCCGTTGCAAAGCGCCAGCATCGCCGCGCAGGTCACCCGGCCTTCGGGTTTCGAGCCGCCGGTCAAGTGGTGAACCCCGCCCAGCGACAGCATCTGGCTGCCATATTCAGCTGTGGTCACATGGCCGATGGCTTCACCTTCGGCCCGCACCGTAGCGCCTTCGGGGCCAAGGAAACGGTCGGTGTCGATCTTCACCTTGACGCCGCAATAGGAAAAGATCGCCTCGGTCACCACGGTCACCATATCGGCCCCGTCGATTTCCGAAGACACGATGAAAGGTGCGGGTTTGTAATCGGGATAGGTGGTGCCCGCACCGATGCCGGTCACGAAAGCATCGGCGGGTCGCAAAATTTCACCGTCCCAGGCCGGACCGGCGAAGGGCACCAGACGCCCACCCTGTTCAAGGGTGCGGCTGAGGATGGTCACCGGGTCAGATCGCACGATGCGGCCATTGTCATTGCCGTAGCGGTCGCAGGCGCCGGTCTGGCCGGGGGCGATGTAGCACATTACCGGGCAGGCATCGCAGCGGATCTTTTCAAGGTTCTGCATTCGTCACGCCTCCTCTCCGCGGATTGCCGCCAGCAGCCGGTGCGGCAGAACCGGCAGCGTGGTCACCAGAACCCCGGTCGCATCGGCAATCGCGTTCAGGATCGCCGGCGCGGTGGGGATCAGCACATGTTCGCCCAGACCCTTGGCGCCGAACGGGCCTTCGGGATGCGGCACTTCGATCAGGATGCTGTCGATGGGGGGGACATCACCGATGGTGGGGATCAGGTAATCATGCAGGTTTTCGGTGCGGCCTGCGATGTATTCCTCCATCAGCGCCATGCCGATGCCCTGCGCTATCCCGCCTTCTATCTGCCCTTCCGCCAGCATCGGATTGATCGCACGACCGACGTCATGGGCGGCGGTGATTTTCAGCAGGCGCACCGTGCCCAGCGCCATGTCCACCGCCAGTTCCACCATCTGCGCCCCGTAGCCGTATACCGCATAGGGCGTACCCTGGCCGTTCGCATCCAGCGCCGTTGTCGGCGGGTCATAGGTTTGCTCGGCGCGAAAGACATAGCCTAGTTCATCGGCAGACAACGCTGCAAGGTCGATGCGCCCGCCCGTGTCCGACACGATCGCCGCCCCGTCCAGCGTCAACCGCGCCGCCTCGCCCATATTCCCCTGCCTGAGGATCGCCGCCCTGAGCTCCCGCCCTGCCGCCTCGGCGGCGCGGCCGGTCACGAAGGTCTGACGCGAGGCCGAGGTTTTACCGGCATCTGGCGTCAGAAACGTATCGGGACCGATCAGGGTAAAGGCCGCAAGCGGCAGGCCGCAGGCTTCGGCACAGATCTGGGTGATGACGGTGTCAGAGCCTTGACCAATATCGGTTGCCCCCTGATGCAACATCACGCTGCCGTCAGCCCTGATGCCCACGCGAATGGTCGAGGGGTTTGGCAAGGATGTATTGCCGCAGCCATACCAGCAAGACGCCACTCCCACCCCGCGCCGGATGGTCCCGCCCTTTGTATTGGCGGCCAGAGCCTCGCCAAGCGCGCGCGCCCAGGGGCCGCGCAGCGCCGCAAGGCATTCCCAGATGCCCGCAGCCGCCAAAACCTGCCCGGTCGCGGTCACATCGCCGTCGCGGTAGGCATTCTTCAGGCGAAACGCCAGCCGGTCGATCCCCGCAGCCTTCGCCAACCGGTCATAAAGCGTTTCCTGGGCAATTGCCGCCTGCGGCACTCCAAACCCGCGAAATGCCCCCGATACCGGCCCGTTGGTATGGATCGCCCGCGCCCGCGCATGTATGTGTGGCGTCCGGTAAGGCCCGGTCGCATGGACCGGCACCCGGTTGGCCACTGTCGGCCCCCAACTGGCATAGGCTCCGGTGTTGAACACGCCCTCGAACGCCATCGCCGTGACGTGGCCTTGCGCATCGCAGCCGATCTGTGCGGTGATCGTCGCCGGATGGCGCTTGGTGGTCGCGGCCATCGACTCGGCGCGGCTAAAGACCATGCGCACCGGTCGCCCGGTTTTCAGCGCCACCAACCCCAGCAGCGGCTGCACTGACAGATCCAGCTTTGATCCGAACCCACCCCCTACTGCTGAGGGGATGATCCGCACCCGGTCTGGCGGCAAGCCAAGAATGGCCGCCGTCGCGTCGCGGTCCATCACCGGGGCCTGCGTGCAGGCGCGGATGACCAGCGTATCGCTGTCCATCCACGCCGATCCGGCTTCGGGTTCGATATAGGCGTGTTCGACAAAGGCGGTCTGGTAATGGCCCGTCACCCTATGGGCCGAAGTGGCCAGTGCCGCATCCGCATCGCCCCGCTGCACAAACCCTTCGGTCAACAGGTTGCCCGCGCGGTTTGCATGGATCTGCGCCGCGCCGTCGGCCATCGCGTCATGCGGGGTCATCACCGCGGGCAAGGCGTCCCAGCGGATCGGGAAGCCCGCAAGGTCAGGCCATGCGCCATCATCCTCAATAGCCACCAAAGCCACGGCTTCACCCCGGAAGCGCGCCGTGCCTTCGGCAAGGGCGGGTTGATCGGCGAAGGCCGCGATAACCCCAAACACATTGCGCCCCGCAATATCAGCGGCGGTAAAGACGGCAACCACCGACGGTTGGGCCGCTTGCCAGCTTTGCATATCCCCAAAGGCAAAGCGGGCGTGGTCATATGGCGAGCGGATTGCCTTGACCACCAACCCGCCCTTTTGCCAAAGATCGGCGCCGAACCGATCCCGCCCCGTTACTTTCGGCGGGCCATCCAAGCGCTCGGTACGGGCGCCAATGCCAGTTGCTGTGGCAATGGGCACATCTTCGCGCCAGGCGTCACACACAGCGGCGATAATCTTACGGTAGCCGGTACAGCGGCACAAAACCCCGCCCAGCGCCACTTCAACCTCAGCCTCACTCGGGCGCGGGGTTTCGCTCAAAAGGGCGGCAGCTGCCATAAGCATGCCGGGCGTGCAGATACCGCATTGCGCCGCGCCGTGGCGCAAGAATGCCGCTTGCAGGCGGGCGAAACCTGTGGCCGCCAAACCTTCCACCGTCACAACCGTCTGACCGGCAATCTGCGCCAGTGGCGTCAGGCAGGCACAGGCCGCCCGACCCGCCACCAGCACCGTACAAGCGCCGCAGTCGCCTGCGTCGCAGCCAACCTTGGTGCCGGTCAGCCCGCAATCTTCGCGCAAAACCTCGGACAACCGCCGACCGGGATCAGTGGTCAGTACCTGCTTTCGGCCGTTCAGGGTAAAGGTCGTGGGGGTCATGCCTGCCCCCCGGTCAGTCCCGCCACGGCGCGCCGGATCAACTCAGCGGCGGCACTGGCTCGATAGGCTGCACTGCCGCGGATATCATCCAAGGGCGCCACGCCTGCCGCCACCGCCGCATCGGTGATCCGCTCTGCCGCCCCGGCCAAAACCCCGCCCATCAGCGCCGCCTCGACCTGCGGCAGGCGCCGCGCCACGGCACTGCACGCACCCACTGCGACGGCCGCATCCGCAACAACGCCTTCGCGTTCAACCAGCCGCACGGCGACCGATGCGATTGAAATCACCAGGTATTTTCGCGCCCCGAGCTTGTGGAAAACCGACCGTCCCGTCAGTGCAGCGCGCGGCACCAGAACCGCGCAAAGAATCTCGGCAGGGCGCAGTGCCGTCTGCCGTGGGCCGGTAATGAACGCCGACAAGGGCATCCGCCGCACGCCCTGAACCGAGGCCAGCTCGACCTCGGCAGCCAGGGCTAACAAGGGCGGCACGCCATCGGCTGCAGGGGAGGCATTGCACAGGTTTCCGCCGATGGTTCCGGCATTCTGGATCTGCCGCCCGCCCACCTCGACCGCCGCCTGTTGCAGTGCGGCAAGCGCCGGGGAAAGTTGCGCTGCGGCGATCTCGGCCCAGGTGACGCAAGCGCCGATGCGCAGTCCCGCAGCGATCTTTTCAACGCCTTTCATCTCGGGCACGGCTGTCAGGTCCAGCACCGCCCCAGTCAGCCCGCGCCCGACACAGGCCGGATACAGGTCCGTGCCACCGGCCAACACAAGCCTTGGCCCGGAAGCCAGAAGCCGCAGTGCGGAAACCATGTCGCCCGGTCTTGCGTAATCCGTCATAAGCCCCAACCGATCGCGTCTTTCTGACTCCGAAACTCATATGTATGCAAATTACTTTGCACCCGACCCCGCGCTCTGTCAACGCCTGCGGCTCAGCCAAGGCTTGCACGGCGGCCCAGCGCGCGCTATCCCGAAACCATGGGCACATCAGACACACCCCCACGCACACCCTATGTCCTTGATAACCAGATTGGTTTCGTGCTGCGCCGCGTAAGCCAGAGGCATCTTGGGATTTTCTCAGAAGCGATTCCGGATCTGACCACTACCCAATTCGCGGCATTGGCGAAACTGGCCGAACATGGCGCCTTGTCGCAAAACCACCTTGGCCGGGAAACGGCGATGGATGCGGCAACCATCAAAGGCGTGGTAGACCGGCTGCGCAAGCAAG
>JANMDM010000167.1:0-2030 GCA_031376305.1 Pseudomonadota bacterium | reverse complement strand
CTTGTCCATATAAACATCGGGCGCATGCAGCAGCGTGCCGCGCGGCGCCATGGCGATCACCGTCAGGGCGTTGGGCATATCCTTGGCGGTCAGCGTTGTGCCTTCCAGCGGATCGAGCGCGATATCCACTTCCGGGCCGTTGCCGGTGCCGACCTCTTCGCCGATGAACAGCATCGGGGCTTCGTCGCGCTCGCCTTCGCCGATCACTACCACGCCCTTGATGTCGAGCATGTTCAGCTGTTCGCGCATGGCATTCACGGCGGCCTGATCGGCGGCCTTCTCGTCGCCGCGCCCGATCAGCCGGGCAGACGCATGCGCTGCCGCCTCGCTGACCCGGGCAAGGCCCAGTGAAAGCATCCGGTCGTGAAATTCCTGGGCGTCGGCCATGATGGGTTCCTATAGGCAAAAGGGCGTGTAATTCAGTGCATCTAGCCGTTCTGGGCGCGTCCAAGCAAGGCTTGATCGCGCAAGGGTGCGCAGCGGTACCGCTCACACCGTCTCAATACGGATCGCCACCGGCTCGCCCAGCACCACGCCGGTGGCGGGCAGCCGCGACAGTGCATGATCCACCGCAGCGCGGGTGGTCTTGTGGGTGACGATCAGCACCGGGGCGTTGGTGTCGGCATGGCCGTACTGCCGCATCCGGTCGATGGATATGCCTTCTTCGCCCAAGACGGTTGCCACCTTGGCCAAAGCCCCCGGCTTGTCGGCCAGCGTCATGCGCAGATAATGCGGGGCAGGGGCCGTGGCCTTGGCGGGGACAGGATCTGCCAGCGTCACCGCCGGTTGACCAAAGGTCGACAGGCGTGTGCCGCGCGCAATTTCGATCAGGTCCGACAAAACCGCACTTGCGGTCGGCCCTTCGCCGGCCCCCGCACCGCGCAGAACGATCTGGCCGACGGAATCGCCTTCGAGCACCACCATATTGGTGCCGCCCTGCAATTGCCCAAGCGGGCTGTCGGCGGGCACGAGGCAGGGCGACATGCGCTGCTCAAGCCCGCGCCCGGTCATCTGCGCGACGCCCAGTAACTTGATACGGAACCCCATATCGGCCGCGCGGCGGATATCGTCGATGGAAATCCGCCCGATCCCCTCAAGTTCCACCGCGTCAAAGGCGACTTTGGTCCCGAAGGCGATGGCGGCCAAAAGACTGAGCTTGTGGCCCGCGTCAATGCCGCCCACATCCAGATTGGGGTCGGCCTCAAGATAGCCCAGGGCGCGGGCTTCCTCGAAGACATCGCCGTAGGGCAGGCCCGACGCCTCCATCCGCGTCAGGATATAGTTGCAGGTGCCGTTCATCACCCCCATCACCCGGCGGATCTGATTGCCTGCCAGCCCTTCGGTCAGGGCTTTGACCACCGGAATGCCGCCGGCCACCGCAGCTTCAAAGCGGATCACGCGGCCCTTGGGCTCGGCAGCCTCGGCCAAAGCCTGCCCGTGATGGGCCAAAAGCGCTTTGTTGGCGCTCACCACATCCTTGCCCGCCGCAATCGCCGCTTCGGTGGCGTCGCGGGCCGGGCCGTCAGAGCCGCCGATAACCTCGACAAAAACATCAACATCGTCGCGCCGCGCCAATGCCACCGGATTATCTTCCCAGCCATAGCTGCCAAGGTCGATGCCGCGATCTTTGTCCCGCGTACGGGCAGATACCGCTGAAATAACGATGGGACGACCGGCGCGACGCTCCAAGAGCGCGGCGTGGCGCTGAAGGATTTTGACGACACCCACACCAACGGTTCCAAGGCCCGCAATGCCAAGTCGCAAGGGTTTGGCCATGAAACATCTCCCGAAGGGCTATTGTACCGCCGCGGTGTTACCCGATAGGGCGCAGCCTTGCAACGCAGCCGCGCTCAGGCGTCGTGGGTTTGTTTGAACTCACCGCCCTGATCAGACCTTCGCCGCCTCAGTACCAGGGCGGCGATGAGTAACCCCCGGACCGTCAGCCGCGCCGGGCAGCCTCGATCGCAGCGACGTCGATTTTCGTCATATCCATCATCGCCTCAAACGCGCGTTTGGCTTCATCGCCACCG
>JANMDM010000121.1:0-13146 GCA_031376305.1 Pseudomonadota bacterium | reverse complement strand
CGGGTTGGCGAGGCGCTTACCCGCGCCAACCTCTCAGGGCTTGTTATAGTGCGGGGGGCAAGATTCGCAAGGCTGGGGTGGTGGGGGCCGCCAGGGCCAAGAGTGGCAGGGTCAGATCAGCCCGGCCATCCGCGCGCCGGTCATCAGGTCGGGCGCAAGGTGATGGGCATGGGGGCCGTCGGATTTCAGCATGTCGGGCACCTGAACCACCGTCATTCCGGCGGCATGCGCGGCGGCAGCGCCGGTGTCGCTGTCCTCAAAGGCGATGCAGCGCGCGGGGGCAACGCCCAACCGGCGCGCGGCTTCAAGATACGCATCTGGGGCAGGTTTGGGGTTGGTGATACAATCAACAGTAACCACTGTGACAAAATGCGGGGCCAGCCCGGTCAAGCGCAGTTTCTTTTCGGCGCTGGCGCGACGGCTTGAGGTGGCAACAGCACGCGGCAGACCAAGACGGGACAGCGTTTCAAGCAGTTCAGACGCGAACGGGCGCAGAGCAATACCCTCGTCCAGCTTTTTAAGAAACAGTTCGATCCAGAGGTCGCTGAATTCTTCTTGCCGGAAGGTTGGGCCATAGTGCGCGCCGACGATCCGCATGCAGGCGGTATCGTCACAGCCGACAAGACTTTCAATAAGCCCCTCAGTGCGCGGCTGCCCCATCTGCTCCAGTGTCGCGTATCCGGTGGAGATGGCCAGCCGTTCAGTGTCAAGCAACAGCCCGTCAAGATCAAAGATCGCCGCATCGAATTTCGTCATCGCATAGGCCTTCTGCGCGCAGCGCGCGGACAGAGGAACCCGACCGGGGCTGGTGGGATGAGGTGAGAGGCTGGACAACGACCCAAGCGGGGCTCGTTACGGCTGCTTCCTTCCGGACCTGACCGGGTTGGCGAGGCGCTTACCCGCGCCAACCTCTCGAGGCAGTAGATAGCGGGAGGCAGGCGCGATTACAAGACGCTCCGGGGGCAGGCCAAGTTGTCAGAACTGCAAAAGACAGCGCAAGAAGCCATCGGCGGTGTCGCCGACAGGCTGGACGCCCAAGGCTGCCACTTCGTGCAGATGCAGGCGCGCGCGCGGGCCGGTGTCGAACCATGCAGCCGTGCCGGGGGGCAGTGGTTTTAAGCGCCAGTTATGGTCGGCACGGGGTGACACGGGGCCATTGCGGGCCACATAACCCGCAAGGATGTCGCTGCTGAGGGTCCGCGGGGCGATAATCGTGTTGCCACCATCCAGATCGGGAAAGGCACCGCCGCCGCTGGCGCGGAAGTTGTTGGTGGCAATCAGGAACCAGGCATCCGGATCAACCGGCGCACCCGCATAGCGCAGGTTTTGAATGCGGGTCGAGCGGGGATTCACCACCCCGCCATGCGGGCCATAGCGGGATTGGGCGGTCAGGTCGATTTCATAGCTGACCCCGGTGATGATATCGAAGTTATAGCTGGCCGCTTCGGGGTCAAACAGCGGCTGGTCGCTGACCCCGGCGGTCAGTGGCATGAATTGCGCGACGGCGCGTTCCAGCCAGTTGTGCAGCGTGGCGCCGGTGACGCGGACAGCGCGGATCGAATTGGGAAAGACGTAGAGATCGGCAATATGCCGCAGCAACAGATCGCCTTTGGGAATGTCGGTAAAGTATTGTGGCCCGCCCCGCCCGCCGGATTTGAAGGGGCTGGCGGCGGACAGGATCGGCAGCCCTTCATATTCGGTGTCGCGGACGACCTCTGCCAGCCAGTCGCGCTGCGCGTCTTGCAAAATCTGCATGGCGGCACTGTCGGTCAGCCGCGCGAAATAGCTGTGCAAGGCAATGTCGGTTTTGCCCACCGGCTTGCGGACATAGGCAATCGTCGCCGTATGGCAGGCCCGCACCGCGTTTTCGACCGCCCTGTCGTTGCCCACCAACTCTTGCAGCTGGCCGTTCGGGTGGCGCCGGGCGATGGGGCGGGTGGCGGTGGTAAAGCCGTCCACGGTCCAGCCTTCGGCGCCCAATCGCAGGTCAAGGTCGATGATCCCCAGATGTGATCCCCAGAATCCGGCCATGACGGCGGGTTTGCCGTGAATGCTGCCCCTGACACTGTCCACATGCGGCCAGAGGTCAGTGTTGGAATGGGAGTTGGGAAAGTCGAGATGGATATGACCGGCGATGAGGGCATCAATGCCCTTGATTGCGGCCAGGGGGATAGCAGCGTTTTCCATGCGGTCACTATGATCAGCCGCACCAAAGCCGGAGTGACAGAGGGCAATCACGATATCGGCCCCCTCAGCCCGCAGGCGCGGCACCCAGACCCCCGCGGTTTCGACGATGTCGCGGGTATAGATCTGGCCTGCCAGATGTTTGCTTTCCCAGATTTCGACTTGCGGCGGCAGAAAGCCAATCAACCCGATCTTGAGGGGGGCGCCTGCGCCGGTGTCAGCCGTCAGATGCTTTTCCAGTATCAGGGTCGGTGGGCAGAAGTGCCGGTCGCTGACGGGATCGCCCCCTCGATGGGTCAGCGCATTTGCGCCGATGATCGGAAACGTGGCTTGGGCGATGGCGGCACTCAGGAACGGCAGACCATAGCTGAATTCATGATTGCCCAAAGTGGCGGCGTCATATCCCGTCGCGTTCATCGCCGCGATCACCGGGTGGGCGGCGCTGGGCCCAATGCGGCCACCGAAGGCTGCCATTTCCCCCAGCGGATTACCTTGGAGGAAATCCCCATTGTCGACCAGCAGGCTGTTGAACACTTCGGCCCGGGCGGCGCGGATCAGGCTGGCGGTGCGCGCCAATCCGGCTGACGGCAGCGGCATGTCCCAAGTGTAATCATAGGGCATGACACAGGCATGAAGATCTGAGGTCGCCAGAACGCGAAGTTGGTAGTGACCGAATGCGCCCGATGCACCGTTCGCTGCTTTATGTTTCACGCAGATTCCTGAACTTGGGCTTTGGTCGTCTGTTTTGCGCCATGACCGGGAGCAGTCATTCTGACCCCTGTAGAGATTCACCTGCGCAAAGATTAGCGTTTGTTTCACCGGCATACCACACGCGCGGCGCAGGCGTAGACATATTTCTCTCTCAGGTTGTTTTTACAACACCGCTGGCGCCGCCGGTTTTGACGGGTATGTTCCGGGGCAACAGGGTGCGTCTGGTCGCCCCTTTGGGAGCTGCAGGCGATGTACGACGATCCGGGTGTTACGTTTTCTGGGAGCGGTTTCGACCGCGCCGCAAATCTGCGTGGGGATGCCGTCGCTTTGCAAAGGTTGCTTGGCGTTCGGCAGGCGCTGTGCCTGCCTTTGTGGCGGGGCAAACCGTTGATCAGCGGCGACGCAGCCGGGTGGTTGCCCGTGGACCATGACCTGTTCGACGGCCATCCTGCCGAGCCGGTGTTTTTAGGGTTGGCCGATGGCATCCCGCATTTCTTTCGCGATATTTCTGAGTGGGAGCCCATCGAGGGCCCCGTCGCCAATGCGAGTGTATTTCTTGACCCAAGCGAGCAGGCACATCCGAAGCTGGGGCCGGCATTTCGGTTCGCAGAACTGCGGGCGGTGATGGCAAGGTTGTCGCCGCTGGATGCTGAGCTGGTGGCGACGGCCAAGGCGCTGTCGGCCTGGCATGACAGTCACGCGTTTTGCGCCAGCTGCGGTCAGCCAAGCGCCATCGTCATGGGGGGATGGCAGCGGCGGTGTCCGGTCTGTGGCAGCGCACATTTTCCGCGCACGGATCCGGTGGTGATCATGCTGGTTACGCATGGCAATTCTGTCTTGCTGGGGCGGTCACCGGGCTGGCCTGACGGCATGTATTCGTTGTTGGCGGGCTTCATGGAGCCGGGCGAGACGCTGGAGGCCGCCGTGCGCCGCGAGGTTTTCGAGGAAACCGGGGTGCGTGTTGGTCCGGTGCGGTATCTGGCCAGCCAGCCCTGGCCCTTCCCGTCTTCGTTGATGATCGGCTGTGCCGGGGCGGCGATCTCGACCGAGATTGTCATAGATCCGCAAGAGATTGAGGACGCCTTTTGGATATCGCGCGAAGATATGGCCCAAGTCGCGGCCGGATTGCATCCGACGATCCGCCCGCCACGGCGCGGTGCGATCGCCGAGTTTCTTCTGTCAGGATGGCTTGCGGGCCGCATGGATTGACGGCAAGTGTCGGTTTCGGGATCGGGAGCGACTGAATGAAACTAAGCGCGCGGAAGGATATCGACGCTGCAAATGGCGACGTGTTCGCGGCGCTGGCCGATTTTGACAGCTATGAAAACCTGGCCCTCCGGCACGGGGCCGAGATCCAGCGCCGGGATCAGCTTCAAGTGCCGGGGGTCGGCATGTCTTGGTTGGTGCGGTTTCCCTTCCGGGGAAGGCAGCGACAGGTGGAGAGCCGCATTGCGACCTTTGAGCCGCCCCGCCGAATGATACTTGAAGGCCACAGCGGCGGTTTTGATTTTGCCCTGACGGTCAACCTCGCGCCCTTGGCGCGCAACCAGACCCGGCTGGCGGTAGATTTCGACATCAAACCAAAAACTTTTGCAGCGCGGGTATTATTGCAGACCCTTAAGCTTGGCCGCGCGCGGCTTGAAACGCGCTTTGCTGCGCGGATTGACAGTTTTGCAGCCCTTTTGCGGCAGCGCCTGAAATCTGGTGGCAGGGCCTAAATTCGCTCATCACCCTTATGCCGCAACAGCGCGCTTGATTTGTCGGCCCCGTGCAGGCACCATCGGCCTTAGCTACCTTTTGCTTGGGAGATATTATTGGGCATCAGCGCCTTGACCCCGCCGCCGCGTCCCGAAGATGTGCATGAAACGCTTCTGGAATTTCCCAATAACCGTCTTTTGATTGACCTTTGCGGAGAGTTTGACCGCAATCTCGCTCAGATCGAGCACCAGCTTGGCATTCATATCCTGCGGCGCGGCAACCATCTTGCGGTGGTCGGTTCGGCTGAGGCGCGCGGGCAGGCTGCAGCTTTGCTGCAAACGCTGTACGGGCGGCTTGAAATCGGGCGGCCGATTGACGCGGGCGAGATTGACGCGCAGATCCGCATGGGGGAAACCGGTATTTCGGCGCCGGCAAGCATCGAAGATCAGCTTGAGATGTTCGCCTCGGGCCGGGTCGAGATTCGCACCCGCAAAAAGCAGGTCGAACCGCGGACCGAAGCGCAGAAGGCCTATGTGAAGCATCTGTTTCAGCATGAACTGGCCTTTGGCATCGGGCCTGCGGGCACCGGCAAGACCTATCTGGCGGTGGCGGTTGGGGTTACCATGCTGATCGGCGGGCATGTCGACAAGATCATCCTGTCGCGCCCGGCGGTTGAGGCGGGCGAAAGGCTGGGCTTCCTGCCCGGCGACATGAAGGAAAAAGTCGATCCCTATATGCAGCCGCTTTACGACGCGCTGAATGACTTTTTACCCGCCAAACAAGTGGAAAAGCTGATCGCCGAAAAGCGGATCGAAATTGCGCCTTTGGCCTTCATGCGGGGGCGCACGCTTTCCAACGCTTTTTGCGTGTTGGACGAAGCCCAGAATGCCACGACCATGCAGATGAAGATGTTCCTGACCCGTCTGGGCGAGGGCAGCCGCATGGTGGTGACTGGTGACCGCACGCAAATCGACCTGCCGCGCGGGGTGAACTCCGGCCTGAAGGACGCCGAGCGGATCCTTGATGGGGTCAAGGGCGTCAGCTTCAACTATTTCACCGCCAAAGATGTGGTGCGCCATCCCCTTGTGGCGCGCATCATCGAAGCCTATGACCGCGATGATGGAGCCACTGGTTGACACGCTGATCGAAGACCCGCGCTGGACCGGGTTCGGGCTGGAGGATCTGGCCGAGGCGGCTGCGCAGGCAACGCTTGCGGCGCTGTTGCTGCGTGTCGATGGGTTCGAAATCAGCCTGCTTGGCTGTGATGACCGTCGGATTTCAGCATTGAACGCCGATTTTCGCGGCAAGCCGCAACCGACCAATGTCTTGTCCTGGCCCGCCGCCGAGCTTGGGGCCGACACCCCCGGTGATCGCCCGCATTTGCCCAAGGCCGGTCCGGTCACGATGCCCGCGGAACTTGGCGATATCGCCATTGCCTGGGAAACCTGCGATCATGAAGCGGCCGCGCAATCCAAACCGATGCGCGATCACGTTTCGCATTTGCTGGTTCATGGAACGTTGCATCTTCTGGGGTATGATCACATCTTCGAGGCTGATGCGACGCTGATGGAAGGCCTCGAGGCGCGGATATTGCAGGGCATGGGCATTGCGAATCCCTATGAGTGACACCAATTTGGCAGAACAAGGAAAGTCGGACAGGACCAATGGGTGAATCGGCAGACGAAACGCAGGCAGCCGACGACGCGTCGGAGCCTTCGGACAGTAGCGGACAGCGCGGCTTTTTCGGGCGGCTCCGGAACGCTTTTTCGGCGTCGGAAGCCGCAGAGGAAACCGCAGCGCAACCCGGTGCCACCTATGACCCTGCGAAAGGGCAGGCACTGCCGGGGATGGGCAACTTGCGGCGCATGCGCGTTGATGACGTCGCCATCCCCAAGGTCGAAATCGTCGCGGTGCCGGTGGCGATCACGATGGATGCGTTGGTTTCCGCCTTCCGCGACAGCGGCTTTTCACGGCTGCCGGTCTTCAAAGGCACGCTCGACAGCCCTTTAGGGATCATCCACCTGAAAGATCTGGCGCTTCAACACGCGTTTTCGGAAACCAAACCGCGTTTTAACCTGCGCAAGTTGCTGCGCCCCTTGCTTTACGCGCCGCCTTCCATGCCGATCGGCGTCTTGCTGCAAAAGATGCAGACCGAGCGTATCCACATGGCGTTGGTGATCGACGAATATGGCGGGGTCGATGGGTTGGTGACCATCGAAGACCTGATCGAACAGGTGATCGGCGAGATCGCCGATGAGCATGACGAGGCCGAGGATGGCCTTTGGGCGTTGGAAAAACCCGGACAATACATTGTTCAGGCGCGCGCCGCGCTGGAAGAGTTCGAGGCCGAGATCGGCATGAAACTTGCCCATGAGGACGAAGACGAAGAAATCGACACGTTGGGCGGGCTGGTCATCATGCTGGTGGGCCGGGTGCCAGCCCGCGGCGAGGTGATCCCGCATGAAAGTGGCGCTGAATTCGAAGTTGTCGATGCTGACCCGCGCCGGATCAAGCGGCTGCGGGTTCGTCTGCCACAAACATCGGGATGATTGCGGTCAAGGCGTTGGCGCGGTCGGCGGTTTTTCCCTGCCTGGCCGGACTGTTTGCGGCCTCTGGTCAGGCGCCGCTGGATTTTTGGTGGCTGGCGTTGCCCGCCCTTTCTTATCTGGCTTTTCATGTCGCGCAAGCCGCCGATGGCCGCACCCGGTTGTGGCGCGGGTGGTGTGGTGGCGCGGGCTACTTCATGGCCACATTATTCTGGATTGTTGACCCCTTTATGGTCGATGCGGCGCAAGATGGCTGGATGGCGCCTTTCGCTTTGGTCCTCATGGCGGGCGGGATGGCGTTGTTTTGGCTGTTGGCGGCCACCATCGCCGGGTTGGGCAGGTCCCATGCAACCCGGGCTTTCGGCTTTGCCGCAGGTCTGAGCGCCACCGATCTGTTGCGCAGCTATGCCCTGACCGGGTTTCCCTGGGCGCTGGTCGGACATATCTGGATCGCCACGCCGGTTGCGCAAATGGCGGCCTATGCCGGGCCGATCGGCCTTTCGGCCTTGACCATGACCCTTGCGCTGTTCCCGGCGCTGGGAACAACTGTGCGGCACCGCTTTGTGGGCTTGTCTGGCTCGGTCACCCTTTTGGCCGTGGTTTGGGGTCTTGGCCTTGTGCGGCTTGGATTTCCTGATGCTGCCCGGCCGGAGCCAATTCGCGTCAGGTTGGTGCAACCGAACGCGACCCAAAGCCTCAAATGGGAACCCGGCATGTGGGGCACCTTTATTGATCGGCAAATGCAGGCGACGGCTGCACCCGCAGACCTGCCACTTGATCTGATCGTCTGGCCTGAAACCGCAGTGCCTTATCTGCTGGAAGACGCCGGCGATCTGATCGGTGAGGCAGTCGGCAAAGCTGGCGGTGTTCCGCTGGCAATGGGCATCCAGCGCGCCGAAGGCACGCGCTATTTCAATGCGTTGGTGGCCACCGATGAATTCGGGGCGGTGCGTGCCGTCTATGACAAACACCATCTGGTTCCCTTTGGGGAATACATGCCTTTTGGTGATCAGCTTGCCGTCATCGGGATCACTGCCTTCGCAGCGCGCGATGGAAACGGCTATACTGCGGGAACGGGGGCGGCGGTGCTTGACCTTGGGGCCGCCGGAAAGGTTCTGCCGCTGATCTGCTATGAGGCGGTTTTCCCTCAGGACCTGCGGGCGGCACCAGAGCGGGCGGACTGGATATTGCAGATTACCAATGATGGATGGTTTGGCAATCTTGCCGGTCCCTACCAGCATCTTGCGCAGGCCCAACTTCGGGCCATCGAACAGGGCCTGCCGTTGATGCGGGTGGCAAATACCGGCGTCACGGCGGCGATTGATGCCAAGGGACGGATGTTAAAAAGCCTGCCGTTGAACACCGAAGGCTGGATGGATGTTGATGTTCCGCAGGCGCTTTTGCCGACATTCTATGCACAGTGGGGCGATCTGCCTGCAACAATGGGTTTGGGGGGGTGCCTATTGGGGCTGGCCCTGACACGAAGAAAAAGAAGCGGTTGACCTCAGCTTCGGCGCGACCTAGGGGTCGTGTGTCAAACCACTGCAACGGCTTCCTGGCGCGGTGGGTAAAACTCAAATGGAGCGTTTCATGTCCCGTCAGAATTATATTTTTACCTCCGAAAGCGTTTCGGAGGGGCACCCAGACAAGGTCTGTGACCGCATATCAGATGCCGTCCTTGATGCCTTTCTGGCCGAAGAACCCAATGCCCGCGTCGCCTGCGAAACCTTTGCCACGACCAACCGCGTGGTTGTGGGCGGCGAAGTTGGATTGTCCGACCAGCGCAAGCTTGCCGAATACATGGGCAAAGTCGACGGGATCGTGCGTGGCTGTGTCAAGGACATTGGCTATGAGCAGAACGAGTTCCACTGGAACACGCTTGAGGTGACGAACCTTCTGCATGCCCAATCCGCCCATATCAGCCAGGGTGTGGACCGCGACGGCGCTGGTGATCAGGGCATCATGTTTGGCTATGCCGTCGACGAGACGCCCGAGTTGATGCCTGCCCCAATTCAATATGCGCAGGCAATCCTGCGCCGTCTGGCTGAAGTGCGCAAATCCGGGCAAGAACCAACACTGCGCCCGGATGCCAAGTCGCAGTTGTCGCTGCGTTATGAAGGCGGCAAGCCGGTCGAGGTTACTTCCTTGGTGTTGTCGACCCAGCATGCGCATGAAAGCCAGACCAGTGACGATATCCGCGCCATCGTCGAACCCTATATCCGCCAGGTACTGCCGCAAGGCTGGCTGACCGACAAGACCGAATGGTGGGTCAACCCGACCGGCACCTTCGTCATCGGCGGGCCGGATGGCGACGCCGGTCTGACCGGCCGCAAGATCATCGTCGACACCTATGGTGGGGCCGCCCCCCATGGCGGCGGCGCGTTCTCGGGGAAAGATCCCACCAAGGTTGACCGTTCGGCCGCTTATGCGGCGCGCTATCTGGCCAAGAACGTCGTGGCGGCCGGTTTGGCGACACGCTGCGTCATTCAGGTGTCTTATGCGATCGGCGTGGCAAAGCCGCTGTCGATCTATTGCGACACCTATGGCACCGGGAATGTGCCGGAAGCGCAGATTGAAAAGGCCGTGGCGAAGGTCATGGATCTGACCCCGCGCGGTATTCGCACCCATCTGGGGTTGAATCGGCCGATCTATGCCCGCACCTCGGCTTACGGCCACTTTGGCCGCGCGCCGGAAGCCGACGGCGGCTTCAGCTGGGAGCGGGTTGATCTGATTGAGGCGCTGAAAAAGGCGGTATGATCAAAGCGGGGGTGGGCAGATTGCCCACCCTACACCAACGCAGGAGGGACCGATGGTCAAGACCGATGTATCGGGACTGTCGCAGCTAGGGCAGGCGACCGCAGCCCCGGCAAACCCTGAGGATGCAATCCTTGAGCGTGTGCCTGCCGGCCATTCCGGCACGCTTTATGTGGTGCGCTTCACGGCACCCGAATTCACCTCGATCTGCCCGATGACCGGGCAGCCGGATTTCGCCCATATTGTCATTGACTATATTCCGCGCGACTGGCTGGTCGAAAGCAAATCGCTGAAGCTTTACCTGCATTCCTTCCGCAATCACGGGGCGTTCCACGAGGATTGTTCTGTCGATATCGCCAAGAAACTGGTGGCGCTGCTGGAGCCGGAATGGTTGCGCATCGGAGCCTATTGGTATCCGCGCGGCGGGATTCCGATTGATGTCTTCTGGCAGACCGGCACGCCGCCCGAAGGCGTGTGGATCCCCGATCAGGGGGTGGCCCCCTATCGCGGCCGGGGTTGACCGCCCGGCTGCTGCGGGGGTAGAGGCCGCCGATCACCTGTGGGGCCGCCGATGACCGATGAAACCGATGCTCAGCCGGAATGGCGCAATTTCTATGGCCGCTTAAAGGGCAAGACGCTGCGGCCGAGCCAGAAAACCTATCTGTCGGAAGATCTGGCGACGCTGACTCCGCAAGGGCTGTCGCGCGACGAGAACCCGGAACGGCTGCCTGTCGCCCCCGCTTCGATCTTTGGCGACGCGCGGCCGGTCTGGCTTGAGGTGGGCTTTGGCGGCGGCGAGCATCTGGTGCATATGGCAGCAGCCTATCCGCAGGTGGGGATCATCGGCTGCGAGCCCTTCATCAATGGTGTCGCCATGCTTTTGGGCAAAATCCGCGCGGCGGGGGTGACGAACCTTGCCGTCTATCCGGGGGACGCGCGGGACCTACTGGAGGTTCTGCCGGAAGCTTCGGTGGCGAAGGCCTTCCTGAATTAC
The DNA here is from genome assembly GCA_031376305.1 of Pseudomonadota bacterium. Classification (GTDB taxonomy): domain Bacteria; phylum Pseudomonadota; class Alphaproteobacteria; order Rhodobacterales; family Rhodobacteraceae; genus TMP-24. The sequence goes on along the minus strand of JANMDM010000121.1, from coordinate 2,259 downwards.
CCCGATCCCTGGCCGAAGCGCCGCCATCACCGGCGGCGGTTTGTGACGCAAGACCACCTTCGGCCCTTGGCGCGGCTTTTGGCGCCGGGGGCGGAGTTCCGGGTGTCGACAGACATTCCCGATTATGTGCGCCAGACGCTGCACGAGGTGCCCGAAGCGGGGTTTGAGCTGGTTTCGTCCAGTAGCGCGCCCTGGGCCGACTGGATTTCCACCCGCTATGAGCAAAAGGCATTGCGCGAAGGCCGGGTGCCACATTACCTGACCTTTCGCAGGCAGTAAGGGCGGGCTGCCTCCGGCGGGGATATTTTTGCAAAGATGAAGGGGGCGGGCATGGACCGGCTCTGGCGGGTGCGCTATCAGCAGGGCGCATTTCGAGGAGTCTTTGCAATGTCTGGCCACAGCGAACCGATCCCGATGACTGCCCGAAAGTCCGGGGCGCTGAAGGGCGTGGCCGAGGTTCCGGGCGACAAGTCAATCTCGCACCGGGCGCTGATCCTGGGCGCCTTGTCGGTGGGCGAGACGCGGGTGACAGGACTTCTGGAGGGGCAGGACGTGTTGGACACCGCATCGGCCATGCGGGCCTTCGGAGCGGAGGTGCCGCCGCCCGGGGCGGGGGGCTGGTCGGTCTTTGGTGGGGGGGTGGGCGGTTTTGCCGAGCCTGCCGACGTGATCGACTGCGGCAATTCCGGCACCGGGGTGCGGTTGATCATGGGCTGCATGGCGACCTCGCCGATCACCGCGACCTTCACCGGGGATGCGTCTTTGCGCAAGCGACCGATGGGACGGGTCACGGATCCGTTAGCGCTGTTTGGGGCACGGTCGCATGGGCGTAAGGGCGGGCGGCTGCCGATGACGATTGTCGGGGCTGCTGACCCGGTGCCGGTGCGCTACACCGTGCCGATGCCTTCGGCGCAGGTGAAGTCGGCGGTGCTGCTGGCCGGGCTGAACGCGCCGGGGCAGACGGTGGTGATCGAGAAAGAGCCGACGCGCGATCATTCGGAGCGGATGCTGCGCGGGTTCGGGGCGGAGCTGGTGGTTGAGGATACCGCCGAGGGCCGGGTCATCACCCTGACCGGGCAGCCGGAACTGCGGGCGCAGACCGTGGCGGTGCCGCGTGATCCAAGTTCGGCGGCCTTTCCGGTCTGTGCGGCGCTGATCGTCGAAGGCTCGGATATTCTGGTGCCGGGTGTCAGCCAGAACCCGACCCGCAACGGGCTTTATCTGACGCTGGTCGAGATGGGGGCGGATATCGAGTTCCTCGATCCGCGCGAAGAGGGCGGCGAGCCGGTGGCGGATCTGCGGGTGCGGTTCTCAAACCTCAAAGGCATTGAGGTGCCCGAAGACCGCGCCGCCAGCATGATCGACGAATATCCGGTGCTGTCGGTGGTGGCGGCTTTTGCCGAGGGCATCACCGTGATGCGCGGCGTGAAAGAACTGCGGGTGAAGGAATCTGACCGGATCGACGCGATGGCGCGCGGGCTTGAGGCTTGCGGGGTTCGCATTGAGGAAGAGGAAGATGTGCTGATTGTTCACGGCATGGGGGCCGCTGGGGTGCCGGGGGGGGCAACGTGCAAAACCCACATCGACCACCGGATTTCCATGAGTTTTCTGGTGCTGGGATTGGCTGCGAAAAAGCCGGTCGGCATTGATGACGGATCGCCGATTGCGACGAGCTTTCCGGTGTTCGAGGGGCTGATGACGGGGCTGGGGGCGCAGATTTCGCGCGACAACAGATAGGTCACGGGAGCGTCCCTCAGGGCTTTGGCCGCTCGCCGATCCTTTGCGCCACCATCACCAGATAGCCGTCGGGGTCTTGCACCAGAAACTCGCGCTGGCCGCCAAGACGGTCGCCCCAGTCGCGCCATTTTTCGCGCAGCGGCACGTAGAAGGGATGGTCGGCGGCGGCGACGCGCGCAGCAATCGCATCGACGTCCTCGACATAGACCTGGATGATGGCGCCGCGCCCGAAGGGTGGTTCCAGCGCGCCGGTCTCCCAATCGCCGTCACGTTCATAGAACATGATCTGCGCGCCGTCGGGATGTGCGAGGCAGGCGAGTTTCTGGGCGGGGCGGGAAAAGGCGATGGCAAAGCCCAGCGGGCCGGTCCAGAAGGCCAGCGTCTTGCTGAAATCGCTGACCAGAAACTCGGCCATCAGCGGGGCCCAGTGTTTTGGCGGGGAGCCGGTGTTCATCGGATACCTCGGGGGTTTGACAGGCGACCAGCGTTAGGGGACAAGCGGGGCCGGAACAAGGGGACCGG
>JANMDM010000100.1:0-21123 GCA_031376305.1 Pseudomonadota bacterium | reverse complement strand
GGGCTCCACCCCCGCCCCCCGCCCCCCCCCACCCCCCACACCACCACACCCCACCCAACTACGTTTTTTACTTCTATAAATATTCCGGGGGGGCCCGGGGCCCCCCCCCCCCCCCCCCCCCCTCGGTCGGATCGCCACCGGCGATCCGACATCATGGCGGTGATTGTCGAAAATATCGAAACAACTCCACATTGATGCCCAATTCTGTCTCTACCTGCCTTGGCAATGATGAGCGCAGATTTACCCCTTCCCGACCCGTCCCTTGCAGCGCCCGCAAAGCGCCAACGCCGCTGGGCTGTGAGCGCTGGGTTCGCAGTCCTTTTCATCGCGGGCCTGATCGGCCTTGCGGCCACCGGCAACCGGGAAGAAACCTGGGCGCAACTGGCGCGGCTGCACCTCTGGCAAATCGGTCTCCTGCTGCTTTTGTCACTGGGCAATTATGTGGCGCGCGGGTTGCGGTGGCACCTGTTCACCCGCGGCCTCGGCTTGCCAACCACGTTACCCCAGGATCTGCGCCACTTCTTTGGCGGCTTTGCCATGAGCGTAACTCCGGGACGTGTCGGTGAACTGGTACGTATGCGCTGGCTTTGCCGCGAAACCGGTTGGCTGGTCGAGCGGGTGGCACCATTGGCGCTGATGGACCGGGCCGCGGATTTGGCCGCAATGGCGCTCTTGCTCTGCACCTGCCTGACCCTTGCAACAACTGCGATCAAAGGCGCGGTTCCGCTGGCGATCCTCGCCCTTTGCACCGCCATGATCGTTACCCGTCCGCGACTGCTCGCCACCTTGGTCACCCAGACCTACCGGCTGACCGGCCGCCTGCCCCGTACCTTCGCCCGCGCGCGCCGCGCCGCCCTCTCGCTTGAGACGTTCGGTCGCGGTGGGGTGCTTTTTCCCGCCGTGATGCTCGGCTTGGCCGGCTGGGCGTTTGAAGGCTATGCGCTGCATTTGCTCTTGGGATGGCTCGGCGCGCACATCGACCTCGCCAAAGCCATGGCAATTTTTCTTTTCGCAACCCTTGCCGGCGGCCTGACCGGCGCACCGGGCGGTGTCGGCGGGGCTGAGGTGGCGATGGTCACGCTCTTGTCCATGGAGGGCACCGGGCTCGACGTCGCCGTGGCCGCAACCGCCATCATCCGTATAACAACATTATGGTTCGCTGTCGGCATCGGCATGTTTGCCTTTCCTTTCGCCGAAAGACTGTCCTTCAAGGGGGTCAAATGACCTGGAAAACTGCTGAGTATACTGGCTGGGGCCGGGCGCTGACCGCCAAGGGCGAAATTGCCCGGCCGGAACGGCAACGCACACTTGCAACCTTGCTTTCCGCGGCGATGGTGCCCGCCATTGGCATGCGCCGCAGTTATGGCGACGCTGGTTTGAACTCGGGGGGGCGGGTCATCGACATGACGCGACTTGACCGGATGCTGTCATTCGACCCCGCCACCGGCGTTCTGGAGGTCGAAGCGGGGGCCCGTATCGGTGAAATCGCCGCCGCCTTCGCGCCGAAAGGCTGGCTTCCCCCCGTCATGCCGGGAACCGGCTTTGCCACGGTGGGCGGCTGCATCGCCCAGGACGTGCACGGCAAGAACCACCATCATATGGGCAGTTTTTGCCAGCATGTGCTCTCTTTGCGCCTGCGCCAGGCAGAGGGCGCGGTTGACGTCTCCCCCGATACCGCACCCGACCTTTTTCGCGCCACCGCAGGCGGGCTTGGCCAAACCGGTGTGATCCTGTCGGCCAAAATTCGACTGCTGCCGTGCAAAGGCGACGTGATGGTGGTGACAGAACGGCGCATCGACGGCTGGGACGCGTTCCTGTCGATGCTCGACACCTCAGCGGCGACCTATTCGGTTGGCTGGATCGACGCCACCGCAACCGGACAAAACCTTGGGCGCGGCATTCTGGAAGAAGGCGAAACCGGTTCTGGCCTGGTCCCAAAGCGCGCGAAATACCGCAAAGTTCCGTTCAACGCGCCAGGGTTCGCTCTGGCAGCGCCGGTGGTAAAGGCGTTCAACAACGCCTATTTCCGCCGGGTGCCGGACATGGGACGCACGGTGGTCAGACCGATTTCGGATTTCTTCTTCCCGCTCGACAAGATCCACGACTGGAACCGGCTCTACGGCAAACGCGGCTTTCACCAATTCCAATGCGTGGTGCCGATCAGCTCCGCCCCGGCGTTACGCTCAATGCTCGAAGCGATTGCCGTATCCGGCCTTGCCTCACCGCTCGCCGTTCTCAAGCGCATGGGGCCGGGGCGCGCTGGATATCTTTCCTTCCCAATGGAGGGCTATACTCTGGCCGTCGATTTCCCCAACCGCGCCGAAGCCCGCGAATTGATAAAGCGTCTGGAAGACATGACCGTGGCTGCTGGCGGCAGGATTTACTTTGCCAAGGACAGTCTTGCACGCGGGGGCGATATTGCAGCGATGTATCCCGAACTTGGCGACTGGCGCCGCGCGGCACAGACCGCCGACCCCGAAGGCCACCTGATGACTGACATGATACGACGCCTGAAGCTGAGGAGTACGGCCCAATGAAGACCTGGATCATCCTGGGCGCGACCTCGGCCATGGCGCGGGCCTTTGCGCGCAAAGTCGCTGCCGACGGGGCTTGCGTCTTGCTGGCTGGCCGCGACATCGCAGACCTGACCACGCTTGCCGCCGACTGCGTGTTGCGCGGCGCGCGGCAAGCCGAGGCGCTGGCCTTTGACGCCCGTGACGCAAGCGGCTTTGCCGCCCTTATCGCCCGGATGGGCCACGAGGAAGGAGAGCTGAGCGCCGCAATCTTCGTCGGCTCGATGCCCGCGCAAGCAGATATCGACGCCAATCCCGCCCTCATAGACGGGACTGTCACCGACAGCTTCACCGGCCCCGCCCGCTTTTTGCAGATGCTGGTGCCATTAATGGAAGCGCGTGGCGGCGGAACTGTGGTGGGGGTAGGCTCTGTTGCCGGAGACCGGGGGCGGATCGGCAATTACGTCTACGGCGCCGCCAAGGCTGGTTTCCATACCTATTTGTCCGGCCTCAGAAACCGGTTGACCCGCGCCGGCGGCCATGTGGTGACCGTCAAACCCGGCTTTGTGGATACCGCGATGACATGGGGCCTGCCCGGCATGTTCCTGGTGGCCACCCCCGAAGCCGTGGCTGACGACATCCTGCACGCCGTCAAAAAACGCCGCAACGTGATCTATACGCCCTTCTTTTGGCGCTACATCATGCTGATCATCCGCAATATCCCTGAGCCGATCTTCAAAAAGATGAAAATCTGAACGGCTTTTTCTTTGCGCCAATACTCCCGCCGGAGGCCTCCCACCGCGCGGTCGGAAGCCCCCGGCGGGGATATTTTCGCCAAGATGAAGGCGATCTTATCCGCCGAACCACTGTGACCAAAGTCCTGCGGCCCAGAACATCAGGCTGAGGATGATCATCAGGATGCCAATGCCAAATTTGTCGCGCATGGCGAAGACGATCGGATCGTAATCCTGCTTGCCAAACCAGCCCAGCATGACCATGCGCACCAGCCACAGCGCCATTGGCAGCATGGCCGCCCAAAGGATCCAGGTTGTCGGGTAGAGGGCCTGTCCCTGGTCACTGATTGAGTAGAGGAAAAAGATCAAAAGCGCACCAACCGTGCCCAAGCCCGCGACGTTCAAAAGGTCGCTGCGATCAGGGCGCCCATAACCGCGCCCCGGCAGGCGCTCATCCGAAGTGGCCAGGGTCAGCTCGGTCAACCGCTTGACGCAACCGAGGGCAATGAAGACCGGAAAGATGAAGATCAACATATAGATTGACACATCGACCTGTCCTGCAGCGGCCCCGGCGATAACACGGATCGTGTAAAGGCTGGCCAGTGTTGCCACATCGACCCAGCGCATACGCTTGAGCTTCATCGAATAGGCCAATGAGATCGCCATATAGAGCAGAACCGCCCCCAGGAAGGCGACATTCAAGGCGGCAGCGACACCCAAAGCCAAAAGTGCCAAAGTCGCACTGACAACCATCCCCACCTGAATCGGCACGTCGCCGCTGGCGAATGGGCGGTTCCGTTTGGTCTGATGCTGGCGATCAGCCTCCAGATCAAGCAGGTCGTTGACGATGTAAATTGCCGAGGCCGCAGCCGAAAATGCCGCGATCCCCCACAAGATCGGCACCAGCGTCAGCAGATCAAAGCGATGCGCGGCAATCATCGGCAGGATCAACAGGGCGTTTTTGACCCATTGATGCGGGCGCATCGCCTTTAGCAATGCCTGCCAGCTGAAACCGCCAGAGAGTTCAACAACATTTTGTCCGCGCGCTGCCAACATCCGCGCCGACGCCACATGGCCCACCACCAGGGCGTTGTCGGCCTTTTCCCACACCGCAACATCAACGGCGTGGTTGCCCGCGTAGTCAAAGCCTCCCTCGCCAAAACGCGTCACCAGAGCCGCAGCTTTTTTGGCCCCTGTCAGATTGGTACGCCCGTCCGACGCGAAGACCTGATCGGACAGGCCGTAATTTGCGGCCAGCCGCGCGACAAGGCAGCGGTCGGCGCCTGAGGCCAAAATCACTTCGCGCCCCGCAACCCGGTTCTGAAGTGCCAGATCAGCCACCTCGCCATTGACCGGCAAGAGATCGAGACGCAAAGGCGCGATCCGGGCAAGGGCCGCCTTAAGGGCGGCACGGTCGCTCAGATGCCGCAGGCATGCCTTCAGGGTTGCAATCGGCGCCTTGCCCAGACCCGCCCAAAACGTTTCCCACAAGAGGTCGGTTTTCAGAAAAGTGCCGTCAACGTCCAGGACGAGCGGTTTTACTCCGGTCATATCTGCCTTACCTTTTCACCGCAAAGACGCAACCATCCGACACCAGTTCGGGGGGCGTCACGCACAGTCCACGCGCAATCGCCCAAGCCGCCAGCACCTTTGGCACATAGTCGCGGGTTTCCGTGAATGGCGGCACGCCGCCATTGCCCTTTACCGCATTCTCACCCGAGTTGTATGCCGCGATCACCATCAGCGGATCACGGTCAAACTCTTTCATCAACCAGTCAAGATAGGCAACGCCGCCTTTGATATTGTCCACCGGATCAGTGCTGTCTTTGACCCCAAAACGATCCGCGGTGGCGGGTATCAATTGCATAAGACCAACGGCCCCCGAGCCAGACACAGCGTCGGCTTTGCCCGCACTCTCAATACCAATGACGGCAAGCACAAGGGCGGGAGACACTTCGGTGCCAACGGTCGCTTTGAGAATATCGGTGCCATGGGTGGCGGCAATATCCTGCATCTGTTGCAACCGCGGCCCGGATACGACCGCACCCTGCGGTCCTTGGGTCAGGCTTGCCAGCGCCAAGGAAAACCGCCCGGCCTTGTCTGCAAGCTTGGGCGAAACCTGATCCCAGAACCAACTGTAACTTCCAAGGGGAGCCGCTGGCATTGGCGGCACGGGTCCAAGCGCCGGATCGGCCGCGCCCCGGGGGATCGGATGTTCCGGTGCCGGTAACGCCGAGGCAAGTCGTTCGGCCTGCTCGGCAGGGTCGATCTGCACCATGATGCGTTTTTGTGACCCTGCCTTTGGGGCCGAAATTCGCTTGAAGGTAAAGTCGGGATAGACCGGTGCAACGGCTTCCGCCGCCGCCTGCATGGCGCAGACGATCACAGATGCGACCAAAACCCACCTGACGCCCAGCGTCATTGCCAAAACCTTTGCCTGCCTCGGAAGCTTTTTTCTTTGGATCACAGTTGCAAATACTGCAGCGCAGTGCATCTGTTTTCGAGCATCCGCGTAAGCGATGCCTGCGCAATTCGACCTTTCGGCAACATAAACTTTTTTACAGATACAAGTGGAATTAAAATATTCCATTATATTTCAATAAGTTAAAAAAATACATTCAAAGACGTCGTTACGAAAATGTACGATCTCCGACAAATTCGTGCCACGTTTGGGTGGCCTATTAGTCCCATGCCGCGACGGAGACGGGCCAAGGCGCAGCCACCCGGAAGACACGAGGCGGATGGTGCAACAAACAACTTATTGGAGAGACCCGATGAAATTTTTCAAACTGTTCAAGAAATTCGAAGAAGCTGAAGACGGTGCCGTGACTGTTGACTGGGTCGTTCTGACCGCCGCTGTGGTTGGGCTTGGCGTCGCTGCCCTGGCCGCGATCCGCACCGGCACCGGCACGCTCAGCACCCGCATCAACGCCCACCTGGCGTCGCAGTCGATCCTCACCACGTTCTGATGCTCCGGGGCTCCGGCCCCGGACGGCAAACCGCGCCCCGAAAGGGCGCGGTTTTTGCTTTTTTTGCGACGCAAGGGGGTTTGTTTCCAACGACGGAATGGATTGTTTGACGTTATGCGGACAAGGCTAAAAAAAAGATCGGCCATAGCCCCAATGACGCCACGAATGGTCGGTTAAATGAACGTCAAGAGATCAGATTATTGCCTTTCGTGTTGACCCGCATGGGACAAATCGAATTCCGAGGAGAACGTAATGTATATTTTCAAGTTGACCGGACGCTTTTACGACGATGACAGCGGTGCTGTGACAGTCGACTGGGTCGTGCTGACCGCAGCGGTGCTTGGCCTTAGTGCTGTGGCGATGGCGGGCTTGCGCGGCAATATCGCGTCCGTTGGTTTATCTGTCGCCAACTTTTTGACGGGCGCGACCATCAACACGTCATTCTAAGGGACACCGATCCGCGTAGAGCCGCCACACCGAAGCCGATTGCGGGCGCCCGAAAGGGCGCTTGTTTGATTAGCAGGCACGTTATGCCGCATAATCGTTTCCTGGCTGCATAAAATACCGTCAACTCTGCCAGCTTTGACCACGATTCCGCCCAAATTGTTCTGGATACTGTCGGCAGAAAAGAGGCTTGGCCCGCCTGCAGGGGCCATTAGCCAGTGAAGAAGTAATCGAGAGGACGCGTTATGCGGATGGTATTCGGATTGGTGTTGGTTTTGGGTCTGGGGCTTGCAGGTTTTGCGGTCTACATGGCGCAAGGCTATATCGCGCAAACCCAGTTGGAGCGCGACCGACTTCAGGCGGAACAAGACGCGGCGCCGGCGCTTGTCAATGTGGTTGTCGCCAACAAACCGCTGCAGTACGGCGACAAGCTGACCCGCGACGATCTTGAGGTCATCAAATGGCAGGCTGACAAGGTGCCGGAAGGTGCCTTCAATGTGATCGCCGCCCCGCAGGGTGGTGACCCGGCAATCATTCCGATCTACTTCGAAGGCGAGACACGCTTGCGTGCGGCCTTGCGCAGCCTGGAAGCCTATGAGCCGGTGCTTGCCAAGAAGATCACCGATCCGGGTGTCGACGCCGGGATCACCGCCAACCTGAGCCCTGGCATGCGGGCGCTGGCGATCAATGTTGATGTGTCTTCCGGCGTTTCGGGGTTTTTGCGTCCAAATGATCGCGTCGATGTCTATTGGTCCGGCACTGCGAATGGCAACGAAACCACCAAGCTCATTCAAGCCTCTATCCGCCTGATTGCCATTGATCAAAGCGCTGACGCCGACCGCGCCGATGAAACCCAGATTGCCCGGACAGTGACGGTCGAGGCCACGTCAGAACAGGTCGCGGCCCTTGCTTTGGCCCAGCAGTCGGGCAAACTGACGCTGGCCCTTGTCGGTGCAGGCGATACGACCGATGTCGGCGCGGTGGAAATTGATCGGAATGCGCTTTTGGGCATCACCGAAGCGGCTGCACCGGCCGCCGCCCCGGAAGAAAAAATCTGCACGATCCGTACGAACAAGGGCGGCGAAATCATTGAAACCCAGATCACATGCTCGAACTAATGCGCAATGTGATTCAAATAAGTCACAAGAAACCGGGCAATCGCCACTCTATCTGGTGGTTGCCCACGCGGTAACGCACCAAGGCTTCCCGACTGTTGCGATTGCCCCACATAAACTACACGGCGCAAGCAGCTGATTCTTGCAAACAAATCTGCTTTCGCGCATTCTATCGTCAATATGGGCAGTAAGACCCACCAGGAACCGTGATCCGAGAGGCAGGTCACAATGAGCGTCAAGATAGTCATTACGGCAGGGATGTTGGGTATGGTGTTTGCCCTTCCGGCCCCTGCAACAAGGGCCGAAACCCTTCGTGTGGTTGAAGGCACTACGTCCACCGCGCTGACCGTTCCGATGAACCGCGCCGTGGTGGTCGAGTCCGATCAACCCTTTGCCGAGCTGTCGATCGCCAATCCCGGCATCGCCGATATTTCGACCCTGTCGGACAAAAGCATCTATGTGCTGGGCAAAGCCCCCGGTCGCACGACGCTGACGCTTCTGGGGCCGGACGGCAAGCTGATCACCAATGTCGATGTGCAGGTGACACTGGATGTGGCCGAGTTCAAAGAGCGGCTCCAGCAGATCCTTCCCAACGAAAAGATCGAGGTGCGCACTGCCAACGACGGCATCGTGCTGTCCGGAACAGTGTCTTCGATGACTTCGCTGGACCGTGCTCTTGATCTGGCGGAACGCTATGCGCCAGAGCGGGTATCGAACCTGATGGGCGTCGGCGGCACGCAGCAAGTCATGCTGCAGGTGCGCTTTGCCGAAATGCAGCGCTCGGTTACGAAGAACATCAGTGCCAGTCTTGGGATACATACCACTGGCACCGGGTCCAATGTTGAAGGCATTTTCGGTTCAAATGGAAACGGCGCGGTCAGCGTTGCCACCGGCGGCGGCTTTACCACGCAAAAATCTGGCGGCCTTGGCATCGGCTTCACCGCAGGCAATCTTCAGCTTGGCGTAGTGTTGGAAGCCCTTGAAAGCAAAGGCCTGGTCCGCACGCTTGCAGAACCGAACCTGACAGCCTTGTCAGGCCAGGAAGCCAAGTTTCTGGCGGGCGGCGAATACCCCATCCCCGTCGTCGATAAAGACGGCAACATTTCCATCAGTTACAAACCTTTCGGGGTCGAACTGGCGTTTACGCCACGTGTCGTTGATGGCGATATCATCAATCTGGCACTGAACGCCGCTGTGTCGGGTATCGATTCGACCATCACCGTCCAAAACGGTGGTTTTTCGGTCAACGCCTTCAAGCGCCGGGAAACCGAAACAACTGTTGAAATGCGCGATGGCGAAAGCTTTGCGATTGCCGGATTGCTGCAAGATGACTTCCGTGACCTCAACGGTCAGGTGCCGTGGTTGGGCGATATTCCGATCCTGGGGGCGCTGTTCCGCAGTGCCGAATACATCCGAAACCAGTCAGAACTGGTGATCATTGTGACACCGCATCTGGTGTCGCCGACCCGAGGCGAGGCTCTGGCCCTGCCGACCGACCGGGTTCGCCCACCGTCCGAGGCCGAGTTGTTCCTGTTTGGCCGCACCGCCGCGGGCGGTCTGACCAAAGGCCCCGTCGCCGAAGTGGCAAAGCAGGACTTTTCGGGCCCCTACGGCTATGTGATGGAGTGAGATGATGCAAAAGCACAAAAATCTACTTCTTCTCTCGGCAAGCCTGATCGCCTTGGCTGGCTGTTCCCGCGAAGGCAATATTGCCCGGTCGTTCTATTCTGAAGCCGGGACCGAAGTCGAAACCAAGGACTTCGGCAATTCGACGATGAACAACACCAAGATTCAATCGGGTGAACGCGACTATGCCATCGACCTGACCCGGCGATTCGGGGCTGACGTGCCGAACACCGTCAATTTTGCCTTCAACAGTGCGACGTTGGACGGCGAGGCGCAGGCAGCGCTCATGCAACAGGCAAATTGGATCAAGCAATTCCCGGAAGTGCGTTTCCGGGTCTATGGCCATACCGATCTTGTTGGCTCAGACAGTTATAACAAGGCCTTGGGCCTGCGTCGGGCACAAGCTGCGGTGGCTTTCCTGACCAGTCAGGGCATCAGCCGATCACGGCTTGAAGCGGTGGCCTCTTTCGGAAAGACGCAACCTTTGGTGTTTGTGCAAACCCAAGAACGCCGCAATCGGCGGACCGTGACCGAAGTTTCGGGCTTTGTCAGCACCAGCTCGCTGGTTTTGAATGGCAAGTACGCGGCAATTATCATGCGCGAATACATTGTAAGTGCGCAGCCCCCGCATGTCCAGGCTGAGGTCACGGAAGGGAATGCCGCGGCCGGTTCAACGGGCGGCTGATCCACAAATCCACGGTCAATTGTTTCTACTCTCGGGCGGTCTTTGGCAACAAAGGCCGCCTTTGCTTTTTGATCGTCTCAAGAAATCGCACAATTTAACTGTTTTGGCCCCAATCTCGCCAAGTTTTACGCAGAGTTTCGAAACTTGGAAGTAAGGCCGTACCGCTATGGTTATGGCGAATTTGGGGTTGTGGATCGAAGGCGTGACGAAGTCCGCGCTTTCGACCGGGGGCAACTCCCGCGTAAAAAAAGGACGTAGGGAATGAGCAGTGTAGCCGTTTTGCAGCCAGAACCGGCACCGATTCTGGCGTGCACCATCTCGCGCGATGTCAGCCATTTCGACCTGCTGATCGAGGATATGGAAGCTGAGCTGGGCGAAAGCTGGGGGGATCTGACCTTTGTCGATGCCCTGCGGTTTCTGAATCAACCCGATGCAGACACACTAGAGTTTGTGGCAATCGCGGTTGACAGCAACGATGAGAGCGATCTGACACGGATTTCGACCATCATCACCTCAGCCAAAGAGCGGGGCATCAAGGTCATCCTTATCGCCGATGAGGTCAGCCCAATTGCTCTGCACCAATTGTTGAAACTGGGGGCCGATGGTTTTGTCCCCTACCCGCTGCCGGAAAACGCCCTGCACGAGGCAATTGAACGGTTGAACCAGATGCCGGTCGCCGAGCCGGAACCTGCAAGCGCTGTTCACGCCCCGACGTTCAAAGGTAAGGGCGATCGCGACGGGGTGATTCTTCCGGTTCACGGATTGGTTGGGGGCGCCGGTGCCACCACATTTGCCGTCAACCTGGCGTGGGAACTGGCCAATGTGCAAAAGGAAGGCGCCCCGCGCGTCTGTCTTTTGGATCTGAATTTTCAATTTGGCTCGGTATCGACCTATCTCGACCTGCCCCGTCGTGAGGCTGTCTATGAGATGTTGTCCGACACCGCGTCGATGGATGCCGATACGTTCTTGCAAGCCCTGGTCAGCTTCAACGACAAGCTGCATGTTCTGACGGCCCCAGCCGATATGTTGCCGCTTGATTTTGTGTCCTCGGATGACATCAACCGGGTGCTGGACACGGCGCGCGCAAATTTCGATTTTGTCGTCATCGACATGCCGGGCACCATCGTGCAGTGGACCGAAGCGGTGCTGGCCCATGCCCATGTTTACTTCGCGTTGTTGGAGTTGGACATGCGTTCGGCGCAGAACGCCTTGCGGATGATCCGGGCGCTGAAGGCCGAAGAACTGCCGTACGAAAAACTGCGCTACGTTTTGAACCGCGCCCCAAAGTTCACCGACCTTTCGGGAAAGGGCCGCGTCAGGCGGTTGGCCGAAAGCCTGGACATCACGCTTGAAATGCAGCTTCCGGACGGATCCTACCAGGTCACGCAGTCCAATGATCACGGCATGCCCTTGCTGGAAACCGCCGTCAAAAACCCGCTTCGCAAAGAAATTGCCAAGCTCGCCAAACAGCTTTTCGACCTGAACAAGGCCGCTGAAAGCGCCAAGGCCTGAACCCCGCGGAGTAAGCCATGTTCTCTCGCTTCAAGAAGCCCGACCAGACCTCTGCAAGCCCGGCCGCCGCAACGACGGCGCCGGCAAAATCCAGCCAGCAGGCGCCTGCCGCGCAGGCGGTTCCGGCCCGCAACCTTATGTCGCGGCGGCCCACGCCGGGTGTGGCCCAGCCAACGGTGACGAGTGCCGTTGCCGACAAGGAAAAGAAGCGCAAGGAAAAGATGAGCGAGTTGAAGGTCGAGCTGCACAAAAGGCTGCTCGATAACCTCAACCTCTCGGCCTTGGAGCACGCCACCGAATCCGACCTGAAACAGGAAATCGTCGCAATATCAGCGGAAGCGCTGGAAGAGCTGAGCGTCGTTCTGAACAAGGACGAACGCTCGACCCTGCATCAGGAGCTTTACGACGAGGTTATGGGTCTTGGCCCGCTTGAGCCGCTTTTGAAAGACGATACCGTCAACGATATTCTGGTGAACGGCCCACAACAGATCTTTGTGGAACGCGGTGGCAAACTGACGCTGACCGACATCACCTTTAAGGACGAAAAACACCTTCTTCGGATCATCGACAAAATCGTTTCAGCCGTCGGCCGCCGCGTCGATGAATCCAACCCCTATGTCGACGCCCGTCTGGCCGATGGCTCGCGTTTCAACGCGATGGTGCCGCCGGTCGCCGTCGACGGATCGCTCGTCTCGATCCGAAAGTTCAAGAAAGACAAGCTCGCCATCGACGATCTGGTGCGGTTTGGCGCTTTTACCGAAGAAATGGCCGCCTATTTGCAGGCGGCGGTGGCAACACGGCTAAACATCATCGTCTCTGGCGGTACGGGTTCGGGTAAAACCACCACCTTGAACGCGCTTTCATCCTTTATTGCCAATGATGAGCGCATCCTGACCATCGAAGATACCGCAGAACTTCAGCTTCAACAGATTCACGTCGGCCGGATGGAAAGCCGCCCGCCCAACGTCGAAGGTAAGGGCGCCGTCAGCCAGCGCGACTGTCTGCGCAACGCTTTGCGGATGCGACCGGACCGCATCATCGTTGGTGAAACCCGTGGCGAGGAAGTGATCGACATGTTGCAGGCCATGAACACCGGCCACGACGGATCAATGACTACAATCCACGCCAACTCCGCCCGCGACGGCGTGAGTCGTTTGGAAAACATGGTGGCGATGGCCGGGATTGAAATGCCAATCAAGGCGGTGCGCAGCCAGATCGCCTCGGCTGTGAACCTGATCGTGCAGGCCAGCCGCCTGCAAGACGGCTCGCGCCGCATGACCTCGATCACCGAACTGACGGGGATGGAAGGCGAAGTGATCTCGATGCAGGAAATCTTCCGCTACGAACGTCTGGGTCTGGCCCCCGATGGCCGCATCATCGGGCGCTTTACCGCAACCGGTGTGCGCTCGCACTATGCCGACCGCTTCAAACAATGGGGCTATGACCTGCCGGCGTCGATCTACGAACCAGTTGCAGCGGAGTAACAATAATGGATATGAGCCCGGCACCCATCATCTATGGATTAATCTTCCTGGCAGTTTTGCTGCTGGTCGAAGGTATTTATCTGGTCGTTTTCGGTAAATCGATTTCGCTGAACTCGAAAGTGAACCGGCGCCTCGACCTGCTGGAAAAAGGTGGCCAGCGCGAGCAGGTCCTGGAACAGCTGCGCAAAGAGGCCAGTCAGCACCTGAAGGCGCGGGGCATTCCACTCTACTCGCTCCTCGCGTCAAAAGCGCAAAAGGCGAACATCGCATTTTCACCCAAAGCCCTGATCGGGGTCATGGGGCTATTGTCAGTTGTGGCGTTCCTTGGCCTGAAAATTGGTACGACCGCCGCCACGCCGATCCAGCTTGCACTTTCGGTGGTGATGGGTGTGGCCGCAGTGTTCATGTGGGTCAACAAGAAGGCCAAGAAACGCATGGATCTGATCGAGGAACAACTTCCCGATGCGGTCGAACTGATGGTGCGCAGTTTACGCGTTGGCCACCCGTTTAACGCCGCCATCCAGATCGTCGCCAAAGAAGTCTCTGACCCGCTTGGAACCGAATTCGGCATGATTTGTGACGAAGCGGCTTACGGGCGCGAAGTATCGGAATCGCTGAAAGACCTGGCGGAACGCATTGGCATGCAGGATCTGCGCTTTCTTGCCGTGGCGGTCACGATCCAGCAGCAGTCCGGCGGCAACCTGGCCGAAATCCTTGACGGTCTGGCCAAGGTGATCCGGGCGCGCTTCCGCCTGTTCCGCCGGGTTCGCGCCATCACCGCCGAGGCAAAATGGTCTGGCATGTTCTTGTCGGCATTCCCGGTTGTGGTCCTGGCGGTGATCAAAGTCACCAAACCGGACTATTTCGACACCGTGAAGGACACTCCGGCCTTCATTCCCGCAGCGCTGGTCGTCTTTACCTTCCTGGCCCTGAACGTGATCTTCATGAAGATCATGGTCAACATCAAAGTCTGAGGGGAGATAGAGAATTATGAACGCGATCAATGAGTTCCTTGTCAGTACGCTGGGACCACTCGGGCCCCTTGCCGTCGTCGGCTTCCTTGGCCTGATTTTGGTTCTGTCGGTCCTGCCGACGTTAATGAAAAAGCGCGTCGACCCTTTGACCAAATTTCGCGACTCGACGCGCCCCCAAGCGAGTGTCGTCAAAAAAGGTGCGACGGCGCGCACCACAAAAACCTTGCGCACCGCCAAAGGCACCGACAAGCTCGACAAATTCGCGACCTTCCTTGAGCCGAAGACCGAAGAGGAAATGACCACATCACGCCTGCGCATGACACGGGCTGGCTATCGCGGAAAAAACGCTGTCCGCACTTTCCACGCCCTTCAGTTCACTTTGGGTATCGTCTTCCTGATCATCGGCGTAATTTACGCGATCATCGCCTCGGCGACGGGTGAAATTGCCACCACAAAGCTGATCATGGTCGTGCTGATCCCCGGTGCTATAGGGTATTACTTACCAAAATACTGGATCGAAAAGCGGGTTGCAAAGCGTCAGGGTGATATCCAAAACGGCTTTCCCGATGCGCTTGACCTGCTTCTGGTTTGCGTCGAAGCCGGTCAATCCCTGGACCAGGGTATTATCCGGGTGTCCAAGGAATTGAACGCCGGCTACCCGGCCTTGGCCGAAGAGTTTGAGACGGTATCACAAGAGGTCAAAGCCGGTAAGGACAAGACCGCCGTTCTGCGCGGCTTTGCCGACCGGGCCGGCGTGCCGGACGTGTCATCCTTCGTGACGGTGATGATCCAGTCGGCGGCATTCGGTACGTCCATCGCTGATGCGCTGCGGGTCTATGCGGCAGAAATGCGCGACAAGCGGGTGATGCGCGCCGAAGAGTTGGCCAACAAGTTGCCAACGAAAATCACGCTTGGCACCATGATGTTTACGGTGCCGCCGTTGTTGATCATCCTTGTAGGCCCGTCAGTCTACGATATGATGAAGCTGTTCGAAAACTTTCAATTCTGAGGCAATGAGAGCAACATTATTCGGTTTCACTGCAATGATCGGCCTTCTGGCTGCCTGTCAATCGACAGGCAGCCTTTTGCCGTCGAAGGGTGCGTCACCCTATGCCCCCGGCACTGCGCGCGGTGAAGAGTCGGTCGACGGCTTGATCGTTGGCCACCGCCTGATGGCGGCGGGAGAATACGAGCTGGCCTTGAAAGCCTATTTCCGCGGCGCCGCCGAACATGGCGCAACGGTAGATGTTCTCTCAGCGCTTGGCTCAGCGAACCTGCATCTGGGGCGGTTGGGGCAGGCCGAACGGCTTTTGCGTCAGGCGCTGGAGGTCGATGAAACCTTTGTACCTGCCTGGAACAACTTGGGTGTCGTCCTGATTGAAAAGGGCGAGGTGGGCGAAGCAAGCCGGGTCTTCAAGACCGCCTTCGCGCTTGACAGTGGCCAATCGGACGAAATTCGCAACAATCTTCGCCTGACGCTCGCAAAACTGGGAAACCCCACCTATGATGAACCCGATACAAGCGAGTTTTCGTTGGTGAGGCGCGGGCAAGGGCAATATCTGCTTCTTACCAAAATCTGAGGCAAAAGCAGAAAAGGACGCAGAAAATGCGCCAACCTGTCGTGATTTCCTTGCTCCTCGCGGGCAGTCTGGCGTTGTCCGCTTGCGTGCGGGACAAGGGCAGTGAGGCCGCCAAGACATTGAAAGATATCAATGTCATCGACGAATCCAACCTGTCGTCACTGATGGAAACCAACGGGGATCCGAACGAAGCCGTTGCCTTTTTCGCCAAGACCTCCGCCGAAAACCCCGAGCGGATCGACTTAAAGCGATCCTTGGCGCGGTCGCTTGTGCGGGCGCAAAAACCGGTCGAGGCCGCCAAGGTCTGGCGCGAAGTGGCTTATGGGCCACAAGGTATCAGCGAAGATCACGTTGCATTGGCGGATGCCCTGATCCGTAACAATGACTGGAAAGGTGCTGCGGCCGAGTTGAACACCATACCGCCGACCCACGAATCCTACGAGCGCTACCGCTTGGAAGCGATGGTGGCGGATTCCAACAAGAACTGGAAAAAGGCCGACAGTTTCTATGAAACCGCCTTTGGTTTGACTACGAAACCGTCCGGCGTTTTGAACAACTGGGGGTATTCAAAGCTCACGCGGGGTGATTTTTCGGGCGCTGAAAAGCTTTTTGGCCAGGCTTTGACTTATGACAGCACCAGCTTCACCTCGAAAAACAATCTGGTTTTGGCGCGATCTGCACAGCGCCGCTACGATATGCCGAATGTGCCAATGACCCAGACTGAACGTGCCGAGTTGTTGTACACGGCCGCCCTGACCGCGATCAAGCAGGGCGATGTGACGATGGGCAAGGCACTTTTGCACGAGGCCGTGGATACCCACCCGCAATATTTCGAAGAAGCCGCCCGCGCGTTAGCAACGCTTGAAGGCACAGTGATCAAGGGATAGCCGAATGCTCAACCTGACCCCGGACCAAGCTTACCTGGTCTTGCTGATTTGTGTCTTGCCGGTCTGTGCGTGGGTCTGCTGGTCTGATCTCAAGACCATGAAAATCCCCAACAAATCGGTGATGGTGTTGGTGGCGGTCTGGGTCATCGTCGGCCTGGCGGTGTTTCCATTCGAGGCTTGGGCATGGCGTTGGCTGAACCTTGTCGTGGTGTTGGCGATCGGCTTTGTGTTGAACGCAGTCGCCAATGTGGGCGCCGGAGACGCGAAATTCGCCGCCGCCGCCGCCCCCTTCATCGCCAGCGTCCATCTCAATCTGGTGCTGCCGCTGTTTGCCGCGTTCCTTTTGGGCGCCTTCGCCGCCCACCGCATCTTGCGCGCCATTCCCGCCGTCCGGGCACTGACACCCGACTGGGTGTCCTGGAAGCGAAAAGATTTCCCGATGGGGCTGGCGCTGGTCGGCACGTTTGTCGCTTATATGGTGCTCATGGCCTTCCCGTCGCTTCAGCTGGCCCTGTTGGCCTCCAGCAATATGTAAATCGGAGTTCGGCGCACCTCGGTCAGGGTGTAGCCGTCATCCACCAGAGTTTTGAGCATTTCCGTGCGGATATCAACGACGCCGGGACAGAGCGGGACGACAAGATAATCGGCGTTATCGACCCCGGTGACGCCGCCATAGTACCAAGGCGCCGCACCCGGCACCGGTTCAAAATCGCCAAACAGCCAGAAACTGGAAAAGAGGTCGGTCGCCAGCAGCCGTTTGCCGCCGTAGCCTGCGGCAACCAAGTCCTGGCCGACGGTTTCGAACCAGCCCACGGTGCCTGAAAGCTGCTCGCAATAGGGCAACTCTTCGCCATTCAATATCGATGGCGCTTTGCGATCTGAGAGCGCGCGATAGGCCGCAAAGGGTTGCCCGTCAGCATCGGTTGCGCGGGTTTCAAGCACCTCATAGATGCGGCTGGCTTTGGCAAATATATCTGCATGGGCAGGCAGACCGGAAAGAAGCGGCCGGGTTTTTTCGGTATTGGCCAGCAAATGGCGGATCGGGCTGTAGGTCAGATTGATCACTGAGGGTAAGCCAAACGACAGGGCCACAATGGCCGTCACTGTCAGGCTTTGACGCAGATCCCACCCAAAGCTGTTGGTCTGCCCCGCGGCAGGGCGCAGCACAAAAGCCAAAAGCGCCAGTATCGGCAGCCATTGCGGATCGTTGCCCCAATTTTGATAGACGATGTAGAAAAACCCTGGCGTCAAAAACAAGAGGATCATCCCTTCAACCATCCGCTCAGCCTGCCGCAACAAGATGATCGACGTGATCAGGGCGATGGTGGCCCCCATATAGGCCGGGGCCGAGGTGATGACCGCAAAAGATTCACCGGGCTGAGGTCGCACCGACGATGCCGCCACGGTCATGAGATCGCCCAGGTAAGCCACCCAGAACTGCCCCCCCGCCAACGCCGTCATCAGGCCCGCGACCAATAGCCCGCCCACCGCCGCCGCCCCAAGCGTCCCCCACCAGCGCCGCGCCAGCAGGCCAATCAGCACCGCGGGGGCAAGGGATATGAAATAGGTGACCTTGAGCAGCACCAGCGCCGCCATGCCCAAGCCGATAATCGCCCCATCAACCGCAGGTCTTGGTCGCCCAAGTGGCGCCAGCATCACCAAAGGGATCACCAGATAGGCGATCGCCCAGGCCCAGCGGTTGTAATGCATGGATATTGACACGCTGCGTTCAGCCTCGCCATGAACCAGGGCCAGACACAGGACCATGACGAAAGCCCCGTAGAACAGCGCGACCTTACCCGACAATCGACTGCAGGCAACCCAGACCGTGGCAGGCAACAAGCTCAACGCGACCAGGATCTGCGCATAGAAAATCGCATGGCCCATGCCCGCACCCATTTTGACGAACCAAACGATTGGGGCCACTGCCAGAACCCCGATCGGCGTCATGAAGTCCAGGTGGGGCCATTCGCCCCGCGCCATGCGCAGGACGATTTCAGCCAGGTGAATGGTGTCACCTTCATGCTTGCCAATGTAAAAACCGCCCTTCAGCAAGGGCAGTCCGCCCATCACCAAAACCACTGTCATCAAAACCGCCGTCAGCCGCCAAGCGCTGGATTTACTCATGCCTCAATTCCCTGCCTTGTCTTCCATTTTTTAGCCACATTAACCCGGCAACGTGATGCTTGAAAATGTATTTGCACAGGTTTCCGCCTGGGCAGGATTCGCAAGGTCATGGGGCTCGGGTTGTGAACATTCAGGTTTCAAACGTCATAGCACCCTCGGCGCCCAAGTCGATGGCCGATACTGGCCTCAACATGGTGATGATGCGGGATGTTCTGCTGAAAACGATGTTTCGGATGAACCTTGAGCTGGTATCGGATATCGCACTTGTCATCGCGATTCCCATTGGCGTCACGCAAGAGTTGATTGATCTGTCGCGCGGCCAGAGATTGCTTGAGGCGACCGGCACCCTGCACGCCAACTCCGGCGGTGAAATGGGCTATCGGCTGACCGACGCGGGCAAGGCCCGTGCCCTGGATGCCTTGGCACAGTCAGAGTATTTTGGTGCGATGCCGGTGCCTTTGATGATCTACCGCGAACAGGTCAAGCGCCAGTCAATCCGCAACATCCAGATGACGCGGGCGCAACTGACCGGCGCGATGGGTCATCTGATCTTGCCGGACAGTTTGCTGGACCATTTGGGGCCTGCCGTTGGCTCCGGCCGCTCGATCCTGATGTATGGGCCACCAGGCAACGGGAAATCTTCAATTTCCAACGGCATCCGCGACGCGTTGGGCGATAAGATCTATGTGCCGCGTGCCATCGAATATTCGGGTCAGATTATTACCGTCTATGACCCGATTGTACATTCCGCTGCCGAAGCCTCGGTCGACGATCCGAATTCGTTGCGCCGCAATGCCAATCGCTTCGACAACCGCTATGTGCTGTGCGAACGCCCGACGGTGATTACCGGCGGCGAATTGTCGCTGGACATGCTGGATCTGACCTACAACCCGACGGCGCGGACCTATACCGCGTCGTTGCAGCTGAAAGCCACCGGCGGCGTCTTCATCGTCGACGACCTTGGCCGTCAGGCGGAACCGCCGCAAAAGCTGGTCAACCGCTGGATCGTGCCACTCGAAGAGGCCAAGGACATTCTTGCCCTGCAATCGGGCGAAAAATTCGAGGTGCCCTTTGACACGCTGGTGATCTTTTCCACCAACTTCCACCCCAACGAGATCTTTGACAAAGCCGCGCTGCGGCGGATCTTCTTCAAAATCAAGATCGACGGGCCGAACCAGGAAAACTTCCTGAAAATCTTCGCAATGGTGGCCAAGAAAAAGAAGATGCCGCTGAACGAAAGCGCCTTGCTTCATCTTTTGAAAGTTAAGTACCCAACCATCAATAACGAATATGCCAATTACCAGCCGGTTTTTCTGATCGATCAGATGATTGCCATCTGTAATTTCGAAGGCATCCCTTACCAGATGACCCCCGAACTGATCGACCGTGCCTGGGCCAACATGTTTGTCCGCGACGAGAAGATCATCCATTGACCGAAGTATTTGGAATTGCCGGCTCGAACCCGGCGGCGCTGCCTTTCCACTCCCGGCTACAAGCCAGCGGGATGGATGTCACCGGTCTAAGCGCCAATCTAAGCGCCGGGAAAAATGCGCCCGATTCCTTGGACCGGCTTCGGGTTCTGTTGCTGATGCCGCGCGATATCATCGATTCAGAAGAACTTCTGTTCGAAAAACAAGGCTTCGCCCGCAATGCGCCTAACCTTGAGATCATCATCCTGGCGGCGACGCTGTCACCGCGCTACGTCAGGGCGTTGCGCGCCCGCATATCCCCGCGCATCGCGCTGATCGACGCGCCATTCTTAGGCAACGCCCGCACCTTTGCAGAAAGCCGGCCCGCTTTCCTTATTGGTGGCGAGGCCGTGGCCATTGACCGGGTGCGCCCGATCCTTGACATTCTGGGGCATGGCAATGTGGTCATGGGGGCATTTGGCACGGCGATGGCCGCCAAAGCTTTGCAAGATTGCCTTTCGGCTGCATCTTCGGCGATGACGCGCAGCGCGCTGGAATGGGCCGATGCCCAAGGCATTGACGAAACCCGCGTGGTCAATCTGCTGGCAACGACTTTCAATCCGCGCATGCCCTGCGATATCCTGGATCCGGCGACCTTTGTGACCAACGCGCTTCCCGGCGATGATGCCGGGGCAGTGTTGGTCCGCAACGTTGAAACGGCACTCGACGCGGCACTGGCGGGCGTACATCTGAACCCGCCGCGCAACTATGCCCAAGTCTTCGCCACGGTCCGAAGCCGCCTGTTGCACTAAGACCCCGAAGCGCGCCGAACACCGGACGCGTTGGCCATTCTGACCGCAAAGCTCGCGCCCCCGGTACCTGTGCTTTCTTACGCCGTCAAGCCCATTGGCTCGGGGAGGCCGTTGGCTCTGCAGGTTGCGGTGAGGGTGTTGGCCAGCAGGCAGGCGATGGTCATCGGGCCGACGCCGCCGGGGACCGGGGTGATGGCGGCGGCGACGCGGGCGCAGGAGGCGTAATCGGCGTCGCCGACGAGTTTGGTCTTG
>JANMDM010000221.1:0-4336 GCA_031376305.1 Pseudomonadota bacterium | reverse complement strand
TGACGATGGGCAGCCGCGCCGGGGGCATCGACGGCAACGCGGTTCTGCGTCTGGCCGCCGATCATGGGATCGAGGGGGCGGGCCGCATCCTCAACCGCGAAAGCGGGCTTCTGGCGCTGGCGGGCGCGTCCGACATGCGGGCACTGTCCCGCTCCACCGCCCCCGAGGCGCGCTTTGCCGTCCAGCATTTTTGCTACTGGGCCATCCGCCACGCAGGCTCGATGATCGCCGCGATGGGCGGCCTTGACAGCGTCGCCTTCACCGGCGGTATCGGCGAGAATGATCCTCATGTCCGGGGCGAAATCCTTACGGGGCTGGCGTGGACCGGGCTTGAGAGTGATGGCCCGGCCAACCACCGGGGGGCGGCCCGCCTGCACGACCCCGGATCGCGTGTCACCGCCTGGATCGTGCCCGCCGCCGAAGAACGCCAGATCGCGGCGGAAACGCTGGACTGTCTGGCGGCGGCGGGTTGATATGTCTGCACATAATTTCCATTGCATCACGGCGCCCCCGTGTCAAACATCAGGGCGAACGCACCGGGGGCCAAGATGATTCTGAAAGAGCCGAAGCTTGACACCTCGCCGCCGGTCTCAGACGAAATCCGCAAGACCACCTGCTACATGTGCGCCTGTCGCTGCGGCATCAATGTGCATCTGAAATCCGGGCGGGTGAGCTATATCGAGGGCAACCGCGACCATCCGGTGAACAAGGGGGTTTTGTGCGCCAAGGGCGCGTCCGGCATCATGCAGGTCACCGCCCCCTCGCGTCTGCGCGCGCCCTTGCGCCGCGTCGGCCCGCGCGGGTCGGGGGCGTTCGAGGAAATATCCTGGGACGAGGCTTTGGGGCTGGCCGTCCAGTGGCTTGGCCCCCTGCGCGCCAAAGCCCCGGAAAAGCTGGCGTTTTTCACCGGGCGCGACCAGTCGCAAAGCTTCACCAGCTTTTGGGCGCAAGCCTTTGGCACCCCCAACTATGCCGCGCACGGCGGCTTTTGTTCAGTCAATATGGCGGCGGCGGGCATCTATACCATCGGCGGGGCGTTCTGGGAGTTCGGCCAAACCGACTGGGACCGGACCAAGCTGTTCATCCTGTTCGGCGTCGCCGAAGATCACGACAGCAACCCGATCAAGATGGGCATCGGCAAGCTCAAGGATCGCGGCGCGCGCTTTATCGGCGTCAACCCGATCCGCACCGGCTATAATGCCGTGGCCGATGATTGGATCGGCATCACCCCCGGCACCGACGGGTTGCTGATTCTGGCGCTGATCCACGAGTTGTTGAAGGCCGGCAAGATCGACACCGACTATCTGGCGCGCTGGACCAACGCGCCCTGTCTGGTTGATGAAACCGAGGGCGAGGAAAAGGGCCTCTTGCTGCGCGACGATCTGGGCAAGCCCTTGGTGATCGACCGCAACACCGGCGCACCCGTGCCCTATGACCGGGCCGGCATCCGCCCCGATCTGGGGGCGACATGGAAGGGCTGCCGGACGGTGTTCCAACATATGGCCGAACGCTATCTTGCGCCGGAGTTTGCGCCCGACAGGGTGGCGGACCGCTGCGGCGTTTCCGCCGGCCGTATCCGGGCTTTGGCCGCTGAAATCGCCGACGTCGCCTTCAATCAGAGCATTTCTCTGGATCAGGAATGGACCGATTTTCGCGGTGAGGTCCATCCGAATATGCTGGGCCGCCCGGTCAGCTTCCACGCCATGCGCGGCATTTCCGCCCATTCCAACGGCTTCCAGACCGCCCGCGCGCTGCATGTCTTGCAAATCCTGCTGGGCACAGTCGAAGTACCGGGCGGCTTTCGCTTCAAGCCGCCCTACCCCAAGCCCGCCCATGCCCACCCCACGCCGCACAGCTATTTCATGCCGGGGCGGCCCTTGGACGGCCCGCATCTGGGTTTCCCGCATGGCCCTGAACATCTGGCGCTGAAGCTGGACGACGCGTCCCCCGCCCGCATCGACAAGGGTTTCACCTGGGAAAACCCGCTTTCGGCGCATGGGTTGATGCACATGGTCATTCCCAATGCGGTAGCGGGCGATCCTTATACGATCGACACACTGCTGCTCTACATGGCCAATATGGCCTGGAATTCGTCGATGAACACCACGGCGGTGATGGAGATGCTGACCGCCAAGGGCGACGATGGCGACTATAAAATCCCGCGCATCATTTATTCTGATGCCTATGCGTCGGAAATGGTGGCCTACGCCGACCTGATCCTGCCCGATACCACCTATCTTGAACGTCACGACTGCATCAGCATGCTGGATCGCCCGATCTGCGAGGCGGAACACGCCGCCGATGCGATCCGCTGGCCGGTGGTGGAACCGGACCGGGATGTGCGGCCCTTCCAGTCGGTACTGGTCGATCTGGCCGGGCGACTGGGCCTGCCGGGCTTTGTCACCGAGGATGGCCGCGCCAAATTCGCCGACTATGCCGACTACATCACCAACCACCAGCGCCGCCCCGGCGTTGGCCCGTTGATGGGCTTTCGCGGCGACGGAACCGAGGTCGGGCGCGGCGCGCCGAACCCGGATCAAATCGCCCGTTACATCGAAAACGGTGGCTTCTTTGCCGTCGAGGTGCCCGAGGAAGCGCGGTTTTTCAAACCCTGGAACCGTGCCTATCAGGACTGGGCGGTGAAGATGGGCTTTTACGACGCCCCGCAACCCTATCTGTTCCAGCTTTATTGCGAACCGATGCGCCGCTTTCAACTGGCCGCCGAAGGCTTCCACGAACGCCAGCCCCCCGACCATCTGCGCGACCGGATCCGCGCCACGATGGACCCGCTGCCGATCTGGTATGAGCCCTTTGGCGAGGCGGCGGGCGCGAACTATCCCCTGCACGCGCTGACCCAGAGGCCGATGGCGATGTATCATTCCTGGGGCTCGCAAAACGCCTGGCTGAGGCAGATCCACGGGGTCAATCCGCTTTATGTGCCCACCAAGGTCTGGCAGGCTGAAGGTTTTAAGGACGGCGATTGGGCGCGCGTCACCTCGCCTTCGGGGCAGATCACCGTGCCCGTCGCGCATATGGCGGCGCTGAATGAGCACACCGTCTGGACCTGGAATGCCATCGGCAAACGCAAAGGCACCTGGGGGCTGGCCGAGGACGCGCCCGAGGCCACAGAGGGCTTTCTTCTCAACCACCTGATCGACGAACTTCTGCCGGATAAAGGCGACGGCCGGCGCTGGTCCAACGCCGATCCGATCACCGGACAGGCGGCGTGGTTCGATTTGCGGGTGCGGATCGAAAAAACCGCCGCCCCGTCCGAATCGCAACCGGCTTTCGGGCCGCTGACCTCGCCGGTGCCCTTCCGCAAGGAGGACCGCAAATGACCGCGCTTCCTCCCCCATCCGCAAAGAAACTCGGCCTCGTCATCGACCTTGACACCTGTGTCGGCTGTCAGGCCTGCGTCACCGCCTGCAAGGGCTGGAACGATCAGGGCTACGGCGCGCCGTTGTCGGATCAGAACCCTTACGGATCAGACCCTTCCGGCACTTTCCTCAACCGCGTTCACAGCTATGAGGTGCAGCCCGAAACCGGCCCCGCGCAGATCATCAACTTCCCCCGCTCCTGCCTCCATTGCGAAGACGCCCCTTGTGTGACCGTTTGCCCCACCGGGGCCAGCTACAAGCGCGCCGAAGACGGGATTGTGCTGGTCAACGAGGATGCCTGCATCGGCTGCGGACTTTGCGCCTGGGCCTGCCCCTACGGGGCGCGCGAACTTGATCAGGCCGCCGGGGTGATGAAGAAATGCACGCTCTGCGTCGACCGCATCTATAATGAGAACCTGCCCGAGGAAGACCGCCAGCCCGCCTGCGTGCGCACCTGCCCGACCGGGGCGCGGCATTTCGGCGATCTGGGCGACCCCGACAGTGCGGTCAGCCAGCTGGTCTCGGCACGCGGCGGCTATAACCTGATGCCGGACCTCGGCACCAGACCCGTCAACAAATACCTGCCGCCCCGCCCCAAGGACCGCCCGCAGGAAGCCTCGCTTCTGGCGCCGCTGCTTGACATTCAGGCCGCGGGCTTTGCCGGCTGGCTTGACCGGCTTTTGGAGAAATTCTGATGCATCCCGCCCCGTCGGTTATCCTGTTCACCGTGCTGTCAGGCCTGGGCTTTGGTTTTCTGATCTTCCTTGACGCGGGCCTGATCCGGCCTGCCGGACTTGGGGCAGTTGCGGCCTTCGGGTTGGGCTATCTGCTGGCGGCGGGCGGCCTTGTCGCCTCGACCTTCCACCTTGGCAATCCGCAGCGCGCGCTTCTGGCCTTCAGCCAATGGCGCACCAGCTGGCTCAGCCGCGAGGCCTGGGCCTCGACCGCAGCCCTGCTGG
>JANMDM010000078.1:0-7664 GCA_031376305.1 Pseudomonadota bacterium | reverse complement strand
ACCATCGCGATCCTTCTGCGCTTCATGGACAGCTTCAACATCTATACCGAACCCTTCGTGCTGACCGGTGGCGGT
The DNA here is from genome assembly GCA_031376305.1 of Pseudomonadota bacterium. Lineage (GTDB taxonomy): Bacteria > Pseudomonadota > Alphaproteobacteria > Rhodobacterales > Rhodobacteraceae > TMP-24. Next base: position 7,589 of record JANMDM010000078.1, on the reverse strand, counting down.
CCGGGCAATTCGACCACTTTGCTATCGATCGATCTGGTGAAAATTGCTCTTGGCCAGTTCGACCTTGGTCCGGCGGCGGCGATGTCGCTGATCTACTTTGCCATCACCCTGCTGGTGTCCTGGCTTTTCTACACACTCATGACCCGCAATGATGTGAAATAGGGGATCGGCATGCGTAAAAGATCAATTATCCCAGTCCTCTACATCCTGTTTCTGATGTTGCCGATCTATTGGTTGGTGGCGATGAGCTTTAAGACCACGCAAGAGATTTTGGGCGGCTTCTCGCTTTTCCCGCAGACATGGACGTTGGAAAGCTACCGAACGATTTTTACCGATCCGACCTGGTATTGGGGATACATCAACTCGATCGCCTATGTGACTATAAATACGGTTATTTCCGTAACCGTCGCCCTTCCGGCCGCCTATGCCTTTTCTCGCTACCGCTTCTTGGGCGACAAGCAATTGTTCTTCTGGCTGCTGACCAACCGCATGGCCCCTGCCGCCGTCTTTGCGCTGCCGTTCTTCCAGCTTTACCAAGCGGTCGGGCTGTTCGACACTTACCTGGCGGTGGCATTGGCACATTGCCTGTTCAATGTTCCGCTGGCTGTGTGGATCTTGGAAGGGTTTATGGGCGGCGTCCCCAAAGAACTGGACGAGACCGCCTTTGTCGATGGCTATTCCTTTCCGCGGTTCTTCGTGACCGTCTTCTTGCCAACCATCAAAGCCGGCGTCGGGGTCGCGGCGTTCTTCTGTTTCATGTTCTCCTGGGTGGAACTTTTACTGGCCAAGACCCTGACGGCTGTAGCCGCCAAACCGATTGCGGCGGCGATGACCAAGACCGCTTCCAGTGCCGGATACGAGCTTGGCCTTTTGGCCGCCGCCGGAACGCTGACGATCATCCCCGGTGCGGTGGTGATCTGGTTCGTGCGCAACTACATCGCCAAGGGCTTTGCCCTCGGTCGGGTATAAGGGGACGGTGTGATGCTTTCATGGATGGCCTGGACCTGGCCCACAGCGCTGGTTTTTATCGGCATCTTTTCGGCGATGCTGGTGTTGACGGTGCTGGAAATCCGCCACCCCGGCGGCGATGAACGCCAAGGCGTGCTGGGCCTTGTCACCACGCGTGGCGACCGGCTTTTCATCGCCCTTCTGGGCACCAGCTATATTTTCCTTGCCTGGTTGGCGCTGATTGGCATGCCGCTTTGGGGGCCGCTTGTGCTGTCAATCCTTTGGGGAATCTTCTGCTTCAGGAAGATCTGACTTTCCTTGCCCTATGCCAAAAAGCGGCAAGCTGCTAAGATCACCCGAACACATGTGTCAGTACCAGGATCGGCCTCAGGAATGCGCCTAAAGAAGAAAAACGAAATGCTCACCGAGGTCGAGCTGGAGTTCATGTCCAAGCTCTGGGAGCTGGGCGAGGGCACAGTGCGCGAAGTCCTTGATGCACTGCCTCTGGATCGACCGCTGGCCTATACGTCTGGTGCCACAATCCTAAGAATTCTCGAACAAAAACAATTCGTGACCAGCACGAAACAGGGCAAGACATTCAGCTACACGCCAGCATTGACCAAGGATTCCTATCAGTCACGCTCGCTTAGAAACCTATCAGAAAAGCTCTTTGACAATACGCCGGTGTCACTTGTGGCGCGGCTTGTTGACGACAACAACTTGTCACAAGAGGCGCTGGACGAGATCCGGGCGCTTCTGGATAGGAGATTCGGGAATGACAACGGTTAGCGCCCTTGACCTTAGCGCCCCTGACCTTGGCGCATTTGTCGATGCCTATCTTGATATAAATATCCTTCTCGCCTTTGCCTGCGTCTTGTGGGCCATAACCAGCACGACCTTGCGCAAATGTGGTCTTGGTTACGCCTATACCGCCCAACTCAGGACCCTGCGGCTGGTGTTTCTGACGATTATCCTTTCGCCGCTTATTGTCACCGGCCTGATGCTGGTCGCCCGACAAAGCGGGATGCTGCAATCCAACCCTCTGAACCTGGCTGATTTCGTCGTGTCCCAATATCTTCAGGGCCGTTTCGAGATGAACCCTCGAAATCTGGAAACCCTGCTTGGCGCCCGTCGGCAGCTGGGCACGGGCAATAGCTTGGGCGGCAGTGCGCTGTGGCTTGGCGGGGCGCTGGCGTTTGGCTTTGGCTTCTTTGTGCTGCGGCTAGTGGCCAGCATGTTCAAGCTGCGCCGCATTATCGACGACAGTTTCGTGTGGCGGCGTTCCGGGCGGCTGGACCTGCGCCTGTCAGACCGCACCACGGTGCCGTTCTCGACCCGCAGCCTGCGGCGCCGGATCGTGGTGTTGCCCTCGTCGATGTTGGCCGAACCCGATGATATGCGCATCGCCCTTGGGCATGAATTGCAGCATCTGCGTCAGCGCGATGTCGATTGGGAAATCGCGCTGGAACTGGTGCGGCCGTTCTTCTTCTGGAACCCGGCCTTCTACATATGGAAACGCCGGGTCGCAGAGCTGCGCGAGCTGAGTTGTGATCGGCAGGTGTTGGACCGTAAAGGCTATGACGTGGCCACCTATTGCCAGTGCCTGCTGCGGGTCTGTCACAACAGCCTGAAACGAAAGCGTCTTTTTGCGTTGGATGTGCCGGTGGTGGCCCTGGTACAGGCCGAAAGCCACCTCTTTGGACAGCGGTCGGCACAGGTGTTGCGCCACCGCATGCTGTCGCTGATTGAAGGCCGGACTGAGCGTAACCCCCGCCGTCTGGCACGGTTCCTGTTGGCACCACTTGTCGGGCTGACCTTTTTGGCGGCACTGTCCATCCAGCGCCCCGCCGACTGGTCACAAGATCGGTTGATGTTGTCGACGATCATCAATCTGGAGCGGCTGGAATCGATGAATTCCGCATCAACCCTGAAAGTGCCGGGTTACTGACGGATCCTACAGGGGGACGGGGCCAAGGATCAGGATCTGCACGTCCGCCACATTGGTGCCGGTGGCGCCAGTGATCAGCAGATCGCCTGCAGCGGCCAGCGCGGCGTTGCTGTCATTATTGGCCAAAAGCGCCTCCGGGTCCGCACCCGTTGCGCGTATGCGACCTGCGGTTTGAGCGTCAACAATCCCGCCCGCCGCCTCTGTCGGACCATCTCGGCCATCGGTGCCGCCTGACAGAAATACCCAATCGCGCCCGTCCAGCGCCGCCGGGCCCGCCAGTGCCATCCGCAGCGCCAATTCCTGATTGCGTCCGCCAAGGCCGGTGCCATGCAAGTAGACGGTCGTCTCGCCGCCGAAGATCAGGCAGGCCGACCGGTCGTTTGGCACGGCACTCGCAGCGGCCAGGATGGTCTCGCAGGCTTGTCCGACGTCTCCGACAAGGTGATCGGAGACAATTTCGGGAATCATTTTTTTGCAAGCCAAAGCAATAGCTTCCAGGCTTTTCCTGTTACTGCCTATGAGGATGTTTTGCGCCAATGGCAGGGGGCCTTGAGCCGTCTCTGGCGCCGTCAGATGGGTGCGAACTGCGGGCGGAAGCCCGGCCCAGACGCCGCGACCCTCCAGCAGCAGCCGGGCATCGGCGCGGCTGCCGATCGGCGCCACTGTCGGGCCCGAGGCGATGACCCGCAGATCGTCGCCGATCACGTCCGACAAGATAAAGGCGGTGACCGGGGCCGGGGCCGCCAGCCGCAGCATCCCGCCGCCCTTGAGCATTGAGAGTTGCTGGCGGATCAGGTTGATTTCGGTGATCTCATACCCGTTGGCCAGCAGCAGGCGATTGACTCCGGCCTTGTCGTTCAGCGTCAATCCGCGGGCAGGGGCGGGCAACAGCGCCGACCCCCCGCCAGAGATCAGCGCAATAACCCGGTCCTGCGCCGCCGCCCCGCTCAGCAGGTCCGCCACCGCAGCGCCAGCCAAACGGCCATTCTCGTCAGGGACCGGATGGCCCGAGGCCATGACCCGCGCGCCGGCCACATCGCGGGCATTCTCGTAATTGGTCACGACAAGGGCCCGGACCGGAGCATCCGCCAGCAGCTTCAGGGCAGCTTCGGCCATGGCCACGGCGGCCTTGCCGACCGAGACAAGCAGATATTTCCCGCCCGGACCGGGGCGAGGCAAGGGATTTTGCGCGACCGCGCGCCCAAGTGCCTGAGCCGGATCAGCGGCCGCAAGTGCCGCCTGAAAAAGCCCTAAGGCGGTGTCGCGCAGATTGGTCATGGGGTTAGTTTTGCGCGATCTGACGGGCTTTTTCCACCAGAACTTCAGCCTGGCGGATCGAGGCGTAGTCGATCAGGCGACCGTCCAGCGACACTGCCCCTTTGCCTTCGGCGGCAGCCACCGCCATAGCGTCGATGATCCGTTTGGCGCGGGTGACTTCGGCCTCGGACGGGCTCATCACCCCATTGGCCATGGCGATCTGGCTGGGGTGGATCGCCCATTTGCCTTCGCAGCCCAGAACTGCGGCGCGTTTCGCCGCCGCCCGGTAGCCATCGGGGTCGGAGAAATCGCCAAACGGGCCGTCGACCGGACGCAATCCATTGGCACGGGCGGCGACCACCATTCGCGCCAGCGCGTAGTGCCACATATCGCCCCAATGCACCTCGCGCGAGCCGTCGGCGAGCTTGTCGGTCAGTACCGAATAATCGGGGTTCACACCGCCGATGATCGTGGTGCGGGCACGGGTCGAGGCGGCATAATCTGCGACGCCGAAATGCAGGCTTTCGTTGCGCTTCGATGCCGCCGCGATCGCGCTGACGTTTTGCATCCCCAGCGCGGTTTCGATGATATGCTCAAAACCGATGCGCTTTTTATAGCCCTTTGCATCCTCGATTTGGGTGACCATCATATCGACCGCATAGACATCGGCGGCGGTCCCGACCTTGGGAACCATGATCAGATCCAGACGCTCGCCCGCCTGTTCCACCACGTCCACCACGTCGCGGTACATGTAGTGCGTATCAAGTCCGTTGATTCGAACCGACATGGTTTTCTTGCCCCAGTCGATCTCATTCAGGGCTTTGATGATGTTCTTGCGGGCCTGCGCCTTGTCGTCTGGGGCAACCGCATCCTCAAGGTCAAGGAAGATCACGTCAGCGTCGGATTGTGCCGCTTTTTCAAACATTTGCGGGGCGCTTCCGGGCACGGCCAATTCAGAGCGATTGAGGCGCGCCGGCGCCTGGGTAATGACGTGAAAGCTCATGGTGATGTCCTCATGCAGTTGCAGGGCGATAATGGGCGCCATTGAAAGCCGCAAGAATTTCGCCCTGTCAAGTAATTTTATTGCGTGAAATTTACCACCGAAGACACTTCCTTGCCGCCCCGTTCATCGTCTTTCCGCTGCTTCCGAAGGCAACCGTGACGAGTAGTAAAATGCAATCGCCTGGGCGCGGTTTTTGACGCTGAGTTTCTCAAATAAATTCGACAGATGAAACTTCACCGTATTGTCGGATATTGCAAAATCACGGGCCAGTTCGCGGTTGGTCAACCCCTTGGACAGCGATTCCAAAAGGGCGCGTTCGCGCTTGGTCAGTTGCAGGATCGGATCGGTCTGCAGGGCGCGCACATCAAGGAAGGGAAACACCATCTGCCCGCCGGCCACCGCCAGACAGGTGTCCAGCAGCTTTTCAACCGGCGTATTGCGGGCCACGAACCCTGCGGCCCCCGCCAGCATCGCCAGCCGCGCCAGATCGCCACGCCCGTCATCGCCGTAAACGACAATGCGAGGGGCGTCGGCCTGTTCGCGCAGCACCTCAATCAGCTTTTGGCCCCCTAAAGCCGGGAGGTTCCAATCGATAACGGCCACCTGCACCGGCACCCGCATCACGGCACCAAGGAAACCTTCCGCGGTCGCGGAAGTAGCAACCAGCGAGAATCGCGGATCACGGTCGAAAATTTCCGACATGGCCGACAAAACCAACGGATTGGCATCGGCGAGCGATATTGCGATAGCGTTATGTCGCTGCATTTCCTGAATTTTCCCTCTATACCTACCCATTTATGTAGGTAAAAATTCGGTATACATCGGTATTCTAACCTATATGGGTAGGTTGTTACCAACCCATATAGTTACCCAAAAGCAGGAGTAAGGCAGGTTGCGGTGTTTGTCCAATGCAGATTTCTATACGCAATAATCTTTCAAGGCCGCGGCCTAAAACGACAGGACCTGACCATGATCAGCCAAGCTATCTTCCCGTCGCTTGAAATTCCCGAAACCCTCGCGGCCGGCCCTGGGCCTGGGAATACCGACCCGCGGGTGTTGGCCAGCTTTGCCAATGCCGGTCTGGCAGATCACATGCAGGCTGACGTGTTACGTGGCATGATCGAGTGCAAACATATGCTGCGGAGCGTCTGGGGCACAAAAAACACCTACACCTACGGCGTTGGGGGCACCGGCTTCAGCGGGCTTGATTGCATGCTGAGTGCAATTTTGCCGGGCGATGCGGTCGTGGCCTTTGTGAACGGCACTTTCAGCGGCATCGACGCGCTGACGATCCGCATGAAGGCGTCAACCCGTGACGAGCTTAAGGCAAACGCGATGGATCCGAAACCAGCCAGCGTGACGGTCATCACCACTCCGCATGGCGAGTCGGTGACGGCCGCGACCATTGACGCGGCGCTGGCCGAAAAGAAACCGAAATGGGCCTTCATGGCCCATTGGGAAACCGGGTCGGGCAGAACCAATGACATCCGGGCCTTTTCTGAGGCCTGCCTGAAGCATGGCGCGCTGGGGCTGGTGGATGCGGTGTCTTCGCTGGGGATCGCAGATTTCGCCATTGACGATTATCCGGGCATTATCGGCTGGGCATCGTGTCCACAGAAGGGCGTTCTGTGCCTGCCGCTGACCTATGCGCCGGTCAGCTTCAGTGATCGCTATATCGCCGAGGTTCGGGAAAACGGCTGCCATTCCTATGTGCACAATCCAATCCTTGAGGCGCGCCATTGGGGCATTGTCGACGGCAAGGATGTTGCCGCAGGCAGCTATCACCGCACCCATTCGGGCTATGCGGTCGCCGCCTTTCACGAGGCGCTGCGCATCACGCTGCAGCATGGCCGGGCGCAAAAAGCCTGCGATTATGCCCACCATGAGAAGGCGCTGCGCGAGGCTGTCACCGCCATGGGCTGTCAGGTCACTTCGAACATGACCAGCCTGGTGGTTCTGAACCTGCCCGCAACCCTTGCCGGCCGCGAAAAAGAGCTGGTGCAGAACTGCCGCGCCAAAGGCTTCGGCATCTGGCCGACGCTGTCAGAGCCGGTACAGGTGCGTGTGGGCATTCTGAACCAGCTCTCACAACCGGCCATCACCGAAATTGTGATGCGCTTTGCGGGTGCGATGAATGACATAGGGGCAAACGTCGATTTGGCAAAGATCCGGCATCAGCTGGACCACTATTACCAAACCGCAATGGCTGCCGAATAACGGACATAAGGGGAGGACCGGCACATGGATATCCATGAGTATCAGGCCAAGGAAATACTGAAGAAATTTGGCGTCGCGGTGCCCGATGGCGCGCTGGCCTATAGTCCCGAGCAGGCCGCCTACCGGGCGCGCGAGCTGGGCGGCAACCGCTGGATCGTCAAGGCCCAGGTTCATGCCGGTGGCCGTGGCAAGGCTGGCGGCGTCAAGCTCTGTGCC
>JANMDM010000074.1:0-8783 GCA_031376305.1 Pseudomonadota bacterium | reverse complement strand
TGGCCCAGAACCAGATATTGCTGTCGGCAATCGACAGCCAATACAGATCATCCGCGAGCTTAAGCAAAATCGGATCGTTGATCAGTACGCCGTCGTGATTGCACAGCGGCACATACTTGCCCTGCCCAACCTGACATTTTGACAGATCGCGGGGTGCAAGAATTTGGGCCAGACGTCCGGCATCAGGACCGCAAAGCTGTACCTGCCGCTCTACCGCCACATCCCACTGGCTGACGCCGTTGATGATGCGCCAATACTCTTCCTCTGGTTTGCCGTAGCTCGTCGGCATCAGCATGTGGTTATATGTGGTGAAGGCGCAAACCCCTTCCGCCAGCGTCGCATCGAAATAGGGCGAGGGGCGCAGGCGCGCCGAAGGTGTTATTCCAAACAAGCTTTTCTCCTGTAACTTGGGGTTTGCGGCAGCACAATCGGCCGGTCAGCCACAACGCACAAATGACTAAAACAGCCCCTGAGCCCAACAATACGATATGTTCTGGCGCCTGTCGGAAAGCGCCGCCCCAGCAAGACAAACCGTGGTATTCCTAAAACAGACCCATGACCGATACGGAGACTGGTGCCTTGACCCAACGCCTGCCACCCCTTTCCTGGTTGCGTGCCTTCGAGGCAGCGGCGCGGCATCTCAGTTTTACCCGCGCGGCTGAAGACCTGAACTTGACCCAGGCTGCCATATCCAAGCAGGTCAAACTGCTGGAACACGCATTGCGCGAACGGATGTTCGAACGCAAACCCCGCAGCTTGATCCTGACCAAAGTGGGGGCTGCCTATTTGCCCAAGGTGCAAGACGCCTTTGAGCGTCTGGCTGCCGGTACCGAGGAGGTGTTTGGCAACCGTCGCACCGAAATGCTGACGGTGCGGGCTCCTGTGGCTTTTTCAGTCAACTGGATGGCGTCGCGCTTACCCGCGTTCCTGGCCGCCCATCCGAACGTTCCGATCCGCATCGTCTCCTCGGTGTGGAACGAGGAGTTTGATGGTGAGTGCTTTGATCTTGATATCCGTTATGGGACTGGCCACTGGCCAGGATTTCGCGCCGACCAGCTTAGCTGGGAACAACTGGAGCCGCTCTGCGCGCCCGATGTTGCCCGCCAGTTGAAACACCCGGATGATCTGGCCAATTATCGGCTTTTGCATGTGTTGGGCTATCAAGAGGGGTGGGCGACCTGGCTGACGGCCGCAGGCGCGCGCGGGGTGGCACCGGGATCGGGTGTGCAATTTGATACGTCTTTGATGGCATTTGAGGTGGCCGCCGTCGGCGGTGGCATTGCGTTGGGGCGCACGTCAATGGCTGGCAAAGACATTGCATCAGGCAAGCTGGTGCGGCCTTTTCAGATCGCGGTGCCAATTCGCGAAGCGTTTCATCTGATCTCGCCAGATGGCGGGATCGCGCATCCGGATGCGCATGTGTTTCGCACCTGGATCATCGGCCAGGCGGAAGCTGACCGCGCGCGCCCCTAAATGCGGCCATTGCAGCAGAATTTGCACTTCCGCTTACCGGCCCAATTGCGGTAGGCAATGGGGGTTCCCCGGAATAGCAGCGTTTGGAAAGGCCCCGAAATGAGTTTCACCCCTGCGCCATGGCCCCGCAAACTGCGCTCCCAGGAATGGTTCGGCGGCACCACCAAGGATGCCATCTACCATCGCAGCTGGATGAAAAATCAGGGCCTGCCAGCCGACCTGTTCGACGGCCGCCCGGTGATTGGCATTTGCAATACCTGGAGCCAGCTGACACCGTGCAACGCCCATCTGCGGGATCTGGCCGAACGGGTGGCGCACGGGATCTATGAAGCGGGCGGCCTGCCGATGGAGTTCCCGGTGCTCAGCCCGTCGGAATCGGCGTTTCGCCCGACGGCGATGATGTTTCGCAATCTTTGCGCAATGGATGTGGAGGAGGCGCTGCGTGGCCAGCCGATTGACGGCGTCGTGCTGCTTGCGGGCTGCGACAAGACCACACCGGCGCTGATCATGGGGGCGGCTTCGGTTGATATTCCGGCGATTCTGGTGTCGGGCGGACCGATGTTGAACGGCTATTTCCGCGGCGAGCGGGTCGGGTCGGGCACCCATCTGTGGAAGTTTTCCGAAGCGGTGAAAGCCGGTGAGATGACCAGCGCCGAGTTTGTCGAGGCGGAAGCCTCGATGAGCCGTAGTGCCGGGGCCTGCAACACCATGGGCACCGCCAGCACCATGGCCAGCATGGCGGAATCTCTGGGCATGGCGCTGTCGGGCAACGCGGCAATTCCGGCGGTGGATTCGCGCCGTCGGGTCATGGCACATCTGACCGGGCGGCGCATCGTGCAGATGGTGAAAGACGATCTGAAGCCCTCGGACATCCTGACCAAGGACGCGTTTGAAAATGCGATCCGCACCAATGGCGCCATTGGCGGGTCGACCAATGCGGTCGTGCATCTTTTGGCGATGGCCGGGCGCGTCGGGGTTGATGTGACTCTGGATGATTGGGACCGCTGCGGGCGTGATGTGCCGACCATTGTCAACCTGATGCCCTCGGGCGAATATCTGATGGAAGAGTTCTTCTATGCAGGCGGGCTGCCGGTGGTGATCAAGATGCTGGGGGATGCAGGCAAGCTGCATAAAGACGCGCTGACGGTTTCAGGCGGCGCGATCTGGGATGAGGTCAAGGATGTGCGCAACTGGAACGAGGATGTCATCCGCCCGGTTGAGCGGGCGCTGACCCAACAGGGCGGCATCGCGGTGCTGCGCGGCAATCTTGCGCCGAGCGGGGCGGTGCTGAAGCCGTCTGCCGCCAGCCCGCATCTGATGCAGCATCGCGGCCGGGCGGTGGTGTTCGAAGATATTGATGATTACAAAGCCCGGATCGGGGACGAAGACCTTGATATTGATGAAAGCTGCGTGATGGTGCTGAAGAACTGTGGCCCGCGCGGCTATCCCGGCATGGCCGAAGTCGGCAATATGGGCCTGCCGCCCAAGGTCTTGCGCAAGGGCATTACCGACATGGTGCGCATCTCGGACGCGCGCATGTCGGGCACCGCTTACGGCACCGTGGTCTTGCATGTCGCGCCCGAAGCGGCGCGCGGCGGGCCGCTGGCGGTGGTGCAGTCGGGCGACATGATCACGCTGGACGTGGCCGGACGGGGCCTGCATCTGGAGATACCCGAGGACGAACTTGCCCGCCGTCTGGCAGCATGGACAAGCCCCGTCACCCGGCCGAATGGCGGCTATGCGCAACTGTTCCATGATCATGTCCAGGGCGCCGATACCGGGGCCGACCTGGACTTTCTGGTGGGCTGCCGGGGCAGTGCCGTGGCCCGCGAAAGCCACTGACAGCTTTGCAGGACCGTTAAAGGACCGGGTCGCGGATCAAGGGCGTAGGTCGAACAGTGAATGCCGCCATTCAGCTGCATCGCCTGATAGGGCACCGGCGCGGGCGAGGTGATGACCCTTTACCCCAAGCCCGAGATCCGCGTCGTGCGGAAGCTCGTCTCGGGCGCAGTGACGACGGAAAATACCATGCTCCACCACGACGGCCTCGGCGCGGTGCGGGCGGTGACGAGCGCGGCGGGGCTGCGGACCGAGACCTCCTCCTACCGCCCGTTCGGCGAACAGTCGCAGGCCGCCCACGCGCTCAACACGCCTGAGGCGAAAAGCCTTCCCCCATCCTCATACCCCACATAAATGATGCACTCGTCTGCGGCTGGATGCAACGGGCAGGAACAACAGCCAAGAGTAAATTACATAAAAACAATAATTTGAGTGAAAAATCGCTACAGCGCCGGAGAGGTTGAAACTGGTCGCTGGCGGAGGAGGTGGGATTTGAACCCACGGTGGACTTTCACCCACGTCGGTTTTCAAGACCGGTGCATTAAACCGCTCTGCCACTCCTCCGACGCCTGCGACTTACTGGCTTTGTTCCGATTCTGAAAGCCGCCTCGCGCTGAAATCTGCCGTCTTTGCCCGGATGCCTTTTCTTGTCGGCGTCTGTGCGGTAAACTAATGCCCAAGCGCGGCAAAGCGCGGCATATCGAGCGGGCGATCGGGACGGTGGCGAAGGGTTTTCGCGGCCGATTTCGGTTTTTCCCCGGCAGGACTAACGCGCCGGCAGTGCGCGCGGAAAGGGGCGGAAATGACGGGGAATGGGATCGGGCGGCTGAGTGTGGCTCTTGGGGCTCTTTTGGCTTTGACGGCGTGCCAGACGGGCCAGCCTTTTGGCTTTCTCAAGAAAAAAGGTGACTTGGCCGAACCGGTGATGGAAAGCGCAGACGCAGCGGGCGCCAGCGCCTCTGCCGCCTCAGGGCCAGCGCCCCTGATCGAAGTGATCGGCGGCGGTGACCGCGACGTTGAATCGCCCGAAACCTTCAAGCTTTCTGACCAGGGCCTCTGGGACGGGCGACCGTCACTGGGTGGGGTCTGGGTGGCACATACCTCGGTAAAAGACCCCGAGCGGGTCATCATCCGCAATGCTGCCAACGGCAAATCCGTGATTGGTGCGCTGTTCCGCCGTGAAATCGACAACCCCGGCCCCAGTCTGCAACTGTCGTCCGACGCCGCTGAGGCACTTGGGATGCTGGCGGGCCAGCCCGCCGCGATCAATGTTGTTGCCTTGCGGCGGATCGAGGCCCCTGCGGCACCCGTCGTCGCTGCCGCTGAGGTGGCTGCCGTTGCGACCGCCGCCGAGACACCCGGCAAAAAGCCGAAGAAAGGCGACAAAACCAAAGCCATTGAAACCACGGCGCTGGACCCGGTTGCCGTGACGGCGGCTGCGGACAAGACGACCGGCAAGAAGCCCAAGGCAGGGGTTGCGCCGCTTGTGCCTGAAACTGCCGCATCAGCCGCTGCGGGAGCCTTGTCGCGCAGCTATGTGCAGATCGGCATTTTCAGCGTTGAGGCCAATGCGAAAAAAGCGGCAGCGCAAATGGAAAAGGCGGGGATGGCGGCGGCCGTCAAAGCTGACACCAGCCAGGGCAAGACTTTCTGGCGAGTCATCGTCGGACCGGCCGCAACGGCTGCCGAGCGTGATGCCTTTGCCGCCAAGGTCAAAGGGCTGGGCTATCCCGACGCCTATCCGGTTTCGAAATAGGGCAAGGGACCGTGCAGATCATGACATCAGCGTCGCGTCAATTTTTCCACTCCGTGGTGATCGGCTTGGCCAGCCTGTTTTGGGCTTACCACGCCGATGCCTTTGAAACGCGCGCCCGCGCCGCATGGGTCTATGACCTGACCACCGGCACCGTGCTTCTTGAGAAACAGGCGCATGAGCCGCTGCCTCCGGCGTCGATGTCAAAGCTGATGACTGTGAACATGCTGTTCGAAGCTTTACGCGACGGGCGGGTGACGCTGGACGAAGAATTTGCGGTGTCGTCCTATGCCAAGTCGATGAAAGGCTCGACGATGTTCCTGAACGAGACCGACCGGCCAAAGGTCGAGGATCTGATCAAGGGCATTGTCGTATTGTCAGGCAATGACGCCTGTGTGGTGGTGGCGGAAGGTTTGTCCGGAACCGAAGCCGAGTTTGCGCTGAAGATGAATGAGCGTGCCAAGGCGCTGGGGATGATGGACTCGCATTTTGTCAATGCCTCTGGCTGGCCCGATCCGGAGCAGCGGATGAGCATGTATGATCTGGGTATTCTGGCCGTGCGCCTGATCACCGAGTTTCCCGAATACTACCCCAACTTCGCGCTGACCGAGTTTCCCTACGATGGGCGCTCGCCCGACAACCGCTTCAATCGCAACCCGCTCTTGAAGCTGGGCATCGGCGCGGACGGGCTGAAAACCGGCCACACCGAAGAAGCTGGTTACGGTTTGGTCGGGTCGGCCGTTCAGGATGGGCGGCGGATCGTTGTGGTCGTTTCGGGCCTGGCCGACGAGAAGGAGCGCTCAGAGGAAGCGGAGCGGATCATCAACTGGGCCTTTCGCGAGTTCATCCAAAAAACTGTAGCAATCAAGGGCACCAAGATCCTTGATGCCCCGGTCTGGATGGGCAGTGCCGAGACTGTCGGGCTGGTGGTTGAAAAGGATCTGACGCTGTTGTTGCCGTCACTGGCACAAGACAAGCTGAAGTCGGAAGTAAAGTTTATAGGCCCGATCAGCGCGCCAATTACCGCAGGCACCAAGCTGGCGGATATGATCATCGACATTCCGGGCCACGCGCCGGTCACCGTGCCACTTGTTGCCGCGACGGATGTCGCCAAAGGCGGCTTTGGCAAGCGCGTCAAGACCGCTTTCGGGATCCTGTCTGCCACTGTCCTTGCCGAAATCGGCAGCTGATCCACGCGATGTTCATCACCTTTGAGGGCATCGACGGATCAGGGAAATCGACGCAAGCCAGGCTTTTGGCCGAAGCCCTGCGGGCCGATGGGCGCGATGCTGTGCTGACGCGCGAACCCGGCGGCAGCCCCGGTGCCGAAGAAATCCGCCGTCTGGTGTTGGAGGGCGACCCCGACCGCTGGTCGGCAGAAACCGAAATTCTGCTGTTCACCGCCGCCCGCCGCGATCATCTGGAACGGACGATTAACCCGGCGCTGGCTGCAGGAAAGATCGTCATTTCCGACCGGTTCGCGGATTCGACCCGCGTATATCAGGGTACACTGAGGGATACCTTCGACAGCATCAAAGATTTTGATGCAGAGCCAGACCTTGATGCCGTTGGCGGTAGGCGCACTCTAATCGACCGCCTGCACACGATGATGATCGGGCGCGAGCCGGATCTTACCTTCGTCATTGACATGGAACCTGAACTGGGTCTTGCCCGCGCCAAGGGCCGCAAAGGCCACGAAGAACGCTTCGAGGATATGGGCCTTGACCTGCAACGGCAGATGCGGGCGGGGTTTTTGGCGCTGGCCGCTGAATTCGCGCCGCGTTGCCGGGTCATCAACGGGGCCCGTGCGCCCGAATTGGTGGCCGCCGATATCATCGCCATCGCCCGCGCCGCCCTATGAGCGATGACACGCTCCCCGAACCCGACCGGGTCGAGGGCGCGCCCCATCCGCGCGACACGGGCACCCTGTTCGGCCAACACGCCGCCGAAGCCGGATTTCTTGAGGCGTTCACCACCGGGCGCTTGCATCACGGCTGGCTGCTGAGCGGACCGCGCGGCGTCGGCAAGGCCACCTTGGCCTGGCGGATCGCGCGGTTCTTGCTGGCAACACCGGCTGCGGATCAATCGGCCCCCGATATGTTCGGCGACGCCGCCGCCGCCCCAACCACGCTGGACATTCCCGCCGATCATCCGGTGGCGCGAAGACTCCATTCCGGGGCAGAACCCGGCCTGTTCTTGCTGCGCCGGGGGCCAAATGACAAGGGCGACCGCCTGTCGGCCGATATCCGGGTCGACGAAGTGCGCAGGCTCAGGTCGTTCCTGCAACTGTCGGCTGCCGATGGCGGGCGGCGGGTGGTGATCGTTGATGCGGCCGACGAGATGAACACCGCCGCCGCTAACGCCCTGTTGAAGCTGTTGGAGGAACCACCCGCCGGGGCGACGCTTTTGCTGATCAGCCATCAGCCCTCGGGCCTGCTTGCGACCATCCGCTCGCGCTGCCGCGAACTGCGGCTGGCCCCCCTTGGCCCCGAGGATCTGGCCCGCGCGCTGCATGCCGCCGGATCCGAAACCGCCGACCCTGCCGCCTTGGGGGTTCTTGCGGGTGGCTCAGCGGGCGAAGCGATCCGGTTGGTAAATCTGGACGGGCTTGCCACCTATGGCGCCATCACCCATCTGTTTTCGACCCTGCCGCGCCTGGACCGGACTGCGGCGTTGCGCCTGGCGGACTCGGTCGGGCGGGGCAGCGACGGGCGGTTTGATCTGATCCTGACACTGCTTGATCTGTTTTTGGCGCGACTGGCGCGGGCGGGAATTTTTGGCACCGAGGGCCTTGAGGCGGCACCCGGCGAAGCGGCTTTGTTCGCGCGCCTGTGTCCCGATGCCAGATCCGCCCGCACTTGGGCGGACATGCAGCAAAGTCTTGGGGCGCGCGCCCGTCAGGGCAAGGCGGTGAACCTTGACCCAAGCGCGCTTCTGCTTGATATGATCCTCAGGATCGACCAGACGGCGGGCCAGCTTGGCCAGCGATGAGCAAGGCCATGACCGATATACCCAATCTGACCGACAGCCACTGCCATCTGGATTTTGCCGACTTTGCCGGGGAACTGCCCGACATCATCGCCCGTGCCCACGCGGCAGGCGTCCGGCGCATGGTGACAATCTGTACCCGGCTGAAGAACGAACCGCAGGTGCGCGCCATCGCCGAGGCGCATGAGGGGGTATTCTACGCCGCCGGGACCCATCCGATGTCTGCCGCCGAAGAACCGATGGCGACGGTTGACGCACTGGTGGCATTGGCGCGGCACCCGAAATTTGTGGGCGTCGGCGAGTCTGGTCTGGATTATCACTACACCGCCGACAGCAGGCTGGTGCAGCAGACCAGTCTGCGCATCCATATCGCGGCGGCGCGGCAAACCGGTCTGCCGCTGATCATCCATGCCCGCGCAGCCGATGACGATATGGCCCGCATCCTGACCGAGGAATACCGCGCAGGCGCCTATTCTTGTGTGATGCATTGCTTTTCTTCCGGCGCCGGGCTGGCCCGCGCCGCGTTGGAGCTGGGCTTTTACCTGTCGATGTCCGGCATCACCGCCTTTCCCAAAAGCCAGGATCTGCGCGATATCTTTGCGTCAGCCCCCCTTGACCGGATCTTGCTGGAAACTGATGCCCCCTATCTGGCCCCTCCGCCGCACCGCGGCCGTCGCAATGAACCGAGCTATACGGCCCATACTGCCCGCGCCGGGGCCGCCGTCTTTGG
>JANMDM010000370.1:0-4552 GCA_031376305.1 Pseudomonadota bacterium | reverse complement strand
TCGCCATGAATCCGGCCCTTGTGCTGTTTGCGGAACTTGGTCCGTTTCGGTTGCAGCATGTTTTCTACTCCTTACCGAGCGTCGCGGCGTGGCCCACGCGGCGCGGGGCCGTCCTGGGCTTCGGCGGCGCGGCGGTCATGGGCCTGCGGGTCATGCTCCATGATCTCGCCCTTAAAGATCCAGACTTTGCAGCCGATGATCCCGTAGGGCGTGGTGGCTTCCGCCAGAGCATAGTCGATATCGGCGCGCAAAGTGTGCAGCGGCACACGGCCTTCGCGGTACCATTCGGTCCGGGCGATTTCGGCGCCGCCAAGACGGCCGCCGACGTTGACCCGGATGCCTAGGGCACCCATGCGCATGGCGTTTTGGACCGCACGCTTCATGGCGCGACGGAATGACACCCGACGCTCAAGCTGCTGCGTGATCGACTCGGCCACCAGCATGGCATCCAGTTCGGGTTTGCGCACTTCAACGATGTTGAGGTGCAGTTCCGACTTGGTGAAGTTCGCCAGCTTTTTGCGCAGCGTCTCGATATCGGCGCCTTTTTTGCCGATGATGACGCCCGGACGCGCGGTATGCACCGTGACGCGGCACTTTTTGTGCGGACGTTCGATGATGACCTTCGACACGCCAGCCTGCTTGCATTCTTCATGAATGAAGGCGCGCATCTTGAGGTCTTCAAGAAGCAGGTTGCCGTAGTCTTTCGATTCCGCAAACCAGCGGCTGTCCCAGGTGCGGTTGACCTGCAAACGCATCCCGATGGGGTTAACCTTCTGACCCATTATGCAGACTCCCCAACGGTCGCTTCTGCTTGCCGGACCAGAATGGTCAGCTCGCTGAACGGTTTCATGATCTTGCCGAACCGGCCCCGTGCCCGTGGACGTCCACGCTTCAGGGTGATGTTCTTGCCGACATAGGCTTCGGCAACCACCAGCGCATCAACATCCAACCCGTGGTTGTTTTCAGCATTGGCAATCGCCGACTGCAGGCATTTGCGCACATCAATCGAGATCCGCTTTTTCGAGAAAATCAAATCGGCCAAGGCCTTATCAACTTTCTTGCCGCGGATCATCGTTGCGACCAGGTTCAACTTCTGCGGCGAGGTGCGAAGCATCTTGGCTTTCGCCATGGCTTCGTTATCGGCCACGCGGCGCGGATTCTTTTCCTTACCCATGACTTATTTCCTCTTCGCTTTCTTGTCGGCGGCATGGCCGAAGTAGGTCCGCGTCGGTGAATACTCACCAAACTTCTGGCCAATCATTTCCTCGGTGACGTTCACCGGGATATGCTTGCGGCCATTATAAACGGCAAAGGTGAGGCCGACGAATTGCGGCAGGATGGTGGAGCGGCGCGACCAGATCTTGATCACTTCCGATTTGCCCGAGTCACGCGCCTTATCTGCTTTCTTCAGCACATAGGCGTCGACGAAGGGGCCTTTCCAAATAGAACGTGCCATGAATTAACGCCCTTTCTTCGCGTGGCGCGAGCGAACGATGTATTTATCGGTCGCCTTGTTCGAGCGGGTCTTGGTACCCTTGGTGCCCTTGCCCCAAGGCGTAACCGGATGACGGCCACCCGAGGTGCGGCCTTCACCACCGCCGTGCGGGTGGTCGATCGGGTTCATGGCAACACCGCGCACCGTCGGGCGAACGCCCATATGACGCTTGCGGCCTGCTTTACCGAAGTTCTGGTTCGAGTTGTCGGGGTTCGAGACAGCACCTACCGTCGCCATGCATTCCTGGCGAACCATGCGCAATTCGCCCGAAGACAGACGGATCTGAGCGTAGCCGCCGTCACGGCCAACGAACTGAGCGTAGGTGCCTGCAGCGCGGGCCAACTGGCCGCCCTTGCCGGCTTTCAGTTCGACGTTGTGCACGATCGTACCGATCGGCATGCCGCTGAACGGCATGGCGTTGCCCGGCTTCACGTCGGTCTTGGCGCCGGCGATCACCTGATCGCCCACCGCCAGGCGCTGTGGCGCCAGGATATAGGTTTGCTCGCCGTCCGAGTATTTGATCAGCGCGATAAAGGCGGTGCGGTTCGGATCGTATTCGATCCGCTCGACAGTCGCCGCCACCTCGAACTTGCGGCGTTTGAAGTCCACGATGCGGTACAGACGCTTTGCGCCGCCGCCCTTGTGGAACGAAGTAATGCGTCCGGTATTGTTCCGGCCACCGGTTTTTGTCAGACCCTCAGTAAGGGCTTTGACCGGGCGGCCTTTCCACAGTTCCGAACGGTCGATCAGAACCAGCCCACGCTGGCCTGGCGTCGTCGGCTTATACGACTTAAGTGCCATGCTTTCTGTCTTCCGTTTTTAGGACCGTCAGGTCCGTTGGTTTTATGGGGCCCCGTAGGTCCCCGTCTTGGTCGTTCCATCGTGCAGCTTACCCGAAAACCGCTTCGCACTTTTCGGGCTGCACTTAAAAAGTCGCGCGGCCCCGGTACCCGGGGCCGCGAGATTCGCTGCCTTCTATCAAAGCCCCGAAGAGACGTCGATAGTGTTCCCTTCTTCGAGGGTCACATAGGCTTTCTTGACGTCGCTCCGCTCGCCGGGACGGCCGCGGAACTTCTTGGCTTTGCCTTTGGTGATCATCGTGTTGACCGCTTTGACCTTCACGCCAAAGACAGCCTCGACGGCTTCCTTGATCTGCGGCTTCGTGGCGGTCTTGCTCACACGGAACACAACGGCGCCGTTTTCAGATACCAAGGTGGCTTTTTCCGTGATGATCGGCTTGACGATCACGTCGTAATGTTCGGGTTTCACGGTCATTTCAGACGCGCCTCCAGAGCTTCGACACCGGCCTTCGTGATCACCAGAATGTCACGCTTGAGGATGTCATAGACGTTCGCACCCATCGACGGCAGAATATCGATACCCTCGATATTGCGCGCGGCTTTGGCGAAGTTCTCATTCACCTCGGCCCCGTCGATGATCAACACGCGCTTCCAACCCAATTCCTTGGCGGCTTTCGCCAGGAACGAGGTTTTGGCTTCGGTCATGACGGCCGTATCGAGGATCACCAGATTGCCCGCACCAGCTTTCGCCGACAGCGCGTGCTTCAGACCCAATGCCCGGAACTTTTTGGGCAGGTCGTGGGCGTGGCTGCGCGGAACCGGGCCTTTGTAGGTACCACCGTGACGGAAGATCGGCGCGCCCTTGTCACCGTGGCGTGCGCCACCGGTGCCTTTTTGGCGGTAGATCTTCTTGGTCGAATAGCTGACCTCGGACCGGCCCTTGGTCTTGTGCGTACCGGCCTGCGTGCGTGCACGCTGCCAGCGCACGACGCGGTGTAGGATGTCGGCGCGCGGCTCAAGACCGAACAGCGCATCATTCAGATCGATGGAACCGGCTTGGCCGCCGTCCAGCTTGATCACATCAAGTTTCATGCTTCACCTCCATCGACCGAAACAGGTTCGACCGGAGCAGCCGCCACAGCAATGGACGCTGCGGACTTCAGGCCAGCTGGCATCGGCAGATCCTTCGGTAACGGTTTTTTCACCGCGTCCTTGATCGTGACCCAGCCGCCTTTGTTGCCGGGAACCGATCCTTTGACCATGATCAGGCCACGGTCGGCATCGGTGCGGACAACCTGGATGTTCTGGGTGGTCACACGGACGGCACCAAGGTGACCGGCCATCTTCTTGCCCTTGAACACCTTGCCGGGGTCCTGACACTGGCCCGTGGAGCCATGCGAGCGGTGCGAAACCGACACACCGTGCGACGCCCGCAGACCGGCGAAGTTGTGACGCTTCATCGCCCCGGCAAAACCCTTGCCATTCGAAGTCCCGGCGATGTCCACGAACTGCCCTTCGGCATAGTGAGCAGCCGAAATCTCGGCGCCGATCTCGATCAGGTTTTCCGGGCTGACCCGGAATTCCGCGACCTTGCGCTTGGGGGCCACATTCGCCTTGGCGAAGTGGCCGCGCATGGCGGCCGTGGTGCGTTTGGCCTTGGCTGTGCCCGCGCCAAGCTGAACGGCAGTATAGCCGTCCCGCTCGGCCGTGCGCTGCGCCACGACCTGAAGGTTGTCAAGTTGAAGGACGGTCACAGGAACCTGTGTGCCGTTCTCAAGGAACAGCCGGGTCATGCCCAGCTTCTTTGCGATAACGCCAGAGCGCAACATATCTGGTGCCCTCCTTAAACTTTGATCTCGACGTCGACGCCAGCAGCGAGGTCGAGCTTCATCAGCGCGTCCACGGTCTGCGGGGTCGGGTCGACGATGTCGAGAAGGCGCTTATGCGTGCGGATTTCCCACTGGTCGCGCGACTTCTTGTCGATGTGCGGGCCACGCAGAACGGTGAATTTCTCAATCTTGTTCGGCAGCGGAATCGGACCGCGCACCTGGGCACCGGTACGCTTGGCCGTATTGACGATTTCCTGCGTGCTGGCGTCCAGCACACGGTAATCGAAGGCCTTAAGCCGGATGCGAATGTTTTGACCACTCATTGTCTTGCCTCTCGAGGGGGCTTTGGTTGAGAGGCAGACCGGGCCTCATTGCCCGGCCTGCTTCGAACCGAAAGTAACTTACTTCAGGATTTTCGACACGACGCC
>JANMDM010000350.1:0-14514 GCA_031376305.1 Pseudomonadota bacterium | reverse complement strand
CCTATGTTTTTGCCGACGGGCTTTCGGTCAGATTTCCCGGTGCCGCCAGCGCTTTAAGCCGCTACGTCGGCGGGATCGACGGAATACGTCTTTGGATGGACGAGCGGATGCGGTCGACGACCGAATTGATGCGCGACACCTCCCAACCTTAGAATCAGGTGGGGCGTGCCAGCTTCCGGCCCCTAAAATCGGTCAAGAAGCCGCTTGAGATAGTCCCGCTCTGTCGGCGGTCTGGTTTGGTCGGCTGATCTTTTGCGCAGCTCGTCCAACAAGTCGCGGGCGTGGCGGTAAACATCCTCGCCCTGCAACAGGTTCTGATCCGTTGTCGACTGCCCGTTGCTGCCGTCGGCACGCCCCAAAGGATCGCGCGGCAGTTCGCGGCCCGACTGCGCCTGCGCCTGCCCATCCGCCCCCGGAAGGCCATTCCGGTCCTTGGCCAGCGCTTCATTCAGCCCGCGCATACCTTCGCGCAACTTCTCAATAGCGTCTGCCTGCCGCTCAATGGCACCGGGCATATCGCCATCGCGCAACGCCCGTTCGGCGTCTTGCATGGCGCGCCCGGCATCATCCAGCGCCCGGCGGGCGGTGTCGGCATCTTGACCCTGAGCATCGGGCAACCCACCTTGCGCGCGCCCAAGATCTTCGCGCAGCGCCTGTTGCCGGTCGGCAAGGCTGCGGCCCTGATCGCCTTTTTTGGCATCGCCTTGCTGACCGGGTTGCCCGTCTTCGCCAGGGCGACCCTCCGCTCCCTCGGAAGACCCGCCTTGGCCGTTTTGCTGCTGGCTCTTGCGAAAGGCGTCGTCCGACAGGTTTTGCTGATCGCGCAGCGTCTGGCGCAGATCCTTCATCGCCTTGCCGCCCTTGCCCTGTTGCCCTTCGCCCCCCTCGCCTTTGGTAACTTTAAGGTTTTCCATCAGCTGGTTCAGCTGCTCAAGCAGGTCTTGCGCCTCGGCCATGCTGCCTTCTTCCATCAGCTTCTGAATCTCGTCCATCATGCTTTGGATCTGATCTTCGGTGATGTTCTGGGTTGGCTGATCTTTGGCAAATCGGTCTGCCGGATCTTCCTGATTTTTTTCAGCCAGCATCTGCAGGTAATCATCCGACGCGGTGCGCAGATCATCCATCAGCTTTTGGATTTCCTCGGGGCTTGCCCCATTGCGGATCGCCTCGGACAGGCGTTCCTGGGCCTGTCGCATGCGGTCCAGGGCATCCTCGAGGCCCCCATCTTCGATCAGCAATGCCGCTTCCCAAAGGGCGTCCGTCAGCTCATTGCGCAGGTCCGGGGTAAGCCCGCCCTGCGCGATCCCTGCATCCAAGCGCCGGATGGCAACGCGCAGCATCAGATAGGCACGCTCATTGCGGATGAACCCTTCGGGGCGGTGGGTAACGGCGCGCAAAATCTGCGACACCCGTCCGGCAGTGCTGCGCGACCACAAAAGATCGCGGCGCATCTCAACAACGGCGGCGGCCAGCGGGTCAAAGAAGCGGCGGCCGGGGAGTGTCACGGATGTTTCCCTGGTCGCACCGGTCTGCCCGCTTGCGTCGGTCACGGTCAGAACCATTTTCACCGGTAGGTTCGCCCAGGCATGTTTGGATGCGTCTTCGACCAGGTTACCGGCAAAGTCCGTGCGGCCCCCGGTAATCGGCATGGGCAGGTCAAACACCAGCGGCGCATAGGCTTCGGGCGCAGCCACCAGACCATAGCGGCGATCAACGGCGGCAAGGTCCAGATCAAACCGCACCTCGCCCCTGACCACGGCATAGTCGTCCTTGGCCTTGAACGGCTGCGACATGGTGCCATCGGCCTGCCGCTTCATCGGCCCGGATAGTTCAACCGTGGGCGCTGCGTCCTGCAGCACGGTCAAAGCCCATTCGCGCCCGCCCGCGCCGTCAATCGCAAGGGTGCCTGAGTGTTTGGCGATAAAGTCGTGGCTGCGCTGATCTGTCGGCGCGGCTTGCCCTTCGGTTGCTGTGGGCGGGGTGGCCACAGCGTCCGACACGGTTTCCCGCAAGGTCAGGGCCTCGGCTGGGCCATAAATACGCAAAACGATGCGCGACCCTGCAGGTAACTCAAGAGTGCTGGCCGTCAGGCTGTTAAGATAAAGGCTGGGGCGCCCGGTATGGGCGGGCGGCTCGGCCCAGCCTTCCCAGCTTGCGGTTGCTTTGGCCGTAGCCTGACCGGCAGCGGGGCTGCCAAATTCGGCCACCCGCCACAACGATCCGAACAGCAACGCCATCAGCGCCGCCGTCAGCGCCGCATAGCGCAAGGCATAGGGGTCGCGGGCCGATAGCCGCAGATCCGGGGCAACGCGCCGCGCTTGCCCGGCGCGCGCTGCCATGCGCGCCAGATGCGCCTGCCACACGGCTTTCGACCCGTCGTCCGCACCGCCCAATGCCTGACTGTCGCCCAGAGAGGCGAGCGGTCTGCCCGGCAATGTCTGATCCAGCCGTGCCAGGGCCTCGGCGGCGGACGGCCAGTGAAACCGCCGCAAACCGCGCCAGCCTGCCCAAAACAACCCAAGCGGCACGGCCAGACAGGCCATCCAGAACAGTTCCAGCGGTGCCCAGTCCTGAAAGCCGAAAGCCAGCGCCGCAATCGCCGCGAAACACAGGGTCCAGACCGGCCAGAAGGCCCGGGTGATCCGTTCGGCAATCATCCCCGCCCGGGTCAGACGCGATGGCCAGACCAGTTTGCGGCGGATCGCGTCAGGCAGGGGTCTGGGTTCGTTCATGCTCCGGTCCGGTGCCCCGCCGCAAAAGCGCGTGTCAGAGCCACGCCGGGATCGTATCGCGGTTTATGATCTCATCATAGGTGGGCCTTGCCCGGATGACGGCGAATTGATGCCGATCAACCAGAACTTCGGGGATCAGCGGCCGGGTGTTGTATTCCGAAGCCATCACCGCGCCATAAGCCCCCGCCGACCGGAAGGCCACCAGATCGCCCGCACCCAGCGCCGGCAGCAGCCGGGCCTTGGCAAAGGTGTCGCCGGTTTCACACACCGGGCCGACAACATCGAAGGGCTGCGGCTCCAATCCCGGCCTGGGCTCAATGACCGGAACAATATCGTGATGCGCGTCGTACATCGACGGGCGCACCAGATCGTTCATGGCGGCATCAAGAATAAGGAAATTGCGCCCTTCACCTTCCTTCAGGTAAATCACCGAGGACACCATCAGCCCGGCATTGCCGGAAATCAGCCGGCCGGGTTCAATTTCCACCTCGCAGCCCAGATCACCGACACAACGCTTGATCAGCGCGCCATATTCGATCGGCAAAGGCGGGGCGGTGTTCGAACGCTCGTAAGGAATGCCAAGGCCGCCGCCCAGATCCAGACGACGGATATTGTGACCATCAGCGCGCAGCGCATGGGTCAGATCGGCGACCTTGCGGTAGGCCTGCTCGAACGGCTCCAACTCGGTCAGCTGGCTGCCGATATGCACGTCGATGCCCACCACCTCGATCCCCGGCAGTCGGGCAGCTTCGGCGTAAACCGCGCGGGCGCGGGCGATCGGGATGCCGAATTTGTTTTCCTTCTTGCCGGTGGCAATCTTTTCATGGGTCTTGGCGTCCACATCCGGGTTGACACGAATGGTGATCGGCGCCCGCAGGCCCATGGATGCTGCAACTTCGGACAGCGCCCGCAGTTCCGGTTCGCTTTCAACATTGAACTGGCGGATACCCCCTTCCAGCGTCAGGCGCATTTCTTCGCGGGTTTTGCCGATGCCGGAAAAGACGATGCGATCACCCGGCACACCGGCCGCCTTGGCGCGCAGATATTCGCCGCCCGACACCACGTCCATTCCCGCCCCAAGCCGCGCGAGGGTCTTAAGAACAGCTACATTGCCGTTCGACTTGACCGCAAAGCACACCAGATGCGGCAGCGGCGACAGCGCCTCGACGAACAAGCGGTAGTGACGCTCAAGCGTGGCGGTGGAGTAAACATAAAACGGCGTGCCCACCTGTGCGGCAATCTCGGGGATCGCCACATCTTCGGCATGCAAGATGCCATCACGGTACAGGAAATGATCCATCAGCCAATCGCCCTTGTGCGCAGGAAAAGATAAAGCGGCAGGCCACAGCTGACGCCGATCAAAAAAGTGGCCGGGATGGCCAGCAAAGCCACCCAGTTGCGGCGGACCCGGGTTTCGGCAAGGATCCAGATTGTCAGGGCAATGGCGGCGATGGTCAGGTCCCAGACAAGCCCGGTGGTCGCGGCATTGGCGTGCCAGCCGTCAAGAAGGGTTTGCAGGCCCCAGCCGGATTGACCCGCCCAAACAAGAAACCAACGTGTCGGTTGGACCGCGCCCCACACGGCCAGCACCAGATAGATCATCCGCAACGGTGACATCCTCGCCCCCTGTTTCCCTTATCCCGGCCCAAGAAACGCCGAAGGCGCCGCTTATGAGCCAACCACACCGATTTTGACCTGTCCCGATATCGACAGGCCCGGCAGATCGACCGGAGGTTTCGGCGGGCCATCGGCACCACAGGCCGCAAGTGTCGCCAGCGCCGCAAACATCAGTGCAAATCTCATCCCAAGATCCCCTTCCAGCGGGCCACCTGCGCGCGGACCTGATCCGGCGCCGTGCCGCCATAGCTTTGGCGGCTGGCGACAGAATTGTGGACCCCCAACACCGAATAGACTTCCTGCGTGATACCAGGATGCGCCGATTGCATTTCAGCGATGGTCAGATCCGGCAAATCGCAACCCTTTTTCTCGGCCAGAGCCACCAAAGCGCCGGTCACATGATGCGCCTCGCGGAACGGCAGGCCAAGCGACCGCACCAGCCAGTCGGCCAGATCGGTGGCGGTCGAAAAGCCCGACGCCGCGGCCTTTTCCAGATTGGCCCGGTTGGCATTCATGTCGCGGACCATGCCTTCCATCGCCGCCAAAGCCAGCATCAGCGTATCGGCGGCATCGAACACCTGTTCCTTGTCTTCCTGCATATCCTTGGAATAGGCCAAGGGCAGGCCCTTCATCACCGTGAACAGCGCCACCGTCGATCCAAGAATCCGCCCGATCTTGGCGCGGATCAACTCTGCCGCATCGGGGTTCTTCTTTTGCGGCATGATCGACGAGCCGGTTGAAAAGCGGTCCGACAGCGTCACAAAGCGGAACTGCGCCGAAGACCAGATCACCAGCTCCTCGGCAAAGCGCGACAGGTGCATGGCGCAGATCGACGCGGCACAAAGAAACTCCAGCGCAAAGTCACGGTCGGAAACCGCGTCCAGTGAATTGGCCATCGGCCGGTCAAAGCCCAAGGCTTCGGCGGTCATCTGCCGGTTGATCGGGAAAGACGTGCCCGCCAAAGCCGCTGCCCCCAGGGGGCATTCGTTCATCCGCGCCCGCGCATCGCCGAACCGCCCGATGTCGCGGGCCAGCATTTCCACATAGGCCAGCATGTGGTGGCCCCAGGTCACCGGCTGCGCGGTTTGCAGATGGGTAAAGCCCGGCATCACCCACTCCGCCCCCGCCTCGGCCTGAGAAAGCAGGGCGCGCACAAGCGCACCCAGCGCCGCGATCACCGCATCGGCCTGATCGCGCACCCAGAGCCGGAAGTCCGTTGCCACCTGATCGTTGCGCGAGCGCGCCGTATGCAGCCGTCCGGCAGGTTCCCCGATGACCTCTTTCAGCCGCGCTTCAATATTCATGTGAATATCCTCCAGCGCCGTCGAAAACCCGAACTTCCCGCCCTCGATCTCTGACAATACCGTGAGCAGGCCTTCCCCGATGGCCTCCGCATCCTTATGGCTAAGAATACCCGCCGCGGCCAACATCGCCGCATGGGCCCTGCTGCCACGGATATCCTGGGCGTAAAGCCGCTGGTCGAACGAGATCGAGGCATTGATCGCCTCCATGATCGCGTCCGGTCCGGCGGCAAAACGACCACCCCACATGGTGTTCGCGGTCTGGGCGGCGGTTGTCTTATTCTGGTCGGTCATGCCCGGCCCTTTCGGAGAGAAAATGCGTCTGATCCGTATCTTCGTCCTCTACACGGCCCTGATCGTCGGTGCAAATGCTGCAACGGCCGAAACCGACCTGACCGCCATCGACGCGTTGCGGACCGGCGACATGGCCAAGCTGGTGCTGTCGCAAACCCCTGAAAGCGCCCCGGACGGGCTGCTTTTGGATGCAACCGACGGCGAACACCATCTTTCGGACTGGCAGGGCAAGTTTCTTCTGGTGAATTTCTGGGCCACCTGGTGCGCGCCTTGCCGTGCCGAACTGGGCGCGCTCGACCGGCTGCAGGCGGACATGGGTGGCGATGGGTTCGAGGTCGTGACGGTGGCCACCGGCCGCAATCCGGTCGCCGCGATCAAAAAGCTGTTTGCCGACGAAGGCATTTCCCACCTGCCAATTTTGCGCGACCCGGATCAAACATTTGCGCGTGACATGGGTGTGCTGGGCTTGCCCATCACCGTCCTCATCGACCGCGATGGCCGCGAAGTTGCGCGCCTCATTGGCGATGCGGCCTGGGACAGTGCCGAAGCAAAGGCCCTTCTAACGGCGTTCAAAACAGAAAATCGACCTTAGGTCAGGTTTTGGAAGCGCTTCTGATTGACTCGAATCTTTTTGCCATCACGAATGATCGTCGTGAGTCTGTCTGGGAGGACATAGAATGGCCGTTAAGATTCATCCATCAGTCGACAAAGGCATTGCCAAAGGCAGCAAGTCTTTCATCGGCGGCACGCTGACCTGTCATTGCAAGAAAGATCCGGTGATTGTGCGCATCGACAGTCAAAGCGCGCACAATCATGCCTGCGGCTGCACCAAATGCTGGAAGCCGAAAGGCGCCGCTTTCGCGGTCGTGGCCGTGGTGCCCTCGGACAAGGTGACGGTTACCGCCAACGCCGGCAAGCTCAAGGTCGTGGACAAGAAAGCGCTGATCCATCGCCATGCCTGTAAGGTTTGCGGGGTGCATATGTACGGCCCGGTCGAGCGCGACGGTCATCCGTTCCAAGGCTTGACGTTCATCCACACTGAGCTTTCGAACGACAAAGGTTGGGCACCACCCACATTTGCGGCCTTTGTCTCGTCCGTCATTGAATCAGGTACGCCGCCAAAGAAACTGAAAGGCCTTCGCGCCCGCCTGACCGAAATCGGCCTGCCGCCCTATGATTGCCTGTCGCCGGGGCTGATGGACTATATTGCGACCTGCGCCGCAAAGGCGGCAGGGACCCTAAGGGAATAGGTCTACCTCGCCAAATGTGCATGGCGGTGGCAGGTGACGATATGATCGTTCACCATGCCCACCGCCTGCATGAAGGCATAGACAATGGTCGGCCCGACAAAGCGGAACCCGGCCTTTTTAAGATCCTTTGAGACCTGCTCGGACAGCGGCGTCCATGCCGGAACATCGGCCATAGACCGGAAGTTGTTCTGCAACGGCCGGCCATCGACATAGCGCCAAAGATAGTCGTCGAACCCTTGGGTTTGTGAAATCTTAAGGTAGGCCTGGGCGTTGCCAATCGTCGCCACGATCTTGGCGCGGGATCGCACGATCCCCGGATCCGCCAGACAGCGGGCCACCTCCGCCTCACCCCAGGTCGCGATAACCTCAGGGTGAAAGCCTTCGAATGCGGCCCGAAAAGCCGCGCGCTTCTTCAGGATGGTGATCCAGCTGAGCCCCGCCTGAAAGCCATCAAGGACCAGTTTTTCCCATAGCGCGCGCGGGTCGCGCTCGGGGACGCCCCAGTCGGTGTCGTGATACGCGACATAGATCGGCTCAGTCCCACACCACCCGCAACGCTCAATCATGCCCATCCCTCCTGCAGCGCCAGAATAGCCTGACGGTCTTTACGGCTTCTTAGCCGCTTGCGCCGATGCTGTCGTCACCCGATTGGAGCGAGCCATGCCACGACCCGGAAGACGATTCCGCGATCCAGTAGAACCGGCGGACGAAAATCCACTGAACGCCGCCGTGTCCCTGCGCGATCTGGAAACCATGTCGATGGTGCACCGCGCCTTGCAGCGCCGCGATGTTCTTTTGGCCTTTCAACCGGTCGTGCAAACGAACAACCCCGGCCTTCCGGCCTTTTATGAAGGCTTTATCCGGGTGTTGGATGAAACCGGGCGGATCATTCCGGCCCGCGAATTCATGGGCACAGTGGAAACCACCGAAATGGGGCGGATCATTGATTGCCTCTCGCTTGAAATGGGCCTTGATTCGCTGGCGCGGGACGCATCCTTGCGGATTTCCATCAACATGTCGGCGCGATCCATCGCCTATCCGCAATGGACGCGCACCTTGCGCCGGGGGCTGAAAGCCTGCCCAACAGCAGCGGAACGGCTGATCCTTGAGATTTCCGAGGATTCGGCGATGGTTATGCCAGACATTGTCATGGTCTTTATGAAAGACCTGCAAAAACAGGGGATTTCCTTCGCGCTCGACGATTTCGGTGCCGGGCTGACCTCGTTCAAATATCTGCGGCAGTTCCTTTTCGATTATATCAAGATCGACGGGCAGTTCATTCGCGGCATTGCCGACAGCCCCGACAACCAATGCATGACCCAGGCGCTTTTGGCGATCGCCCAGCAATTTGACATGTATGCGGTGGCGGAATCAGTCGAATCTGCCCGCGATGCGGCGGTTTTGGCGGCGATGGGCATGGATTGCATGCAAGGCTACTATTTCGGCGCGCCGACGGTCACGCCCCCCTGGAAGACGCCCGCCGTCAAGAAACGTGCCTGAGCCACCTGCGAAGGTTTCGCAGGTTCCCAATATCTGCGCGCGAACCGCTTGACGCGCGCCAACCTTTGGTCATGCTGCAGAGCGGCAATATTGCACCCCCCACGGGTGCCGCACGTTTCATCTGCACAAGGAAGAGGAACCCGCATGACCAATGTCGTTATCGTTTCAGCCGCACGCACCGCCGTGGGCAGCTTCAATGGATCTTTCGCCACCACCCCGGCCCATGATCTGGGCGCCGCCGTGCTAGAGGCGGTTGTCGCCCGCGCCGGTATCGACAAGGCCGAGGTGTCCGAAACCATTCTTGGCCAGGTCCTGACCGCGGGTCAGGGCCAAAACCCGGCCCGTCAGGCCCATATCAAGGCCGGCTTCCCGCAGGAAAGTTCCGCATGGTCGATCAATCAGGTCTGTGGATCGGGCCTGCGCACCGTGGCCTTGGCAGCCCAGCACATTCAGCTGGGGGATGCCGCCATCGTCGTGGCGGGCGGGCAGGAAAACATGTCGCTGTCCCCCCATGTCGCGCATCTGCGCGCCGGGCAAAAGATGGGCGACCTCAGCTTTATCGATTCGATGATCAGGGACGGGTTGTGGGACGCCTTCAACGGCTATCACATGGGCACCACCGCAGAAAACGTTGCCACCCAGTGGCAGATCAGCCGCGAAATGCAGGACGCCTTTGCCCTGGCCAGCCAGACCAAGGCCGAGGCCGCACAAAAGGCCGGTAAGTTCGCGGATGAGATCATTCCCTTCCTCCTCAAGACCCGCAAAGGCGATGTGACCGTCGATCAGGACGAATACATCCGTCACGGCGCAACGCTTGAGTCGATGACCAAGCTGCGTCCGGCCTTCTCCAAGGATGGCACGGTGACGGCGGGCAATGCGTCGGGCCTGAACGACGGGGCTGCGGCGGTGCTGCTGATGTCTGCGGACGATGCCGCCAAGCGCGGATTGGTGCCGCTGGCGCGCATCGCCTCATATGCCACGGCGGGCGTTGATCCGGCGATCATGGGCATTGGCCCGATCCATGCCAGCCGCAAAGCCCTGGCCAAGGCGGGCTGGAAGGCGGCCGACCTTGATCTGGTCGAAGCGAACGAGGCTTTTGCCGCCCAGGCCTGCGCCGTCAATAAAGACATGGGCTGGAACCCCGACCTGGTGAACGTCAATGGCGGCGCCATCGCCATTGGCCATCCGATCGGGGCATCAGGGGCGCGGATCCTGAACACGCTGCTGTTCGAGATGGCGCGACGCGGCGCGAAAAAGGGTCTGGCAACGCTGTGCATTGGCGGCGGAATGGGCGTCGCCATGTGTATCGAGCGGCCGTAATTGTAACGCCTTTACGAAATTATTCTGCAATTGCAATAAACCGGGCGCAATAATGTTGCGTCCGGTTTTCCATTTGGCTAACACTATTTCAAATTAAGTCCCTTAAAGGAGGTAACATGGCAAGAGTAGCATTGGTCACCGGCGGATCCCGCGGCATTGGCGCCGCCATTTCAAAAGCCCTGAAAGCGGCGGGCTACAAGGTCGCCGCCAATTACGCGGGCAATGATGACGCCGCCGCCGCCTTCACCAAGGAAACCGGTATCCCGACCTATAAATGGTCGGTTGCCGATTATGACGCCTGCGCGGCCGGGATCGCCAAAGTGCAGGCCGACCTTGGCCCCGTGGATGTGCTGGTCAACAACGCCGGCATCACCCGCGACGCCATGTTTCACAAGATGACCCCCGGCCAGTGGAAAGAGGTCATCGACACCAACCTGACGGGTTTGTTTAATATGACCCATCCCTTGTGGTCGGGAATGCGTGATCGCAAGTTCGGGCGGGTGGTCAACATCAGCTCGATCAACGGGCAGAAAGGTCAGGCGGGCCAGGTGAACTATTCCGCCGCCAAGTCGGGCGATCTGGGCTTTACCAAAGCCTTGGCACAGGAAGGGGCGCGGGCGGGCATCACCGTGAATGCGATCTGCCCCGGTTACATCGGCACCGAAATGGTGCGGGCCATTGATGAAAAAGTTCTGGCCGAGCGGATCATCCCACAGATTCCGGTGGGCCGTTTGGGCGAACCCGAGGAAATCGCCCGCTGCGTGGTCTTCCTTGTTGCCGACGACGCCGGTTTCATCACCGGGGCCACGTTGTCTGCGAACGGCGGCCAGCTCTTGGTCTGAAGCCGCGTGGTTTTGCTGAAAGGTCCGCCAATGGCGGGCCTTTTTTTGCTTGCAGCGCGGCACCGGGCTGGGCATCAAAGCGCATCTGACGGAGCGCTGACGATGTCCCCCGGCAAGGCCACAGCTATCGGGTTTCTGGCGATCCTTCTGTGGTCGCTGCTGGCAGTGTTCACGGTCGGATCGGCGCCAGTGCCGCCCCTGCTGCTGAATGCACTGACCTTCGCCGTCGGCGGCACTGTGGGATTGGTCTGGACCCTGTTCAGCGGTGGACTCAGCCAGCTTCGCGGCGTGCCATGGCGCGTTTATGCCTTTGGAACGCTTGGGCTGTTTGGCTACCACTTCTTGTATTTCTCCGCGCTCAGGCTGGCCCCGGCCGCCGAAGCGGGGTTGATTTGCTATCTATGGCCGCTGCTGATCGTGGTTTTTTCCGGGCTGCTGCCGGGCGAAAGGCTGACACCGCTGCATATCCTTGGGGCACTTTTATCCTTTGCCGGAACCGCGCTGCTGATTGGGGGAAGCGGCGGCCCGCAGCCCGAAGGCGCCATGGCCGGTTTTGCGCTTGCGCTCCTGGCGGCGCTGACCTGGGCGCTGTATTCCGTGCTTTCGCGACGGTTGGGAACGATTCCAACCGCCTCGGTTGCGGTGTTCTGCCTGGCAACGGCCGCGATGTCCGCCATGGCACATTTGGCTTGGGAAACCACCCTCTGGCCCGTCGGCACAATCGGATGGCTCAGCGTTCTTGCGCTTGGTCTTGGGCCGGTAGGCTTGGCGTTCTATGTTTGGGACATCGGCGTCAAGAAAGGCGACATCCAACTGCTGGGCGTCGCTTCCTATGCGGCGCCGCTTCTGTCTACACTGGCGCTGGTCCTTGCAGGGCTTGCAGAACCCACGTCCGGCATTGCCACCGCAGCACTATTGATTACCGCAGGCGCGGCGCTGGCAGCTTATGCCAGTGCCCGCGCCCGGCGGATCTGAACATCAGACGCGGCTCAGGCGCGTGATCTCCTCCTTGATGCGAAGTTTTTGTTTTTTCATGTCGGCGATCCGCAGATCGTCGGTTCCGGGGCTACGTTGTTCGCTCTCGACAGCGAGCGACAGATGCTGGTGCTTTTTGTAAAGCTCCTGCAAGTGGGAATTCATCGACATCGTCAACTCCTCTGCTGTGGACCCGTATCACAATCCCATCACATTCCCCGAGTCGTGTCACGCGGAACGATGATCGCTGCGCCCCAAAACAATGCTGACGGGCGAATCCTTGCCGCCCGGTTAACAAAACTCTGAAAGCGCGCCACTGTCGCGCAATACCGCCCGCGCAGCGGCGCTGTAGTCGTCGCCGTCTTGCAGGTGTTCAGCACCGTCGTGCAACACGAACGGTGACAGCAAAACCATGGCGCCGCGCCCGCCCTTTCGCGCCCGCACAATCACGCGGCTGGCGGGGCGGCCGGTGCGGGCGGTGATCGGCAGAACCGCAATCGACCCCGCTTTCGCATGCAGGGCCGTCAAAAGATCGGGCAATCGCTCAGCCAGATGAATCATTGTCAGCCAACCTTCAGCCCGCAGCCGCCGCAACGCGACCTCGACCCAAACTGCCAGCGGCGTCGCTTCGCGAAAGGCCGCCTCGCGCCCCTGATCGGCTGCCCCGGTGCCATTACCGGTGCGGAAATAGGGCGGGTTGGCCAGAACGTGATCGAAACTCTGCGCCCGCAACTGTGCAGGCAACGCTGCCAGATCCGCTTCGGTCACCTCGAACGCCACCCCGTTGGCAGCGGCATTGCGTCTGGCAAGCTGCGCATAAGCCGGCTGTCGCTCAACCCCTGCAAGCCGCAAACCGGGAACGCGCGCCGCCAGACACAGGCTGGCAACGCCCGCGCCGCATCCCAGCTCCAACACCGCCTCGCCGGCCCGCGCCGGAACAGCGGCGGCCAGCAGTACAGGATCGGTGGCAGCCCGGTAGCCGATTCTTGGCTGCAATATGCGGATGCGCCCCCCCAAAAAACCATCATTCGTCAGATCAGCATCGTCAAACATTCCGGGAAGTCCCGATGCCGTTGTCGCGCATCACCACCCGCGCCAGGAACAGATCGCGATCGGCAACCATCAGCCGCCGCGGCAATATGCCAAGCGATCCCTCAAGGAGGCTCATATAGACGTCGAGTTCAAAGACCGCTATACCCTCGCCATCCAGCAAGGCGGTGGCAAAGGCGATTTCAGTTGGGTCGTTGGTGCGCAAAAGTTCTTTCATGTGCCAAGACTTAAGGCTCATCGCGGAAAAGTCACGGCGTTAATGCGACGACAACGGACAGGTCACGGAATTGCTATGAGTTTGGACGAAGCCGCGCAAAAACCGCATGACCGATTGAACGCTTATCTGGCGGGCGACATGGACCATGTCAACCTGCTGATCCGCGATCGGATGGCCTCGGAACATGCGCCGCGCATTCCGCAAGTAACCGCGCATCTGGTCGAAGCGGGTGGCAAGCGGCTCAGGCCGATGTTGACCCTGGCCGCCGCCAGGATGTGCGGCTACACTGGCCCGTTCCATATCCATTTGGCCGCAACCGTCGAATTCATCCACACCGCAACGCTGCTTCATGACGATGTTGTCGATGAAAGCAGCCAGCGCCGGGGGCGCCCCACGGCGAACCTTTTGTGGGACAACAAATCTTCGGTCCTGGTCGGCGACTACCTGTTTTCGCGGTCCTTCCAGTTGATGGTCGAAACCGGCTCGCTGCGGGTGCTGGACATTTTGGCCAATGCCTCGGCGACGATTGCCGAAGGCGAGGTGCTGCAACTGACCGCCGCGCAGGATCTGCGCACGGACGAAGCGATCTACCTTCAGGTCATACGCGGCAAGACGGCGGCGCTGTTTTCGGCGGCGACCGAAGTCGGCGGCGTCATCGCAGGCGCGCCCGAAGCTCAGGTGCAGGCTTTGCATACTTACGGCGATGCCTTGGGGATCGCTTTCCAGATTGTCGATGATGTGCTGGATTATGGTGGCTCCAGTGCGGTGATCGGCAAGAATACCGGCGATGATTTCCGCGAACGCAAGCTGACGCTGCCGGTGATCCTGGCTGTGGCCAAGGCGACACCCGAAGATCGGGCCTTTTGGCAGCGCGTGATCGAAAAAGGCGATCAGCGCGACGGCGATCTTGAAACTGCCATCGCGCTCTTGAAGTCCTATGGCACGCTGGACGCTACCCGCACCGTCGCACTGGGCTGGGCTGCCAAGGCCAAGGGCGCGCTGCAAGCGCTGCCCGCACATGAGCTGAAGGACATGTTGTCCGATCTGGCCGATTACGTCGTAGCGCGGATTCGCTAGCTTAGGATCGCGGCGTCGGTGACCCACCAACCGGGGTAAAGCCGCGCAATACCGCGCGCCGCTGATTTCGCCGAGTCCGGTTCTGCATAAAGCCCAAAACAGGTGGCGCCGGATCCCGACATCCGGGCCAGAAGGCATGCGCCATCCGCCGCGAGCGCTGAAAGCGCTGCCCCGATGCTTGGTTCCAACTGCCGCGCTGGTTGCTCCAGATCATTGCGCATCGTCCGTAAAAACCCCGCCAGTTGCACGGCCGAGGAAAACTCCGGCAAGACGGCGGGCATCGGCGATTCGGCGCGACGTTGAAGGGCGCGAAACACGTCGGGCGTTGATACCGCAACG
>JANMDM010000348.1:0-10479 GCA_031376305.1 Pseudomonadota bacterium | reverse complement strand
TCACAACATCCCCGGCACCACCAGATCCGGCGGCCGATGCCCATCGGCGAATGTCTTGATATTGATGATGACTTTCTCGCCCATCTCGGCGCGGCCTTCGACAGTGGCAGACCCCATATGCGGCAGCAGCACCACATTGGGCAGCTCCCTCAGGCGCGGGTTGATTTCGGTGCCATGCTCATAGACGTCGAGGCCGGCCCCGGCAATTTCACCGGTGCGCAGCATCCGCGTCAGGGCGTTCTCGTCAATGACTTCGCCGCGCGAGGTGTTGACGATGATCGCTGAGGGTTTCATCAGCTTCAGCCGTCGGGCGTTCATCAGATGAAAGGTCGAAGGCGTGTGCGGGCAGTTGACCGACACCACGTCCATGCGCGCCACCATCTGATCGAGGCTTTCCCAATAGGTCGCCTCATGTTCGGCCTCGACCTCGGGGCGCAGGCGTTTGCGGTTGTGATAATGGATCTGCAGGCCAAAGGCGCGGGCGCGCCGCGCCACGGCCTGACCGATGCGACCCATGCCCAGAATCCCCAGACGGCGGCCGCCGACACGGCCGCCAAGGAATGCGGTGGGCGCCCAGCCTTCCCAGCGTCCGGCTTGCATGACGGCCATGCCTTCGGGGATGCGGCGGATCACCGAAAGCATCAGCGCCAAGGTCATATCGGCGGTATCTTCGGTCAGCACACCGGGAGTGTTTGACACCAGAATGCCGCGCTGGCGGGCGGTGGCCACGTCGATATGATCGACCCCGGCGCCGTAATTGGCGATCAGTTTCAGCTTTTCACCGGCCTGCGCCAGAAGGTTCGCGTCGATGTGATCGGTGACGCAGGGCACCAGCACATCGGCACGCCGCATCGCCTCGCCCAAGGCTTCGCGGCTCATCCTGGTGTCAGGATCGCGCAAGCTCACATCGAAAAGTTCTTTCATACGGCCTTCAACCGCTTCAGGAAGGCGTCGCGTGACAACAACACTCAGTCGTTCCGTTCGCATCGCACGTGTTCCTCTCTTTCGCAGGTCCGTCGTTACTGGCAAAGTGCAGCGCAAAATCGCGCGCCACAAGCCCCGAAACACCGGGGCAGGCTTGTAAGGGAACCAAGGGCATCTTTCGTCGGCGGGTGTCAGGCAGGATTGGGATGATACGCGCAGGGCATTTGCGGATTTTGGCGGCGCTGGTGGCTGTTTTGGGCCAGACGCCGGCTTTGGCGCAGGACACAGGCAGTACCGCCGATGCGGATGCGGCCGTGCAGGGCGAAGCTGGGGCGGGCAGCACGACCCCCGGCAGCGCCACGAATTTGCCGGTGCCACGCTTCGTGTCGCTGAAAACCTCGGAAGGCAATGTCCGCCGGGGCCCCAGCCTTGAGCACCGTATTGACTGGGTTTTCACCCGGCGCAACCTGCCGCTGCGGATCACTGCCGAATTCGACCAATGGCGGCGGGTTGAGGATAGCGACGGGCAGGGGGGATGGATCCACTATAGCCTCCTGTCCGGCGTGCGTACCGTTCTGGTGACTGAGGCGAAGACCGAACTCCACCTCGGCCCCGACCAAAAAACCCTGGTAACGGCGATTGCCGAGGCCGGGGTCGTCGGAAAATTGGGCGCCTGTCGGCGCGATTGGTGTGAAATCAGCGCAGATGGCGAGGAAGGCTGGGTGGAAAAGATCCGGCTGTGGGGCGTTGAAGCCACGGAGCTGCGCGAGTAGGCAGGCTTTGCCTGCGCCCAAGGCCCAATGCAGCGGTGATCGCAGGGTCGGTCAGGCTATCGAAGGAACAGGTGACACATGTCTGCGGGACCGGGAACACGGATGAACCTATCGGCCGGACTTGCGTCGGTCATCGTCGCCTTTCTGTTGGTCAGCCTCAAGCTTTGGGCGCTGGGATCGACACAGGCGCTGTCGGTGGCCGCGTCGCTGGCCGATAGCGCGCTGGATCTGATGATGTCTGTGGCGGGCCTCATGGCGATTCTTTATGCGGCGCGGCCGGCGGATGAAGATCATGCCTTTGGCCATACTTCGGTCGAGGATCTGACGGCGCTGGCGCAATCGGTGTTCATCCTGATATCGGCGGTGGTGATTGGCTGGGCGGCGGTCAGGCGGCTGATGTCGGATACTCCGCAGGTGCTTGCGTCCGAAGGGCGGGGCATCGTGGTGATGGTGGTGTCGATCCTGCTGACGGTGGGGCTGGTCTTGTGGCAACGCCGGGTGGCACGGGCAACCGGCAGCCGCGTTGTTGCGGCGGATTCGCTGCATTACATGTCGGACCTCCTGCCCAGCCTTGGGGCGATTGCGGCGCTGTGGATGCATTCCCAGTTTGGGATCGGCCAGATCGATTCGGTTGTGGCGCTGGCGGCGGCGCTGATGCTGGCCTTCGGGTCATTCAAGATTGGCAAGGGGGCGTGGGATGCGCTGATGGATCGGCGCGCCGATCCAAAGCTGGTGGCGGCTATTGCGGCGATCGCCACAGACTGGCCCGGCTTGCAGGGGTTTCATGATCTTAAGACCCGGACGGCGGGCAGCCGGGTTTTTGTGAATATCCATATCGAGCTGGATGGCGATCAGCCTTTGCGGGACGCCCATGCCATTGGCGCCGGCCTGCGGCACAAGATCATCGAGACCTATCCGCAATGCGATGTGATCATCCACAAGGATGTCGCGCGCGAAACCTGAGCGCGGCACGGGTTTCACTGTCCTGATCCAATTGAAAAGGCCCCGCAAAAAGCGGGGCCTTTCGATTCATTCTTTCCGCAGGCTTTTACTGCGGGATGTCGCCCGCGATGCCTTCGACGTAGAAGTTCATGCCGGCCAGCGTGCCGTCATCGGCTTTTTCGCCATCAGCCAGCCATGCCGATCCGTCTTGCTTGTTCAGCGGGCCGGTGAACGGATGGTAAGATCCGTCGGCAATCGAGGCGGCAAGCGCTTCGGCTTCGGCCTTCACCTCGGCGGGAACCGCCTCGGTGATGTCGCCGATTTTCACTTCGCCCGGTCCGATGCCATCCCAGGTGTCGGCCTGCTCATAGGTGCCGTCCAACAGTGCCTGAACGCGGCGGGTGTAGTAGGGCCCCCAGTTGTCGATAATCGCCGAAACGCGCGGGCTGGGCTTGTATTCCGCCATGTCGGAGGCCTGACCGAAACCGATGGTGCCGGGGGTCTTGGCGGCTTCGGCCAGGGGTGCTGTCGAATCGGTGTGCTGCAAGATCACGTCGACGCCCTGTTCGATCAATGCCTTGGCTGCATCGGCTTCCTTGGCCGGATCGAACCAGGTGTAGGCCCAGACCACCGACATGGTGACATCGGGGTTCACTTTCTTGGCGTGGATATAAGACGAGTTGATGCCCTGGATCACTTCCGGGATCGGGAAGGAGCCGATATAGCCGATCTTGTTCGACTTGGTCATGCGGCCCGCAATCGTCCCCATGACCGCGCGGCCTTCATAGAAACGCGCGTTGTAGGTCGAGACGTTCGGCGTGTCGCGCTTGTAGCCGGTGGCATGTTCAAACTTCACGTCCGGGAATTTGGCGGCAACGGCGTTGGTTGCATCCATATATCCGAACGAGGTGGTGAAGATGATGTTGCAGCCACCAAGCGCCATCTGGGTCAGCACCCGCTCGGCATCCGCGCCTTCGGGGACGTTTTCCTGAAAGGTGCTGGCGTCGACCTTGTCACCAAACGCCTCGATCACAGCCAGACGGCCCTGATCATGCTGGAAGGTCCAGCCGCCATCGCCGACCGGGCCAACATAAACCCAGCAGGCCTTCACTTTGTCCTGCGCCATGGCGCCACCACTGACGGCAAGGCCTACGGCCAGGGCGGCGGTGGTCAGAAGGGTTCTTCTTAACATTGGTGGTCTCTCCCGTTGGTGGGGCCGTTGCGGCCCCGATTGATATTGGTCTCGGCTGAGTGGTTTCAGCGCGCGGCGTGGAAATTCTGGCCGAGGGCCGCCGGGGCATTCAAGCTTGCGCGGCCTTTGCCAGAGGACATGATAACCAGTACCAGAATGGTTATCAGATACGGCGACATCGACAAGTATTCGACCGGAATCCGCGACCCGGCCGCCTGCAGGTTCAGCTGAAGAACCGTAATCCCGCCAAAGAGATAAGCGCCGATCAGCACCCGCCACGGTTTCCAGCTGGCAAAGACCACGATGGCCAGCGCGATCCAGCCCGCGCCTGCGGTGATGCCGTCGACCCACTGCGGCACCCGCACCAGACTGACATAGGCGCCACCCAACCCCGCCATCGCGCCGCCAAAGACAATGGCCAGCAAGCGGATACGCTGCACCTTGTAGCCCAAGGCATGAGCCGCATCATGGTTTTCGCCCACGGCCCGCAGCACCAGTCCGGCGCGGGTGAATTTCAGCACATACCAGACTGCCGCGACGATCACGATCGAGCCATAGACAACCCAGTCATGGCTGAACAGGATCCGGCCCAGAACCGGAATATCGGTCAGCGGGCCAAAGGGCACTTTGCCGGTCGATGGCGGTTTGATGCCGTTGTAGCCCTGACCCATAAGCGACGACAGGCCAAGCCCGAACATGGTCAGCGCCAGCCCGGTCGCCACCTGATTGGCCAGAAGAATCTGCGTGAGAAAGGCAAAGATCAGACTTAAGGCCGCGCCGCCCGCCGCCCCGCCGACAAAGCCCATGACCGGGCTACCGGTACCAACGGCGGTGATGAAGCCGCAAATCGCGCCCATGATCATCATGCCTTCGACGCCAAGGTTCAGCACGCCCGCCTTTTCAACGACCAGCTCGCCAAGGGCGGCCAGCATGATCGGCACCGAGGCCACCATCAGCGACGCAATCAGGACGGCAGGGTTGATTGATCCGAAGTCCATTATTTTGCCCCCATGGTGAAAAGCCGGATGCGGTAGTTCGACATGACATCGACGGCCAACAGGAAGAACAGCAGCATTCCCTGAAAGGCCTGAATCGCCGCCGACGGCAGCCCAAGGTTGGTCGAGGCCATCTCGCCGCCGATATAGGTCAAGGCCATCAGCAAACCCGCCAGCAAGATGCCCACCGGGTTCAGGCGGCCGAGGAATGCGACGATGATCGCGGTAAAGCCGTAGCCGACGTTGAAGTCGATGGAGATTTGCCCGGCAGGACCAGTCACCTCAAACAGTCCTGCAAGCCCGGCCAGCGCGCCAGAGATACCCATGCACAGCATTACCAGACGGTTGGGGTTCACCCCGTGAAACCGTGCGGCGCGCGGCGCCTGACCGGCCAGCTTGATCTGAAAACCAAGCAAGTGGCGTTGCAACAGGATGTAAGCCCAGATCACCGTGACAAGGGCCGCCACCACGCCCCAGTGCATCCCGGTGCCGGCAATCAGCTCAGGGTTCGAGGCCGCCGGATAGCTGTTGAAATTGCGGCTGCCGGGGAAGCCCGAGCCTTCCGGATTGCGCAGAAAACTGGTCGAGGCCATGGCAAGGATGGTCTGCGCCACATAGACCAGCATCAGCGACACCAGGATTTCGTTGGTGTTGAACCTGGTCTTCAGGATCGCCGGTATCATCCCCCAGACCCAGCCGCCAAAGGCTCCGCCCATGATCATCGCCGGAAATATCCAGCGGCTTTCGGTGGGGTAGGCCGCCAGACCCACAGCTGCGCCAACAATCGCGCCCATGATGTACTGACCTTCGGCGCCGATATTCCAGATACCGGCCCGAAAGCCCAACGAGAGGCCGATCGCGATCAGAACCAGTGGCCCGGCCTTGACCAGAAGCTGGCCGCGCAGATACCAGGCAAATTCCCCAAACAGCGGATCCCAGAAAATCGTGCGGATCACCTCGATGGGGTTCTTGCCCAGCATCGCGAACATCGCGCCACCGGCGACCATGGTCAGCGCTACCGCCAGAAATGGCGTGCCCCAGGCCCAGGCCTGCGATGGGGTCGGGCGTTTCTCAAGCCTCAGCATGGTGGAGCCCTTCCGCTTCATGCATGCCGTGCGCGCCGCCCAGCATCAGTCCGATTTCATCCACCGTCAGCCCCTTGGTCGGGCGTGGCGGTGACAGGCGACCTTCGTTCAGTGCCGCAAAGCGGTCGGCGACTTCAAGGATTTCGTCGATATCCTGACTGATCACCACCACCGCCGCCCCCGCGGTCGCCAGATCCAGCAACGCTTGCCGGATAAAGGCCGCGGCCGCGGCATCAACCCCCCAGGTCGGCTGGTTGACGATGATGACACTTGGGTTTTGCATGATCTCGCGCCCCAGCACGAATTTTTGCAGGTTCCCGCCCGACAGCGCCCGCGCCGCCGTGCCTGTGCCCGGTGTGCGCACATCAAATTTGGCGATGATCTCCGCCGTCCAGTCGCGCGTTGCCGTCCAGTCAACAAAACCGTTCCTGACCAGAGCTTTGCGAACAGCGCCCGACAAAAGCGCGTTTTCCACCAGACTCATGTCGGGGGCCGCCGCATGGCCCAACCGTTCCTCGGGCGCGGTGCACAACCCGGCGCGGCGCCGGTCATTGGGGCCAAGCTGGCCCACACCCACACCGTCAATCCTGACCGCATCCGCCGCCGCCCGCATTTCGCCCGACAGCGCCAGCAACAGCTCGTCCTGGCCGTTGCCCGCCACGCCGCCAATTCCCAACACCTCACCCTTGCGCACCGCAAAGGAAATGTCCTTCAGACTGGTGCCGAAGGGATTGGCCGAAGCTACGGTCAAGCCTTTGACCTCAAGCGCGACAGCCCCCAGTGCGCTGCCCGCCCGCTCCGGCGGCGTCAAGGTTGCGCCCACCATCGCTTCGGCAAGTTCGCGCGCGGTTTTTTCGCGCGGCGTGCAAGTGGCCACCACCTTGCCGCGCCGCAGGATCGTTGCTTCGTCACAAAGGCTGCGAATCTCTTCCAGCTTGTGGCTGATATAGAGGATCGAGGTGCCCTCGGCCGCCAATTGCCGCAACGTCGCAAACAGGATGTTCACCTCTTGCGGGGTCAGAACCGAGGTGGGTTCATCCATGATCAGCAGCTTTGGATCCTGCAACAGACAGCGCACGATCTCGACCCGCTGCCGCTCGCCTGCCGAAAGATCGCCGACCAGCCGCTCGGGGTCCAAAGGCAGACCATACCCTTGGCTCACTTCGCGGATTTTTGCCGCCAGCGCGCGCTGGGGGGGCGGGTTGCCCATGCCCAAAGCCACATTTTCCGCCACGTTCAGCGCGTCAAACAGGCTGAAATGCTGGAACACCATGGCCACGCCCGCCGCCCGCGCCTCGCGCGGTTTCAGCGGCTGATAGGCTTGACCGCGCAGGGTCATCCGCCCTTCGTCGGGGCGGATCAGCCCGTAGATCATCTTGACCAGCGTCGATTTTCCCGCGCCGTTTTCGCCCAAAAGCGCGTGAACCTCGCCGACGCCAATCGAAAACGTCACGTTTTCATTGGCCTTGACCCCC
This sequence comes from Pseudomonadota bacterium, assembly GCA_031376305.1. Classification (GTDB taxonomy): domain Bacteria; phylum Pseudomonadota; class Alphaproteobacteria; order Rhodobacterales; family Rhodobacteraceae; genus TMP-24. The sequence continues at coordinate 3,093 of JANMDM010000348.1, read as the reverse complement.
GGATAGGATTTGGAAATCCCCTCAACCGTCAGCAATGTGTCTCTTGTCATCCCGCGCGCTCCCCTTGGGTCGTTTGCTGACCCGCGCTGTTATCCAAAACGGTTTTAACGCCGCGCCCCTTCAGCAATTCTGCGGCTACACCGACGGCAATCGCCTGCGGATGCTTGCCCAAACCCGGATCGCCAATCGGGCAGGTGATGCGGGCTATGGCCGCGCTCTCATGCCCCAGGGCCCTTAGCCGCGACCGGAAGCGCGCCCATTTGGTTGCCGAACCGATCAGACCAAGCGCGCCAAACCCTTGGCCCAAAAGCTGGTGACACAGCTCAAGGTCCAGCGCATGGCTAAAGGTCAGCACCAGATGCTCGGCCCCCGGCGGCGCTTCGGCCACCAGTACGGCGGGGTTTTCCGCAATTCTCTGCACGACCCCCCCGGGCACAACCGGAAACCGGTCCGGCGCAACATCTACCCAGGTGATGCGCAAACCCGGCAAAGGCTGCAAGACGCATACCAACGCCCGCCCGACATGGCCCGCGCCCCATATCCATATCTCGCGCTCAGGCCGCGTCACCGGCTCGATAAACCAGCCTTGAACACCGCGCGCCGCCCCCGGAAGCCCTTGGCCCCGCGCCCGCGCCACAATCCGGTGAACCGCCAACGGCATCGCGGCGGCCTTACCGGGCAAGGGTCGCGCCACGACCGGGCCATCCACGGCCTCTGCCGCCGCCGCAGTCCAAAGCTCTGACAAAAGCGTCACCGCCCCGCCACAACATTGCCCCAGCGATGGCCCCAGCGGCATCCGGTCCAGCCGCGCCGCCTGACCCGTGGCCAGCATCGCCCGCGCCCGCGCCACCGCCGCATATTCCAAAGCCCCGCCGCCGATGGTGCCGTCCTGCCCCCCGGTTTGGCCGTCACCCCAGACCACCATCGCCGCGCCAACCTCGCGCGGTGCCGATCCGGCGATCTCGGCCACCACAACCCGCACCACCGGGCCATGCGCCGCCGTCAGCCGCGACATTTGCGCCAGATCAAAGCTCATGCGCCCGTCCCCCGCGCCCGCGCCACCGCCGCCAATATCCGCTCGGCGGTCGCCGGGGCATCCAGATCGGGATACTGCGGCCCGCAAGCCGCACAGGCATCCGACAGCGCCAAAAACGCCGATATCCCATGCATCAGCGGCGGCTCGCCCACAGCTTTTGAACGGTAAATCGTCTCCTCGTGGTTTTTGCCGTCCCAAAGCGCCACGTTGAAAATCCTCGGCCGGTCCGAACAGGCCGGGATCTTGTAGGTCGAAGGCGCATGGGTGCGCAGCCGCCCCTTGTCGTCCCACACCAATTCCTCGGTGGTCAGCCATCCGGCGCCCTGCACATAGCCCCCCTCAACCTGACCAATATCCAGAGCCGGATTCAGACTTTCCCCGGCATCATGCAAGATATCTGCCCGCAAAATCCGGTTCTCGCCGGTCAGTGTATCAATCACCACTTCGGTCACCGACGCCCCGTAGGCAAAGTAGTAAAACGCCCGCCCACGGCCGGCCTTGCGGTCCCACGACAGCTTCGGCGTCGCATAAAATCCGGTGGACGACAGGCTGACCCGCCCCTGATAACAGCGCGCCGCCGCTTCGGCGAAAGACATATCCGCCCCCGCCACCAGCACCCGCCCGCCTTCGAACCGTACCGTCGATGGCTCCGCCTGATGCTCGCGTGCCAGAAACTCGGCCATCCGTGCCCGAATGGTATCGCAAGCCGCCTTCGCCGCCATGCCGTTCAGGTCCGACCCGGAAGATGCCGCCGTGGCCGAAGTATTGGGCACTTTGCCGGTATCGGTGGCGGTGATCGCCACCTGATCGGCGCTGACGCCAAACCCGGCCGCCGCCACCTGCGCCACCTTGCGGTTCAGCCCCTGACCCATTTCGGTGCCGCCATGATTCAGGTGGATCGAGCCATCCTGATAGACATGGACCAATGCCCCGGCCTGATTTAGATGGGTCAGCGTGAAGGAAATCCCGAACTTCACCGGCGTCAGTGCGATGCCGCGCTTCAAGACCGCATTGCCCCGGTTCCATTCCGCCACCGCCGCCTTGCGCGTCGCGAAATCGCTCAAAGCCTCCAGCCGCGCCACCAGCCCGTTCAGAATAAAATCCTCAACCGGCATGTGATAGGGCGTCGTCTGCACCCCCTTCATCTTCGTCGAAATATCCCCGCCGGAGGCATCCGAACCCGCCACCGGCGCATCGGCATAGAAATTCACCCGCCGCACTTCGGTCGCATCGCGCCCCAAGGCATGGGCGACATGATCCATCACCCGCTCGATGCCCAGCATGCCCTGCGGCCCGCCAAAGCCGCGAAACGCCGTCGCCGACTGGGTATTGGTCTTCAGCCGGTGGCTTTCAATGCGGATGTTTTGCAGATGATAGGCATTGTCGGCATGCAGCATCGCCCGGTCAGCCACCGGCAGGCTCAGATCCTGCGCCCAGCCGCAACGCGCCAGTTGCAGGAATTCCAGCCCCAGTATTCGCCCCTTGGCATCAACCCCGGCCCGGTAGCCGATGCGAAAATCATGGCGCTTGCCGGTGACGATCATGTCGTCATCACGGTCATAGCGCATCTTGCACGCCCGCCCGGTGGCGCGTGCCGCCACCGCACAGGCCACCGCCAGCGCATTGCCCTGACTTTCCTTGCCGCCAAAACCGCCGCCCATCCGCCGGATTTCCACCCGCACCGCGCTCATCGGCAGGCCCAGCCCTTCGGCCACCTTATGCTGTATCTCGGTCGGATGCTGGGTCGAGGAATGCACCGTCATCCCGCCTTCCTGTGGCAAGGCCAGCGCCGCCTGACCCTCAAGGTAGAAATGTTCCTGCCCGCCCATCTCAAAGCTGCCTTCGATGACGCGCGGCGCGGCCGCAATCGCCGCCGCCGCATCGCCCTTGGTCCAGATCACCGGACCGGACTCAAAGCGGCTGTTGGCGGCAAGGGCCTGATCAATGGTCAAAAGTGCTGGTAATTCCTTATAGGCAACCTTCCCCAGTCGTGCCGCCTTGCGCGCCGCCAGATGACTTTCCGCCACCACCAGAAACACCGTCTGCCCGACGTGATG
>JANMDM010000344.1:0-3444 GCA_031376305.1 Pseudomonadota bacterium | reverse complement strand
CGGCTCGCCTCGGTTTGGACCGGGTTTTCGCTGAAATGGTACGGGTCGGCGCTGGCCAACCGCAACCTGCTGGATGCGCTGCAGGTATCGCTTTTGGTGGCAAGTGTGGCCACAGCGGTGGCCACCACCGTGGCCTTGATGGCGGCGCTGGTCCTGATCCGTGGCAAGCAGGTGCGCTATCGGCAGGTGTCCGAAACCGTCGTCAACCTGCCGTTGCTGCTGCCCGAAATCGTGCTGGCGGTGGCCGTGCTGATCCTGTTTTCGCAATTGGGAATAACCAATGGGCTGGTGAAACTGACCATCGCCCATTCCGCCTTTTGCATTCCCTTCGCCTTCTTGCCGATCCGTGCGCGTCTGCAAGGCATGGAGCCTGATTTTGAGGAGGCGGCGCAGGATCTTTACGCCTCGCCTTGGGTAACTTTTCGCCGGGTGACACTGCCCCTGATCCTGCCCGGCGTCTTCGCCGGCGCCATGCTGGCCTTTGTAATCTCGATGGATGATTTCATCACCTCGAACATGCTGGCATCGGGGGGGTCCACCACGCTGCCGGTCTATATTTTCGGCCTGATCAAACAAGGCACCACACCGGAACTGAATGCCATTTCCACCTTGATCATCGTGGCCTCGCTGGGAATCGCGACACTGGCGCTGGCGATGACCTTCCGATCTGCTTCGTCGAATTTACCCTGAAACCCGCCAAACCGGAGAGCTGATATGTCCCTGAAAACCGCATTTCTAACCACGACCGCCCTATTGGCCCTGACCGGAGTTGCCCGGGCCGATGGGGTGCTGAACCTTTACGTCTGGTCCGATTCCATCGCCCCCGAACTGATTGCAAAATTCGAGGCTGAAACCGGCACCAAAATCAACATGGATGGCTACAGCTCGAACGAAGACCTGCTGACCAAGTTGCAGGCCGGGGCCAGCGGTTATGATCTTGTGGAACCGTCGCAGCACTTTCTGAAAATCATGGTGGATCAGGGCCTGCTGGAAGATATCGACGCGCAAAGCTTGCCGGCCTTCGGGATGGTGGATGAAAAATGGCGGGGCCAGTGGTGGGATCCGACCAACGATTATTCGATCCCGCTGGCTTACGGCACCGCTGGTTTCACCGTGAACCGCGATGTCTATCAAGGTCCGGTCGACAGCTGGTCGGTGTTCTTCACCCCGGCCCCAGGGCTTGAGGGCAAACTCGCCAGCCTGTCTTACCCTGATGAAGTCGTCGGTGCGGCAGAGTTGTTTCTGGGCGTGCCGTTTTGTTCAGAAGACCCGGCCGAGATGAAAAAGGTGCTGGACCTGCTGATGGCGCAAAAGCCGAATGTCGTTGCCTATACATCCGACAATATCGAAAACCGCATCGGCGGCGGTGAAGTCGGCGCGCATTTCTGGTGGGACGGCAATTCAATGAAAACCCGGGCAAACGATGGCGCGCATATCGAATATGCTATGCCGAAAGAGGGGTTGGTCGGCTGGCTGGACAGTTTGGCAGTCCCGAAAGGTGCGGCCAATATCGACAATGCCAAAGCCTTCATCAATTTCATCAGCACGCCGGAAAACGCCACTGTGCAGTATAACTATTACGGCCATTCGTCGCCGGTGGCGCTGGATATGGCCACGGCGAAATACACGGCAGAAAACGCGCCGGAACTGTTCCCGACGGTGAAGGTCGAGTTTTCGCGCACCTGCTCGCCTGCGGCACAGGATCTGGTGACCAAGGTCTGGACGGAACTTTTGCAATAACAATGCCCCGAGCCTTCCCCCCACATGCCGGGGCGGAAGGCTGCGGGGCCGACGGCCTGAATAAGGGCATCGACCTGACCTTTGCGCAAAGAGTATCATGGCTCAAACCGGAGTGAGTGCCGATGCAAAGCGCGGCTGACATACTGGCGCGGCTGATCGCTTTTGACTCGGTCAGCACCAAAAGCAATCTGGCAATCGTCCGATGGATTGCGGACTATCTGCGTTCCTTGGGCTTTACCTGCCACCTCATTCCTGACGCTAGCGGGCAAAAGGCCGGACTTTTCGCCCGGATTGGGCCTGCGGGCGACGGCGGCGTGATGCTGTCGGCGCATTGCGATGTGGTGCCTGTGACCGGGCAAAACTGGACGCAGGATCCCTTCCAGATGACGGAACGCGACGGGCGCTTTTATGGGCGCGGCACCACAGATATGAAGGGTTTTTTGGCCTCGGCACTTGGCGCGGCGGGATTGGCATCCAGAACCGATCTGGCCGCGCCCTTGCTGCTGGCGGTGTCCTACGACGAGGAACTGGGCTGTCTTGGCATCCGCGCCATGATCGACCAATTGGTGCCGCTGCTGGGGCAGCCAGACTACTGCATCGTCGGCGAACCAACCAACATGCAGATCGCCACCGGTCACAAGGGCAAGGCGGCTTACCGCGCAACCTGCCGGGGGGTGGCGGGGCATTCGGCGATGGCTCCGCGTTTTGTGAACGCCTTGCATCTGGCGGCGGATCTTATCGGGGTTTTGCGGGCCGAACAGGCGCATTTGCTGGTCAACGGGGCGCAGGACGCGGCCTATGATATCCCCTCGGCCACGGTTCATGCGGGCAAGCTGTCGGGCGGTGTGGCGCTCAACATCGTGCCGGACATGGCCGCGCTGGATTTTGAGATCCGCCACCTTGCGACCGAGCCCGCGGCGCAGATCCTTGCACGCATCGTGACGGCCACGGCGGCCATTATTACCGCGGCGGGTCCGGCTGCGGCGATTGAGATGACCGAGGTAAACGCCTATCCCGGACTGGACACCCCGCCCGATGCGCCTGTGGTGGCCAAAGTCGCAGCCCTGCTTGAGGCGCCGCGACTGACGAAAGTCGCCTATGGCACCGAGGCGGGGTATTTTGCCGCGATCGGCATACCGACAGTGGTCTGCGGGCCGGGGTCGATGGCGCAGGGCCATCAGCCCGATGAGTTTCTGGACATTGCCGAGCTGGGCCGTTGCGATGCGATGCTTGCCCGCCTTGTGCAAAGCCTGGCGCGCTAAGGCGTGTCAGACAAAAGTGGATACCGGTTTTGTCGACAGGCACGCGTAAAATCAAAAGGTTAGTGCCTGTCCGACGCTTCTGTCAGTGTCGGACAGGCACTAAGGAAACCTCCGGGTCGGTGTTCGCCTATCTGTCTTTAGCGCCGTCCGGCAAAGCAACCGATGCAGGCTTAGCTGTCAGCTAACCAGTGCTGAGCGAACAAATACTTTCAACAAACCCGTGGGTAGCCCAGTTTGTTGCAAAAGGCGCTCGCCCCGGGTCGACCCCGCCGCAACCGCGTCTGGACTGCGAAAAAAGGACCGAAAGATGTCAGTTGAAAAAGTTGAGACACTCGTTGTCGGCGCGGGTCAGGCCGGCGTGGCCATGAGCGAGCATCTGAGCAATAACGGTGTGCCTCACCTCGTTTTGGAGCGCAACCGCATCGCTGAACGCTGGCGCTCG
>JANMDM010000320.1:0-2009 GCA_031376305.1 Pseudomonadota bacterium | reverse complement strand
TCCGAGGCCACCCGAAGCGCATTTCGCAAGTACTTTCAGTTTTCCGGACGCGCAACCCGTTCGGAATACTGGAAGTTTATCCTATTCATTCTGATCACTCTCGTCGTTACTGTGATCGCCAACACCGTGATCAACGGCCCAGAGGCGTTCGTAGGGCAGACGCTTGTCACGCAAGCTGACGGGACAGAAACGGTCGTTGCGACCAAAGGAACCTCCTACAATGGCGGGCGGTTCGACGACATAGTTATTGTTGGGTGTTTTGTCCCGTTGCTTTCGGTCGGCTGGCGGCGCCTCCATGACACCGGGATCTCCGGTTGGTGGCTGCTTGCGCCTATTGGAATTTTTGTGGGAGTATTGTTGGCAATGCTTTTAATCACCGCCGGACCGGCTGCGGTCATATCCGCATATTCCGGCGGACCTTCGGTCAGCGTACATCTTTCATTTCTAACGGGAATCCCGGTCGCTATCGCTGCTTTGGCTCCGGCGGTGCTGCTTCTTCGGCGGCTCGCACGCCCGTCGCAACCCGGCCCTAACCGCTACGGTCTCAACCCCCTTGAGGTAACCCCATGACCGAACAATCCCCCAACGACCAATTCCACGCCTCCTCCTTCCTGCAAGGCGCGAATGCCGATTACGTGGAACAGCTCTACGCCCGCTTCGCCAACGACCCGGCGGCGGTCGATGCGACCTGGGCCGCGTTCTTCCGCTCGCTCGGCGACACTGAACGCGATGTGCGCCTGGAAGCGCAGGGGGCGTCGTGGGGCCGGGCCGACTGGCCGCTGCAACCCACCGACGAGCTGACCTCGGCACTGACCGGCGAATGGCCGGTCGAGACGAAAGCCGCGGGCGACAAGATCCGCGCCAAGGCCACGGAAACCGGCGTGCAGGTCAGCGAAGACCAGGTCAAGCGCGCGGTCTTGGACAGCCTTCGCGCCCTGATGATCATCCGCGCCTACCGGATCCGCGGCCATCTGGTCGCCGACCTCGACCCCTTGGGCATGCGCGACGAAAAGCTGCACCCGGAACTTGACCCCAAATCCTACGGCTTCACCGACGCCGACATGGACCGCCCGATCTTCATCGACAAGGTGCTGGGGCTTGACCACGCCTCGATGCGCGAGATCCTCGACATCGTGAAACGCACCTATTGCGGCACTTTCGCGCTGCAATACATGCATATCTCCGACCCCGAACAGGCCGGCTGGCTGAAGGAACGCATCGAAGGCTACGGCAAGGAAATCACCTTTACCCGCGAGGGCCGCAAGGCGATCCTCAACAAGCTGGTCGAGGCCGAGGGCTTCGAGAAGTTCCTGCATGTCAAATACATGGGCACCAAGCGCTTTGGTCTGGACGGGGCCGAGGCGCTGATCCCGGCGATGGAACAGATCGTCAAGCGCGGCGGCAGTCTGGGGGTCAAGGATGTGGTCGTCGGCATGCCACACCGCGGCCGCCTGTCGGTGCTGGCCAATGTGCTGATGAAGCCTTACCGGGCGATTTTTAACGAATTTCAGGGCGGCAGCTTCAAACCCGAAGACGTCGATGGCTCGGGCGATGTGAAATATCACCTTGGGGCATCAAGCGACCGCAGCTTTGACGGCAATACCGTGCATCTGGGGCTGACCGCCAACCCCAGCCATCTTGAGGCGGTGAACCCGGTGGTCTTGGGCAAGGTCCGCGCCAAACAGGCGCAACTCGGCGATACCACCCGCAGTCAGGTGCTGCCGATCCTGCTGCACGGCGATGCGGCCTTTGCCGGTCAGGGCGTGGTCGCCGAATGTTTCGGCCTCTCGGGGCTGGTGGGCCACCGCACTGGTGGGACCATCCACATCATCGTCAACAACCAGATCGGCTTTACCACCGCACCCTCGTTCAGCCGCTCCTCCCCCTACCCCACCGACATCGCGCTGATGGTCGAAGCGCCGATTTTCCACGTCAACGGCGATGACCCAGAGGCGGTTGTGCACGCGGCCCGCGTCGCCATCGAATACCGCCAGAAATTCCACAAAGAC
>JANMDM010000309.1:0-1630 GCA_031376305.1 Pseudomonadota bacterium | reverse complement strand
GGGGGATAATGGGAAACCGGGGTTCCCACAAGGGCGTGATCCGGTTAGCGTGCCGCAAAGAAAGAACACTTAGAGGGGCATCATGAAGGGCTGGCAATTATTCACGCATTCGGCACGGCAGGTATTTGGTAATCTGGGGGCTGCGTTGCGGATCTCGGCGGTGCTGTATCTGGCGCAGATCGCGGTGGCGATTATCGTTGGATTCAACGTGTTTGCGGGGCAAGCGGCACTTCAGGCGCAGATTGACGTCGGCGGCTTTCCTTGGGGCGCTTTCGTTGCGACACTGTTGTTCAGTTCTATCTCTGGCCTTTGGATCGCCGTCGGATGGCATCGTTATGTATTGCTGGTGGAGCAGCCGGGGGCGGCTTTGCCGGAATTTCATGGCGACAGGATGTTTGCGTATTTTGGCCGCTCGCTTTTGATCGCTCTGATCGTGGGGCTTGTCGGGGTGGCTCTTGGGGTTTGCGTTGGACTGGTCACAGCACTTGTCGGGCAGCCTGGCACAGTCTTGGTCGGTATTCTAACCGTTGCCGCCATTATGGTTCCCGTATTGATCATTTCCTTCCGTTTGAGCGGCAGCCTTCCCAGTGCCGCACTTGGCGCGGAGGCTGGAATTGCCGATACTTGGCGCATGACCGCTGGCCAGACTGGCGCGTTCTTGACATTGGCGGTGATCGCCGTTGTTCTTTCTGTCGTAATTGATCTTCCGGCCAAGATGATCTTCGCCCCGGCCAGCATAGCGTCCGGGGTGTGGCTTGCGATCACCGGCTGGGTCAAGCTCATGGTCGGGATCAGCATTCTGACCACGCTTTACGGCCATTATATCGAAGGGCGCGAATTGACCTGAGAGAGAGCCCCCTCAGGCATTCGCATGGTTCAGTGGCGCCGGGATGATCGGATCCCGACGCGGCCTTCGCGCGCGGCGGACATGCGGGCGGTCGGGCGCTGGTTTGGCGAATTTGACCAGCGTGGCACCGGCTGTCATCGGGGTAAACTGGCAGGCCAGAACCCGGCCTTCATTCAGCGTGACCATTGCCTCCCAATCGGCCCGCTCAGACGTATTCCCGACGAAATCGCGCAGATCACCCCATACGGGCGTCGGGCGGGTCATGGATTGCCACTGTCTTGTAGAGTCGATCAAAGAAATTGTGCCCAGCGTCGATCCGGGGTCGATGCCCCAAAGCGATGTATAGGCGGTGTTCGACATTATCAGATCGCCGACAGCGGAAAAAACCGCCACCGCGTCGTCCAGCGCATCAATGACACTTTGCCCGAGTTCGATTTCTGAACGGAAACGCCGGGTAAGTGAGACTTCGGCGCTGATGTCTTCGAACAAAAACGCCACGGCACCATCGGGATGTGGACGCCCGGTTACTTTGTAGGTTTGACCCGTCTGCAGGGACCAGATTTCTTCGCACTGCCCTGAAGACGCGGCTCTTTCCAGTTCGGACATGCGCTGGCGCCAGCCCGTGTAGTCCTTGGGTTCTGGTAAAATTCGCGCTTCGCGAAGCTGGTCAAGGAAGGCAAAAAGCGTCGGGCGTGCCGTCAGGAAATCGGCGCCCAGCGAGGTCAGGTCAACCAGCGCTGGATTGAACAGTGCAAGCTGCCGTTGTCTGTCAAAAATTGCCAA
>JANMDM010000305.1:0-11281 GCA_031376305.1 Pseudomonadota bacterium | reverse complement strand
GATTGTCTGGAGTGACTCTGACGCGAGCGCCCGCGCCATCGCCACCCTTGACGATGCCGCCTTTCTTGACGTCCTGCGCCCGCGCTTCGGTAACTATCTTGGCAGCATCAGTCTTGCCGGACCGCGGTTCAGTTATCCGCTGAGCCTGACACTGGCCAACAGCTATGTGGCGCCGCGTGTGGCTCTGGTGGGCGATGCCGCGCATGGTGTCCATCCCATCGCCGGACAGGGTCTGAACCTTGGCCTGCGCGATGTCGCCGCCCTGGCGGAAACCCTGGTCGCGGCCGCGCGCCGGGGCGAAGATATCGGTGCCACAGATGTTCTGGAGCGCTATCAAACCTGGCGCCGTTTCGATTCCACAACGCTGGCCTTGGGGATGGATGCGGTTAACCGCCTGTTTTCAAACGACAGCCATGTTTTGCGGGCTGGCCGCGACCTGGGCCTTGGCCTGGTGAACCGTGCAGCGCCCTTGCGCCGCGCCTTTATGCGGCAAGCCGCGGGCCTGTCCGGACCACTCCCCATGCTTCTGACCGGGCGGCCACTATAGCCTTCCTGCCCATCATTCACATTCGCCCAAACAGCTTTGGGGCTCTGCCCCCTCCTCAGCCTAACGCCCGCGCCTCATCCACCAGCATGATCGGAATGCCGCCGCGAATTGGAAAGGCCAGACGCGCGGCCGTTGAGATCAGCTCCTGCCGATCTGCATCATATTTCAACGTTGCCTGCGTTACCGGGCAGACAAGTGCCTCCAGCATCCGCCGATCAAACTCCACTTTATCGCTCATTGCATCTGCCCTTCCCCATCGCCGCGCAGGGCGAACTCCATCAAGACCTGCAAAGTTTCGCGCCGTGTCGCCAGCGTTGGTGCTTCCAGCAGCGCCTGCCGGTCTTCGGGCTCTAGCGGGCAAAGCATTGACAGCGCATTGATCAGCACCTCGTCATCGGCATCCTTCAACCCGTGCCAATCGGTTGAAATCTGCCGCGCCGCAAAAAACCGTTTTAGCAGATCCAAAAACCGCGGCCGGTCAAAGCCGTCGTCGGTTTCAGGCAGCCCGCGATCCCGCTCGAACCCGTCCCAGGTCACGTCGGCCCGCAAATAGGGCGTGAACCCCGGGACTTCACGCACCAGGCGGAACCGGCTGATCCCACTCAGCGTGATCATATACTGCTGCACGTCGGTTTCGCTGAACGCGGTCACGCGCCCTGCACATCCAATCGCCGCCAGACGGCGCTGACCCTCAGGGGCGGGGCGGGGCTGAATAATGCCGATTATCCGTTCACGGGTTTTCAGGGCATCATCCAGCATCGCCAGATAACGCGGCTCAAAAATATGAAGCGGCAACCGCCCGCGCGGCAACAACAGCGCCCCCGGCAACGGGAACAAAGGAATGGTGGTGGGCAGATCTCGAAGGCTCACGCGTTCTATCCCTTCCTTAGCACATTCCGGTCAGTGGGTTTGAGGTTACATGAATATCATCGACGATAGTTTTCGCCGTGCTTTCAAGGCAATCGGATCCGTGGGCTTGAGCGAATCAAAGATGGTGAAAAGCTGTCCTTTGGCTGCGCCATCGTTCCACTCACGGTCACGGCTGAACAGGTCCAAAAGCGCGTCAATGGCCGCTTCAACCTGACCGTCGGCGTGAAGCGCCAAGGCAAGATCGAATCTGGCCTGATGGTTGTCGGCATCGGCCTGAACAAGTGCTTGCAACTCGCCAACAGGTCCGGCTTCGGCGGCTTGGCGCGCAAGTTCCAACTGTGCACGGGCCGCCTCGATCTCAATGGATTTCGCAATTGCTTTGGGAGCCGCTGCCAAAAGCTCATCCGCCCGGCCCAAATCACCTGAAGCCAGATGCGAGCGGACCAATCCGCCATAGGCGACGGCATTTTCCGGCTCCTCGCCCAAAATCGCCGCAAATGTCTCGACTGCGTCAGCGTATGCGCCTTCGGCCAGCATCGCTTCGGCGGCGTCGATCGCCTCGCCCAAGCCGCCGTCACCGGCAAGCGCGGCCAATTTCTCCACGAAGGCCTTTAACTCAGATCCCGTGACCGCGCCTTGGAAGCCGTCGACCGGTTTGCCTTGCCAAAAGCCATAGACCGTCGGAATCGACTGGATGCGCAGCTGCCCTGACACGATCGGGTTTTGATCGACGTCGATTTTGGCCATGCGCACCTTGCCCTTGGCCGCTGTCACCGCCGCCTCAAGCGCCGGACCCAGCGTCTTGCAGGGGCCGCACCAGGGCGCCCAGAAATCGACGATCACCGGCACCTCGCGGCTGGCCTCGATCACGTCGGCCATGAAAGTGGCGTCCGTCACATCGCGGATCAAATCCACCGCAACACTTGCTGACTGCTTCTGGCCAAATTCGAGCATCTTCGCCCCCGTTTGATTGCTTGGCCTCTATATGCGCGCGCCGCCCCGAAAGGCCAAGTCCCCCAGTCGCGAATCCTTGCTGGTTTCACCTTTTGCAAATATCCCCGCCGGAGGCCGCCGCCCGCGAGGCGTGCCTAAAGATCGAATGTCGCGAAAACCGGCGCATGATCCGACGGTTGTTCCCACCCCCGCACGTCGCGCAAGATACGGCTGCTGTGGGCGGAAGCGGCAATATCTGGCGTCGCCCAGATATGGTCCAGTCTGCGGCCTTTGTCGGCACTATCCCAATCGGCAGCGCGGTAGGACCACCAGCTGTAGAGCGGCCCTGCGGGAATGTCCTGACGCGTGATGTCGACCCAGGATCCCGCCTGCTGCGCTGCAACCAGATGTTCAACTTCAATCGGCGTGTGGCTGACAATTTTCAAGAGCGCCTTATGGTTCCATACATCGTCCTCCCGCGGGGCGATGTTGAGATCCCCGACCAGGATGGCGCGGTCGGGGCGTTCCCAGCGGAAATAATCGCGCATTTCCGTCAGGAAATCGAGCTTTTGGCCAAATTTTTCATTCTCGGCACGGTCAGGAATATCGCCCCCGGCCGGGACATAGCAATTGTGAATGGTAACCCCGTTTTCCAACCGGGCAGCAACATGGCGCGCGTGACCAAGTTGGGCAAAGTCCTTTTCGCCGACATCCATCAGCGGCAGCTTTGACAGAATGGCCACGCCGTTGTAGCCTTTTTGCCCACGTGCAACCATATACCGGTAGCCAAGTGCCGCAAAACCTTCGGTCGGAATTTTATCTACCGGGCTTTTGCATTCCTGCAAGCACAGGACGTCGGGGGCCGCTTCGGTGAAAAGCCGCGCGACCAAGCCTTCGCGCAAACGCACCGAGTTGATGTTCCAGGTTGCTATCGTAAATGCCATTGGCCTGCTCTCCCAACCGATCAGGCCCATAGCAATAGACAATGCTGCGTCCGGCGGCAATCCGCGAGACTTTCGCCTGCCCCCTTGAGGGGGGCGGTCCGACGTGCCACATCTTCCTCAAGGCTCGTGTCCGAGTCTTCTTGAGGGTTAAATATGATGCGCTTTGTGGTATGCTGCCTTTTGGCGATTTCTCTTGCCCTGCCCCTGCACGCCCGTGCGCTAAGCGATACCGAACAGACAGAGCTTATGGCAGCTGTCGACGGCTATTTGCGCGCCACTGGTGCTGGCGATGCCGAAAAGATCGTGGCAACAATTCCACCGCGGATCCTGAATGTATTTTCCGGAAGCTCGGGGATTGAAGCGTCCCAGGTTCAAAAAACCCTGACGGCGCAAACATCCGATCTGCTCAAGACCACTAAATTCAGTGAATTTCAGGCCAGCAAAGGCCCGTTTGACGCGCAAGATACCGCGCTGGCCGATGGTGTCAAAGTCACCTGGGTCGTGGTGCCTACGGAGTTTACGGTGGAAACCGGTGGCAAGAAGACCCGCAACAGCCAGCCACTTTTGGCACTATTCGAAGAGGGTAAGTGGTACTTCACGCGGATTGATGGCCCGCAACAGCAACAGATCGTGGCAATGGCCTATCCTTTTATTGCCGAAGCGAACCTGCCTGCTGCATCGTCCATCCCTTTGGAATAGGCGTTGCCCAAAAGCGCAGGCGTGGAATTTTCCTGATCGGAAACTGTGAATGGCGGGCTTGCTTTTACGTCAGAACCGCAACTTCCGTTTGCTCTTTTCGGCAAGCGCGATATCGAACCTTGGCGACGGCGTGTCGTCGCTGGCGCTACCGTGGTTTGCAACGCTTCGGACACGGGATGCCTTTTTGATTTCGCTTGTGGCGATGGCAGGCTGTCTTCCATGGTTCCTTTTTGCCTTGCCTGCCGGGGTCTGGACCGATCGGGCCGACCATCAACAAAGGATGGTGCGTGCAGATATGGTGAGGATGTTTCTGAGCCTTGGCGTTATCGCGCTGATTTTTTGTCTGCGGCATAATGCCAATGGGGGCGATCAACGGTGGCGCCTTGGTTAGCCTGCAGGAGCCCGCATATCGGGCGCGAAGCTGCACTTGCCGCACCTTTCTTGCGGCCGGGGGGGTTACATCCGGTCTGTTCGTCTACGCCGCCCTGTGCGTGCGCCTTCCAGAACAAAAAAGACCCGGGCACAAGGCCCGGGCCAGTCCAACAGGGAGGATGCCGCATCATAACCCCGATGCGACCAGGGGAACTCATGGGGCCAATCTGTAACCACCGGATTCGGTCAAAAGAAGGCGGGCATTAGACGGATCTGGTTCTATTTTTTGGCGAAGGCGATAAATATGCGTTTCCAGCGTATGGGTGGTAACGCCGGCGTTATATCCCCAGACCTCATGCAGCAGCACATCGCGCGCCACCACTCCGTCGCCAGCCCGATAGAGGTATTTGAGGATATTGGTTTCCTTTTCCGTCAGGCGGATCTTTTTGTCCTTAGCGTCTATCAGCATCTTCATCGCTGGTTTGAACGTATATGGCCCGAGGCCGAAAATGGCGTCTTCGGACTGCTCATGGGTGCGCAGTTGTGCGCGGATACGGGCCAACAGCACCGGGAACTTGAAGGGTTTGGTCACATAGTCGTTTGCACCTGCATCAAGGCCAAGGATCGTATCGGAATCTGTGTCATGGCCGGTCAGCATCAGAATCGGACATTTCACCCCTTGTTTGCGCATCTTGCGGCAAAGCTCACGCCCATCGGTATCGGGCAGCCCCACGTCCAGAACCACCAGATCAAAAGCGCCCGCCTTGGTTTGCTCGATACCTTCGGCGCCGCTGCCGGCTTCGAACACATCGAAATCCTCGGTGGACATCAACTGCTCGGCCAAAGCGTCGCGCAGGTCTTCGTCGTCGTCGACAAGAAGGATCTTTTTCAGGCTGGCCATCGGACATCTCCGCTTCGTGTAGTCACCAGATGCGCTTCGCTCGCGGATACGGCAAGATATGCGACAGTGATTTCACGCGCTCGTGTCACAAAGCCGAGATATGTTTCAATTTCTCGCAACCGGGACTATCTAAAGGCAACCTGAATTTGGAAACCGCATGTCCCTAGGTCCAAGCCCCGCTGAACGCCTGAACCGCGCCCGCGCCGACTTGCGTATGGGTGTGCCGGTCATCCTTTGCGCCGGGGATCGCTTTGCACTTGTCATCGCAGCAGAGTCGCTGGACGCGGACCGTCTGACGCAGCTGCGACAGATCAATCCACCCGTTCTGGCGATTACAGCGCGGCGCGCGGCGACGCTGAAGCTGGCCGCTTATGATGGTGATTTGGTGCGGATTCTGGTGCCGACTGATGCGGACCTTGACTGGATTTCTGCGGTTGCGGACCCCGCCCATGATCTTGACCGACCGCTGAAAGGCCCGTTCCGTGCCGAACGTGAGGGGCTGGCCGACCTGCATCGTGCGGCCATCACCCTGGTTAAGTCCGCGCATCTGTTGCCTGCGGCCCTGATCCTTGAGCTACCCGATGGCGCAGCTTTGGCCCGTGCAGAGGGGCTGACAGGTCTAGATCTTGCCGAACTGGGACGCGATCTTGAGGTCAGCCATCCCCTTGCCGCCGTCGCCGCCGCCCGTGTGCCAATGGCGGCGGCACAGGCCGGGCGTCTGCATGTGTTTCGCCCCGATAACGGCGGCGAGGATCACTATGCCATCGAAATCGGCACTCCGGCACGCGACAAGCCGGTGCTGGCGCGGCTGCATTCTGCCTGCTTTACCGGCGATGTTCTGGGCAGTCTGAAATGCGATTGTGGCGCGCAACTTGATGCGGCGCTGCGGCAGATGGGGGCCGAAGGCGCAGGTGTGCTGCTGTACCTCAATCAAGAAGGCCGTGGCATTGGTCTGGCCAATAAAATGCGCGCCTATTCTTTGCAAGATCAGGGGTTTGATACCGTCGAGGCAAATCATCGGCTGGGCTTTGAGGATGACGAGCGCGATTTCCGCATTGCCGCCGAAGTGCTGAAGGGCATGGGGTTCGGTGCGGTCCGGCTCTTGACGAACAACCCCGCGAAGATCGCCATGATGGAAGCGGCCGGGATCGCCGTGGTGGAGCGTGTGCCGTTGAAAGTCGGTGAAAACCGCCAAAATGCCGGATACCTGGCGACCAAAGCCGCCAAGTCCGGGCACCTGCTGTGAGCCCTTTCGATCTGGTGCTGACCCCGCTTGGGCTGCGGTATCACGGGCGGATTTTTCCGGTTTCAGTGGGGCGGAGCGGTGTTGCTGTGAAAAAGCGTGAAGGGGATGGTTCGACGCCCGCAGGCACCCATCACATCATCGGTACGCTTTACCGGCCCGACCGGATTGCAACCTCTAAGCTGCCGCCCTGGGCTGTGCCCATCGGGCTGCGCGACCGGTGGTGCGATGCCCCCGACCATCCCGATTATAACCATCTGGTGCGCGAACCCTTTGGCCCAAGCGACGAAAAACTGCGCCGCGCCGATCCACTATATGATGTGGTCTTGCTGACCGACTGGAACTGGCCTGAGGCGGTTCCCTTCCGTGGTTCAGCGATCTTCTTGCACGGTTGGCGTCGCCCCGGCTACCCAACCGCCGGTTGCCTTGCCTTTCGCCGCGATCATCTGATCTGGATCGCCAACCGGGCCACACCCGGTACACGGGTTATCGTCAATGCCTAGGCGTCGCGGCGCGTGCCCCGAAAATCGCTGATCCCACCCGGATATGCGTGGCCCCGGCCGTAATTGCCGCCTCAAAATCGCCGCTCATGCCCATAGACAGGCCTTGCAGCCCATTGCGTTCGGCGATTTGCGCCAGCATTTGGAAATGTGGAGTACTGTTTTCTTCCTCGGGCGGGATACACATCAGGCCCACAAGCGGCAATCCCATCGTGCGGCAATCCGCGATAAAGCCATCGGCCGCTTCCGGTACTATTCCAGCTTTTTGCGGTTCCGAACCGGTGTTGACCTGAACGAACACCTGAGGGGATACACCGCGCGCGTCGGCCAGACGTGCCAGTTTTTCGGCCAGCGACGGGCGGTCCAGCGTGTGGATGGCGTCAAACAATTCAACCGCGACCTTGGCCTTGTTGGTCTGCAAGGGGCCGATCATATGAATGGATACGCCGTCGAACCGGGCCCGTAAGGTCGGCCATTTGGCGGCGGCTTCCTGAACGTAATTCTCGCCAAACAGCCGCTGTCCGGCATCCAGCGCGGCTTCCACCCGGTCCAATGGCTGCACCTTTGACACGGCTATTAACTGAACGGATCCCGGCAAACGCCCACAGGCAGCTTCGGCGGTGCGGATCCGCGCCGTGATTTCAGTCAGAGACAAGGCCTTGCTCCCGTAGGGCGGTCAGCATCGGTTCCAGCTCCTTTTCATAGCGCTTCCAACCCTTGACCGAGCCACCAGAAATCGGCTGGCGGACCTGATACAGGCTTAGCGTTTCAACTTTGCGGGTATTTTCATGGAAGTTCAGACAGGCGTCTTGCCATTCCAGCCTGCAGGCCGCGATCAGTTTTCGCGATTCCACTTCTGGATCGGCCACAAGCGCCTCATATTCGACCTCGTAAAACCAGTCAGGCACACGCGCGCGCCAGAAGTCGACCATGTCCAGAAAGGTCTTGTAGTAAAGCGCCAGATCGCGCTGATCATAAGCATAGTTGTGAGTGTCGTCTGGGAATTTGTTCTTGTAGATCGACAACAACGTGTCGCGCGGATCACGGCGGACAATGATGAATTTTGCATTCGGCATCGCAAGCTTGATCAGGCCCAGATACATATATGACTGGATCGATTTGTCGGTAATGCGGTCGACATCGGAAAACCGGGCGCGGACATAGGCTTCATAGTCATGGCCCATCGCGGCAATAGCGGCCTGCGGTATCTGCGCGACAGACACGGGCCTATTGCCTTGCGACAACAGCTGATTTGCCGCCCGCGCCCCTTCGCCAAGTTCGCCGGTTCCGGTTACCGCTGAGTGGCTTGAAATGATCTGTTCAATCAGCGTGGTTCCGGATCGCGGCATGCCGCTGACAAAAATCGGGGCGAATCCAGTTGTTCCCTCGACCTTGGCCGCGTGCCAGTCGAAATTCGCACAGGCGGCTTGGGTAAGTTCAACCTCGCGGTAGCGCGTACGCATGTCATAGGGATGCGCTTTGCGGTTCAGCGCGTTGGCCTCATCCAGATAGCGGAACACCGGGCCATAATCCTTGACGTCCTCCAGCGCCTTGGCGATGGCAAAGCCAAGGCCCATGCGGCTGGCTGAGGACAGGGCAGGGTTTTCATACAACCCCAACATCCGCTCCAACACCGGATCACCCGGCTTAAATTTATGCGAGGCGCTGAACAGCCGGTAGGTTTCACCCTCCAGAGGATCGAGGTCGAATGCCTTGCGGAACATCCCCTGCGCCTCGTCAAAGCGGCCAAGGGTTTGCAGAAGTGTCGCCATTCCGCCGGTCGCCACGACTGAGTTGCTGTCCAGCGCCAGGGCGCGCTCGAAATTCGCAAGCGCCTGCATGTCCTTGCCCTGCCGCGCCTGCGCCTGGGCCAAAAGCCCAAGGGCATCATTGGTTTGTTTTTTTGAACTTCCCCGTGCTTGCGGAGGGGCAGCTTGCAGGGCCTTTTCAAAGGCCTCTTCGGCCAGCGCGTAGTTTTTCAGCTTGGTATGGGCATTGCCCAGCGCCAGATAGCATGCCTGGGCATCGGTGCCGGACGCCAGGGCGCGTTCCAGCAAACGCAGCGCGGCAGCGGGTTCACCAGAGCGCGTCATGCTGGCCGCCAGATTAAGTAGCGCCGGTGCCAGACCGGGGGCGAGGCTGACAGCGCGGCGGAAATGCACGGCGGCTTCCTCTTCGCGCTTCAGATCGACAAGAACCCGGCCAAGGTTGTCATGGCCTTCGGCATAAGCCGGGTCGGTGCGGATTGACTTTTGCAGGTTTGTCACGGCATCGGCCAGTCTGCCCTGGCTTGCCTGTGCCGACCCCAGAATGTTCAAAGCCAGCGCCGAACCCGGATGCAGACCAACAAAGGTGGCGGCCAGCTTTTCCGCTTCGGGAAAGCGCCGGGCATCCATCAGGGCCAGAAGTCTGCGGATATCGGGAATTTTCATACCGCCGGTGGCCGGTCTGGTGCTGGCGCGGCGGGCGCCAAAGCGGTCTTGCAGCGAGATTTTCAGCTTGGCGTCGACGGTGGCCGATTTCAGCACCCGCAGAAGCTCTGCCTCGTCTGCCGCATCGCCACCAAGGGCCACGGCATCGGCCCAGGCCAGCCAGACGGCAGATTCGGCGGGGCGCAGGCGCACGGCTTCCTTCAGATGGCGCAGGGCGTTGTCGATCTGGTTGGCGCCGGTCAGAATGCGCCCGATCTGGAAATGCGCCTCGGCGATTTTTGGATTGGCGGCGACGATGCGCGCGTAAGTTTTCAAGGCGGCATCCAGCTTGCCGGCGTTCTGAAATGCCAGCCCTTCGGCGTAAACCTTCTGAATGTCGGCGGCTGTCATCTGCGCCATCAACGTCTTCCCATGGTGGTTCGGATCGCGTCGGACCCTATCGCCCACCCCCGATAATGTCGAGTTGGCGGGTCCACAAAAAACCGGATGCATAAATGAAAAGGAGCGGGCAATTTGCCCGCTCCTTGCTGAAGTCAACTGATCGTCAGATCAGAACGACATACCCAGACCGGCGGACCAGGTCTTGGTGCCGTGGCCGTTGCCGTTGCCGTAGTTCGCGCCAAGGCTGCTGGAGCCGCTGCTCGAACCGTAGCCGAACATTGCAACTGCGCCGCCGCCCAGGTCATAGTTGGCAACAATGCCAAAACCCTTCGGATCGCCTTCGCCAGCGATGGCTGCCGAATACATACCGTAGTTCGCGCCAACAGTCAGAGCGCCGGTGTTGTAGGCGACACCAATGCCAACCCAGTTATCAACCGCCACGCCGTTGCCGACGTAGTCGCTGAAGCCGGCAGTTGCGGTGTTGCTGAAGTCAGCGTAACCGAGCGCAACCGACACGCCATTCGTCATCTTCGCGGTAGCCGCAAGGCTCCAGGTGCTCAGAGTGCCGTCATCTTCGTAACCGATACCGGCATTCACTTCCATGCCACCCATCGTGCCCGACCATTTTCCGCCAAGGCCCAGAACCGGATCGTTTACGCCGGTGTCGTCCATTTCGAGCGAGAAGGCCGCCCCAAAATCACCGAACGAGTATTCGTAACGCGCGATCTGGTCACCGTAGGTGCCGTCAAGACCGGTGTTCCAGTAGACGCCAGCATGGGTCGAATGGTCATCCGAGATCGCGGTGCCGGAGAAGATTTCCGGAACGGCCCAGTCGAGCGCGCCAGCGGTTTCACCCAAGGTGACTTTGCCGAAGGAACCCGAAACCCAGAAGGCCTCGTCGTCGATCTTCAGCGCACCGTTGATCGCTTGCGGCGAGTTCGACTCTTCGATCTGCACTTTGCCGCCGAACGACAAGCCGCCGTCGGTTTCGCTGGCGAAGTTGAAGTTTACCTGCCAGTCGTTATGAAACTGGGTGGTGTAGCCCAAGTTACCGCCGTCGACGCCGATTTCAGCGTAGCCCGAAAGCGTGATTTCTGCGGACGCGGCGCCGGCGAAGCCGACGAGCGCGGTGGTCGCAAGAAGAATTTTTTTCATTTGGTTTCCCTCGTGTGTCTAAGGTCGGCCCAACTCAGGGGACTCCGAGATGGGTATGCCTCTATTTCCCCTCTCGCGGATTGCAATGCAACGGAAACGACCCGCTTGGACGGAAGATGAAAGGCGATGGTGCAGTCTTGCCACAGTGTTGCGGCCTGCGGCGCGTATCGCGGGCCTGTGCCGGTTCGGGAAAAGCCTTGTTCGCCGGGTGGGGCTCGGTTAGACAGCGGCAAGGGTATCTTTAAGTCTGATGGGCGGGGACGATGCAGCGAACAGTCCGTAATATTTTGAAAGCGGCGATTCT
>JANMDM010000266.1:0-6297 GCA_031376305.1 Pseudomonadota bacterium | reverse complement strand
GGATTGGGTGGCAATTTTATTGGCCTGTTCGAAGGCAAGCCCGCCCTTGTCGAAGAGCAAGAGACCGCCGTCGGGATTGCTGCGGCAAAATGCTATGTCTTTGATGCAGCGGGTCAGGCACTGCGCCGCCCTGGCTGATTGCGCCTCCCCTTCTATTCGTAAATCAGCCTTGCCAAAGGGGCCTCTTATGCCGCGCGCCGTCGATCTGGTCCTTGAAACCTTTTGGGAGCCAGTTGCGGCCGGCGGTCGGCCGCGCTATCGGTTCCGGCTTGCCAATCATGGCCACCATACGTTCATCGGATTCCGTTTGTGCCTGACGGGTCCGGCGCGGCTGGCGCCAGAGGATGCCGTTGATGGGGCTGTGCTGACGGCCCGCGTCTCAAATTTCACCGAACTGACCACCTTGCCCGGCGCGGAATTGGCACCAGGGGGATATTGGGAAGCGACTGCATGCAGCCTGAGCTATCCGCTCCGGCATTGGACAGATGGGGCAACGGGCGCCTATGTGGTGGATGGCGATGGCGCCGTCTTTTCCGTCGAGGTCTCTCCAACCGCAAAGGTCGGCCATAACCAAGCGCTGCTGAAGGGGGCGCGGCGCTATCCTGTGCCCCGCAATACCCCCGTCTCGGTGTCGGTCATACCCTGGCCTGCCAAAGTGGGGGTTTCCGGCCAGCGGGATGTGCCGGGCGGCATTGATATTCATGCCACGGCGCCCGAGGCTTTGGCCGCCATTGCCGCATTCGGCGGGCTGACGGCGGCGCTTTTCCCAACGGAAGGGATCGTCCGCGACGGCGCCCAGGGCGGCAGCAAGGTTTTGTGCGTTACCGATCCCAAACTGCCGACCGAGGCTTACCGCATCGATTTCGATGCTGCCGCGATCACGGTGATTGCCAGCGCCCATGCGGGGTTTCTCTATGGGTTCATCACGCTTGGCCAGATCCTGCGCGGTGCGCGGTTGCATCCGCAGACCTTCACCTTTCCCGCCAGTGGTCAGATCGCCGACCAGCCGCGCATGGGCTGGCGCGGTTGCCATCTTGATGTGGCAAGGCAATTCTACAGCTCAGCCGAGGTCACGCAATTCTTGCGTATTCTCGCTTGGAACAAGCTCAACCGCTTTCACTGGCACCTGTCGGATGACGAAGCCTGGCGGGTTGAGATTGACGCCTATCCGGCGCTCACGGAAATCGGCGCCTGGCGTGGACATGGCTTAGCGGTGCCGCCCCTATTGGGCAGCACGGCGGCGCGCACGGGGGGGTATTACACCAAGACCGAAGTGGTGCGCATTGTGGGTCTGGCCGAAGGTCTGGGCATTACCGTGGTCCCGGAAATTGATGTTCCGGGCCACTGCTTTGCCATGCTGGCGGCGATTCCTGCGCTGCGCGATCCGGCTGAACTGGGCACCTATGCTTCGGTTCAGGGTTTTCCCAACAACTGTCTGAACCCGGCGCTGCCAGCAACCTATCCGATCCTTGAGACGATTTTTGATGAGCTGATCGCCTTGTTTCCGGCCAAGATCATCCATATTGGCGCTGATGAAGTCCCGCTTGCGGCGTGGTCGGGGTCGCCTGTTGCACTGGATCGGCTGGAGGTGTTGGGCGGCACTGCCCTGCGTAAGAGCCATGCGGCTTTGGTAAACACGGCGGGCAATCACGGCGGCGCCGATGCCATCGAAGGATCCGCGACAGCAGTGTTGCAGGCCGAGTTTCTGGCCCGTCTCCAAGGCTTTTTGGCGTCACGCGGCTGCGTGACAGGCGGGTGGGAGGAGGCCGCGCATGGCGATGTCATCGACAAGGGCAAGACCTATCTGGTGGGTTGGCGCGATGTCGCGGTCAGCGGCAAACTGGCGGCCGAGGGCTATAACATTGTCGTCAGCCCCGGTCAGGCCTACTATCTTGATATGGCGAACGGTATGGATTGGTCCGAACCCGGCGCCGGCTGGGCCGGCTGGTCTGGCCCGCGCGAGACATACGACTTTGACCCGCTTGACGGCTGGACCGAAGATCAACGCCGCCGCTTCATGGGTATTCAGGCCTGCATTTGGTCCGAACCAATGACTAACCGCGCGGTTTTTGACCGGCTAACCTTTCCACGCCTGTCGGCAATTGCAGAAACGGCCTGGAGCCCGGCGGCAGAAAAATCCTGGGACCGGTTCAGCGCGCTGTCGTCGATGATGCCAATTCTCTACGGGCATTGGCAAGTTTAATGCGGATCGCGGTCGGAGGTTTTTATACAGAATCAAGCACCTACAATCCGGTCTTGACAAGGATTGCCGAATTTCACCAATTGCGTGGGCAGGCGTTGCTGCAAGACCCCTATTTCGCCTTCCTCGCTGATTTCGAGGTGGACTTTCTGCCGGTTCTGCATGCAAGGGCGATTCCCGGCGGCCCGGTCGAAGCGGCAACCTATCAAGCCTTCAAGGCCGAGATTCTGACCGGTTTTGCGGAAAATCTGCCGCTTGACGGGGTCTATCTTGCCATGCACGGCGCGACCTATGTCGAGGGGATGGAGGATGCCGAGGGTGATTTCATCACGGCGGTCCGCGCCTTGGTTGGCCCCGATTGCCTGATTGCAGCCAGCTACGATCTGCATGGCAATCTCAGTCAGCGCATCATTGACGCGCTGGACATTTTCGCCTCCTACCGCACGGCGCCACATATTGACGAAGATGAGACCAATCGGCGGGCGGTGTCGATGCTGTTGCGGGCGCTGCACACCGGCGACCGCCCGCAGACAGTCTGGGTTCCGGTCCCGGTGCTTTTATCCGGCGAGCGGACCAGCACCGAGGATGAACCGGCGCGGAGCTTCTATGGCGGCCTTGCAGGCTTTGAGGGGCATGGGATCTGGGATGTTTCGTTTCAGGTCGGCTATGTTTGGGCGGACGAGCCGCGCGCCACCGCAGCCGCGGTGGTGACCGGCACGAACGCTGAACGCATGGCGCAGGTCGCGGCGCAGATTGCCACACGCTACTGGGGCCATCGCCGCGAATTTGCCTTTGGCGTAAAGACAGCATCGCCTCAGCGGTGTCTTAGCGACGCATTGGCCAGCCGCACGCACCCGGTTGTGTTGGCCGACGCCGGCGATAACCCGACTGGGGGTGGGGTGGGGGATCGGGCAGAGATTCTGGCAGCGCTGTTATTGGCCGGGGCGCGGAACGTGATCTTCGCGGGCATTGCCGACGCCCCGGCGACCGATGCGGCCTACGGCGCAGGTGTCGGCGCGCAGATCAGGGTCAGCATCGGCGGAACGCTCGACCCCGCAAGCCGGGCAGTTGTGGTCGAAGGTCTGGTCTTGTTCCTTTGGCAGGCAGATCAGCATTCCGACCGGCAAGCGGTGCTGGAAATTGGCGGGATTCGCTTGGTTGTCACGGCGCGGCGGCGGCCCTTCCACGCGTTGACCGATTTCACTGATCTTGGTCTTGATCCACGCACCGCCAAGATCGTCGTCGTGAAATCCGGCTATCTTTCGCCCGATATTGCCCCGATCGCCAATCCGGCGCTGATGGCCCTGACCGCGGGTGCCGTCAATCAGGATGTGCCGCAATTGGAAAACCAGAAGCGGCGCCGACCGTGTTTCCCGTTCGACGCGAATTTCGACTGGCAACCCAAGTGGCAAGGACCGGTTGTAACCTCCGCATAGGATTGCGCCCGAGCCGTCACCCCAAAGCCACGATCAGATCCATCGCCGTGACCTGATCGAACTGAACATGGGCAATCATCTGGTCCCGCGCCTCAGTGGCGTTCCGGTCAAGGATCAGCCGGGAGATTGTCCGGTGTTCCTGCGCCGACGCTGCGATGGCCCCGGCATAGTGGTAGCGCGCGCGGTAATAAGCCATCAGTTTGCGGGCATTGACCTTGATCAGGTCAAACAGGAACGGGTTGCCCGCAGACTGCGCGACGGTGCCGTGGAAGGCGATGTTCAGCTGATAATACCTATCGGGTTGACCATCGCCATGCCTGTCTCTGTGCGCTTCACAGGCCGTCACCGCCGTTTCCAGCGCCCGGCCATGCGCCGCCGACAAGCGGCGGGCGGCCAAGCTTGCCGCTTGACCTTCGAGATTGGCATGCACCTCGAGAATTGACAGAAACTCCTGCAATGTCGGGCGGAATACCGTGGCCCCCTTGCGCGGGTGACGCACAATCAGGCCGATGGCCTCCAGATGCAGCAGCGCCTCGCGCACCGGGGTGCGCGAGACGCCGTAAGTGTCGATAAGACGTTTTTCGTCGATGGCCTCGCCGGGATTCAGGCGGCCGCCATCAAAGTCCTGTAGGATCGTCTCGATCAATGTATCGGTTTGACCAGCCATGGGACCTCAATTTTCGGGTGGAACGGTGACACGGATACCGTCCAGAGCGGGTGTCATCACAAGCTGACACGACAGGCGGCTGGCGGCTTGGCGCTCAGAGGCGGTGGCGTCCAGCATCGCATCCTCCATGGCGCCCGGAGGGCCGGCGCGGTCGGTCCAGTCATGCGTGACAAAAACGTGGCAGGTGGCGCAGGCCATGTTGCCCCCGCACTCGCCGATGATGCCCGCTATCCCCGCTGCCGTGGCCGCCGACATCAGGCTGTCACCATGGCGAACCTCAAGGCTGCGTTCCGACCCGTCGGTCAGGATCCATGTGGCTTTCACCGCGCCCTCCCTCAGACGAAATGAATGTAGAAATCGCGCAAGGCGTCGGGCGACAGGTCGGCGGTCTTTACCACCTCTTGCTGTTTCATGAAGGCATGGTTGTCGACAAGGCCTTGCCCGACCGCTGATGACAAGGCGGTGTCAGCGATCAGATCGGCAATGGCTCCGGCCAGATCGGTGGCTGTGCCCTGGTCGGTGTCCGTCGCGGCAAAGCCATCGCCGGTTTCCTTTGGTGGCAAGGGGTATTTGCCCTCATACCCCAGCCTTGCGGCCTGCAATACCGCCGCGACGGCGGTATAGGGGTTGGCGCTGGCGTCGGCCATGCGATGCTCCAACCGGGCTTTGGCACCGCCTTCGGCGGAAACCCGTGTTGTGACATTGCGGTGATCGCCCCCCCAGTTGCGCCAGAACCCCGACAGCGATGCGGGCTGCAGCCGCAGGTAGGACCCGGCGGTGGGGGCAATCAACCCCGCCAGCCCCTTGTGGTGATGTACAAGTCCCGCCACGCACCCGCGCGCCAGATCGGTCAAGTACTCAGGCCCGCCGATGGGACCATTCGACAAAGCATTGTGGCCTTGGGCATTGGCGAATGAAAAGTTCACATGCATGCCCGAGCCGCCCTTGCCGGGGATGGGTTTTGGCAAAAAGGTCAGGATGATCCCGTGTTTGAAAGCAACTTCGCGCGCCGCTTGCCGGAACAGAACCGCTGCATCGACCGCCGCCAAGGCGCTGTCATAGCCAAGGGTATATTCATATTGCGGATGGTCATATTCGTTGGTGATCAGGTCCAGCCGAAAGCCGGCCTGTTCGGCCATATCCCAAATCGCATCGTTAAAACCCAATGGGTCGGCATAGGGTCCGGTGCCGTAGACCACGCCGCCCGGCGTATCATAAGGCACGATCTGGCCCTCGGCATTGCGGGTGAAAGCATAGGCTTCCAACTCGATGCCGATTTTGGGCGACAACCCGTGCGCCTGCCACCCGTCCAAAGCGCGTTTCAACGCTCCGCGTGGGCACATTGGTAGCGGTGAGCCGTCTTGATCGAACAGATCGCCCATCACCACCTTGGTGCGCGGCTCCCAGCCATCGCGGATCTCGGCGGCTTTCCATGACAGGGTCATGTCGGGCAGCCCCTCCATCATCCTCGCGCCGGGGGCGGGCAACAGCTCCTTGTCGTAATGCACGCCAAAAGTCGACCGGCAGAACCGGGTCGCATCATCGCCGATCTTGGCGGCAGGCAGGTATTTGCCGCGCAGGATGCTCAGATGGTCACAGAAGAACGGGCGCAGGCGATCGGCCATTTCGGTTCCTTTACGATAGCTGGACGGTGACGGGCAATTCCTTGATCCCGCCCACGAAATTCGAACGCAGAAAGCGGTGCGGTCCGGTGGGTTCCACCGACTTTATCCGGGCGCTGAGTTCCTGGAACAGCACGCGTACCTCAAGCCGGGCCAGCCACATGCCCAGACAAACATGCGGCCCGCCCTGACCGAAAGACTGATGGCGATTGGGCGTGCGCCCCAGATCTACGCGGAAGGGGATGTCAAAGGCCGCTTCGTCACGATTGCCAGAGGCGAACCACAACAGCACCTTGTCACCCTGTTTCACCGTCTGTCCGTGCATTTCGAAGTCCCGCGTGGCGGTGCGGCGGAAGTAAAGCGCCGGCGTGG
>JANMDM010000228.1:0-7239 GCA_031376305.1 Pseudomonadota bacterium | reverse complement strand
ATGTTTGCGGTCGGGGATGACTGGCAGTCGATCTTTCGCTTTGCGGGATCCGACATTCATCTGATGCGCCATTTTGGCACGGAATTCGGCGGCACCTTTGATGGCGCGTCCGGAATCCACAGGACGGTTGACCTCGGCCGAACCTTCCGCTCGGTGGATCAGATCGCATTCGCAGCCAGAACCTTCGTGCTCAGAAACCCTGCCCAAATTCAAAAGCAGATTGTTCCGGCAGGGACTGCAACCGAACCGGCAATCAAGGTCGTGATGACGCCGAAGGACGAGGAAGAGAAAAAGCTGTCCGAAGTCCTGACGGCGATGTCCGCCAAACTGGATGGCGCAGCGAAACCAGCCACCGTACTTTTGCTTGGGCGGTATCGGTTTTTGGAGCCAGACATGCAGGGCCTGAAACGGCGATTTCCGCGGCTGAGCATCAGTTTCAAGACCATCCATGCGTCAAAAGGGCTTGAGGCCGATCACGTGGTCTTGCTGAATGTCGACAGCGGTAGGACCGGCTTTCCCTCGGAAATCGTCGACGACCCCCTGCTTGCTTTGGTCTCGCCCGAGGAGGAAGCGTTCCAGAATGCTGAAGAGCGGCGGGTGATGTATGTCGCGATGACGCGGGCCCGTCACACCCTGACGATCCTAGCCTCATATGCGCGGCCCTCGACCTTTGTCACGGAGTTGAAGAAGGATCCCGCCTACGGAATTGTTGCTGCGCCCGGCGCGGAACAGGACGCCCAAGAGTGCGGGGAGTGTGGTGGTCGGTTGCTGGGCGTGCGGGGCCAGGATGGTCGCATCTGGTATCGCTGCGAGCATCTCCAGCATTGCGGAAACCTGTTGCCTGCCTGCTCGTCCTGCGGCACGGCACTGCCGCGTCATGCGGATGGATCGACAGAAGTTCGATGCGCCTGCGGTTCCAGCTATCCGTCCTGTCCAGAATGCGAAGATGGCTGGCTTGTGGAGCGCACCGGCACTTACGGGCGTTTCCTCGGCTGTGTCCGGTATCCGACCTGCGTGGGTAAAGCGAAGATACCGCCAGTGGCAGGTACTGCAGGCAAGTCGAAGCCTCGGCGCTGATATCTGCCTCGCAGCGGGTGCACAATTGTGCCCATTTCGAATCGCGACAGACGGCCATGCCATATGGCATCATGCCGCCGCAGCGAAACCCTGCCGCTCCTTGAAATTGTAAACCGGTGAAACGGGCCGGGCTTTACCGCGTGGTCGAGGCGTCTGGGGCTTCCCGCAGCGCGATTGCCTGGCCTGTCTTTCACACGATTGCTGGCACCTAATCGCGCTGCCTTTCTCCCTCCCAATTGGCAGTCATTGACTCGGCGGGCTTACCGGCCACGCTTGTCGGCCACCGACCAGACCGCCGACCCGATGGTCAGAAGAGCGCCGATTACCGGTTCGAGATCGGAGGCCTGGACGAGTCCCTTCGCGACCAGCGCAGTGCCAGCGACGGTGAGGATTTGGCGGATCAGCTGAGAACGGCAGTGCAAAAGTTTGCCACGGAAGTGGCGGGATAGTTTTGCTGCGGGCAGAGTAAAACTTTGCCACTTTGGCCCTTTCTGGCGGCAGGGAGGGCGGGGGTATTTTAATCGTGGAACTTTATCGGAAGGTCCGTCTCGCGCGTCGGGGCGGCATGAGCGAACGTACGGCAGCAGTTCATTTTGGGGTGTCGCGCGCGAGCGTGAAGAAGATCATGGGGTTTTCAGTGCCGCCCGCTATCGGCGCACTGCGGAGATCAAGCGACCCAAGCTGGATGGTTTCACCGGTTTCATCGACCAGTGGCCGCTGGAAGACCTCAGCCGGAACCGCAAGCAACGACATACCGCCAAGCGGGTTTTTGAGCGGCTGCGGGACGAGCACGGCTTCAAGGGCGGCTACACGACGGTCAAGAATTACGTTCGCGAACATGGTCGACGAAGCCGCGAGATGTTTGTTCCGCTTGCCCATGCTGCTGGCCATGCCCAAGCGGATTTTGGCGAGGCCATGGTGGTGATTGGTGGTGTTGAACAAAAGGCGCAGTTCTTCGCACTGGATTTGCCCCACAGCGATGCCTGCTTTGTTCGTGCTTATCCCGCTGCGGTGTCCGAGGCCTGGATTGACGGCCACGTCCATGCTTTTGCGTTCTTCGGACGGGTGCCGCAGTCGGTTCTGTATGACAGTGAGGAGGATCAGGAAACGATCCGGGGGATCGTTTCCCTGACGAACCGGTGCCTGGTCGCGAAGATCCTGCCGGATGACACACGCAAGCGGGCCAAGTTGTTCAGCGGGTTCTTGTCGCACTACTTCATCCATGACCGCTATGGTCGACCCGGCAAGGGCAATGAGTGAGCCATTGAGGCGCCATTGGTTCGAGCCCAATGGCGAACGGTGCTGTCGAGGGCCTGGTTGGATATGCGCGGCGCAACTTCATGGTGCCCATCCCCCGCTTTGCGACATGGGACGACCTCAATCTCTGGCTGGCGGAGCAGTGCCGCAAGCGTCAGGCGGACGTTTTGCGCGGTCATAGCGAGAGCATCGGGCAACGTCTGGCGCGTGATCTCGAGGCGATGATGGATCTGCCCGCGGCCCCGTTTGACGCCTGTGATCAGGCCAGCGGCCAAGTGAACTCGCAAGCACTGGTGCGCTACAAGACCAACGATTACTCAGTGCCGGTTGCTTATGGTCACCGTGATGTCTGGCTTCGTGACTATGTCGACCAGGTTGTGATCGGCTGCGGCGGCAATGTGATTGCCCGCCACGCCAGATGTTGGGGTCGCGAAGACATGGTCTTTGACCCGATCCACTACCTGCCCCTTCTGGAGCAGAAGGCGGGCGCATTGGATCAAGCTGCCCCTTTGGCGGGCTGGGACTTGCCGGACGAATTTGCGACCCTGCGCCGCTTGATGAAAGCCCGGATGATCAAGGCCGGACGACGTGAGTATGTGCAGGTCTTGCGGCTCTTGGAGACATTCGAGATGGAGGACCTGCATGTCGCCGTCAAAAATGCGCTGCGCATGGGCGCGATCGGGTTTGATGCCGTCAAACACCTTGTGCTGTGTCAGGTCGAGAAGCTGCCCCCCAAACTGGATCTGGATGTCTATCCCTACCTGCCAAAGGCCAACGTCGGCACGACATCTGCGGCCAGCTACATGTCCCTGATGCGGGGGCAGGCAGCATGATCGAAGCCCCCGAAATCCTTCTGAACCACCGCCTCAAATCCCTGCGGCTGCCGACCGTTCTGCGGGAATACGGCAAACTGGCCAGGCAAGCTGCGGCCGAGGGACTGGACCATATGCAGTTCCTGGCGCGGCTGATTGAACTGGAGATGCCCGGCGGCGTTCGCCGCCAGATCATGATTTGCGGGCGTCCGCCCGCTGACGAGAACGCCGCATGATCGAGCGCCGGATCAAGGCCGCCAAATTCCCCGCCGTCAAAAGCCTGGACAGCTTTGACTTCAAGGCGATCCCGGCCTTGAACAAGATGCAGGTTCTCGAACTGGCGCGCTGCGAATGGATTGAACGGCGTGAGAATGTCATAGCACTTGGTCCGTCGGGCACCGGCAAGACCCACATTGCCCTCGGCCTTGGCCTATCCGCATGCCAGAAAGGTCTGTCCGTCGGTTTTGTCACCGCGGCGGCCCTTGTTCACGAACTGATGGAGGCCAGGGATGAGCGCAGGCTGCTGCGGCTTCAAAAACAAATGGTCCCACAAGCTGCAGATCATTGACGGGTTGGGCTGCGTGCCGCTCAGCAAAACCGGCGCCGAACTCTTGTTCGAGCTGATCTCGCAACGCTATGAGCGGGGCGCGACATTGATCACCAGCAATCTGCCCTTCGACGAATGGACCGAAACCTTTGGTTCCGAACGCTTGACCGGTGCACTCCTCGACCGGTTGACCCACCACGTGAATATCCTTGAAATGAACGGCGAAAGTTACCGCCTCGGCCAGAGCAAGGCCCGCCAGGACAAGGCGTAACCCTACACCAACATCGCAGGTATTTGGCCCTGACGGGCCAAAGCATCCGGGCAACCGCCAGCTCTATGAAAAGCGCGGCCGCCCGGATGCTGGCACGCCTCTATGCGGCAATCATACCAACCCCAAAGTGGCAACATTTTGCGCTGCCCTTTGGCCCACTTTTGCTTTGCCGTTGACAGGCCCTCAGATACCCTCAAAGCACATAGGGCCTGCCGCTGCGCGGTCACGTCCTGTTTGACTGTCGAGCAGCGGGCGTAGCCAATCTTGGTCATAGTCGAGCTTGAAGTGTACGGATATTAGAGCAGTGATTTCGCGGCGCGGATCAGGTCGCCTATTTTTGGAATCAGTTCCTTTTGCAAGACAGCGCTCGCCGGCATGCGCACGTCAGGAGTCGTAACGCGGATGAGCTGAAGTTTGACAGCTTCGCCACACAGCTCGATGATCCGAAGGGCAATTTCGCCGGCAAATCCGCCGGAGCGGGTGGCCTCATGCGCGATGACGACTCTTCCGGACACCGCAAGAACCGCTGCTTTCAGAGCATTGTCATCAATTGGGTTGAGCCAGCGCAGATCGAGCACGTAAGCCTCGAAGCCTTCTGCCGCAAGATCGTCAGCTGCCGCCATCGCTTTCGGCACCATCGTGCCCCAAGTCACTATCGCAACGTCCTTGCCTGTACGGCGGACCCGCGCTTTGCCGACCGCCTCCCCGACGTCGGTGATGTTGACTGGGCCCTTGTCGGCGTAAAGTGCGCGCGCCTCGATGACCACACAGGGGTCAGGATCGGCAACCGCTGCTCGGATAAGCGCGTAGGCGTCGTCCGCCGATGCGGCTAGCGCCACCTTTAACCCAGGTATATGTGCGAGGATCGCCTCGATCGACTGGGAATGCTGGGCGCAGGACCCCGGCGTGACACCTTGTTGCATTCGCACGACCATCGGGCAATTCAATTTGCCTTGGCTCAAATAGCGCACGTTTGCCGCCTGATTGATCAATTGGTCGAGTGCGACAAAGACGAAGTCGGCCCACATGATTTCGACGATGGGCTTTAGTCCCGAAATGGCCGCGCCAACTGCAGAACCAAGGATTGCATTCTCAGCAATTGGTGTATCAAAAACGCGGGCTTCGCCAAAATCGCGTTGCAGGTAACGGCTGGCACCAAAAATGCCGCCAGCATGCCCGACGTCTTCGCCATAGACTAAGACGTTCTGATCCTGCTCCAACTCGCTGCGCAAAGCCAGGTTGACCGCCTCGATATAGGTCATCTCCTTAGTCTGAAGGGTCTTTGGCGAGGCATTCGACGGCACTTTGACAACATGGTCGAGCCGCGTTGCGACATCGGGGTCGGAGCCGACGATTACGGTTTTGGTCAGATCCTTTGCCCGCTTTTCAGCGGCGGATACTTCTGCCTGAACCTCGGAGTCGGACATCAAGTTGGACAACACCAGCCGCTTGCCAAGCACAGCCAAAGGGTCCTGCTCGGCAGCTTCGCTTTTATCGTCCCTCGACCGGTAATGCTCGATGTCCCGATTGTAATGTCCCCAAAGGCGGGGGATCCGAAATTCGAGCAGCGCCGGACCCTTCCCGGCGCGGCAGGCTTCAGCTGCCTGCGCGATGCTGTCGCGCACTTTGATCGGGTCGATGCCACTGACAGTGGCCGACGGAATGCCATAGGCAGAACCGCGCTGTGCGATCCGGGGCACCATGATGGTTCGGCTGGTGGGCGTAAGCTCGGACCAGCCATTATTCTCGATGACGAAGATCACCGGAAGTTTGCGTGCAGCCGCGAAGACCATGGCCTCGTGCACCGATCCCTGATTGGTCGACCCGTCACCAATTGACACGCAAACTACCTTTTGATTGCCGGCGGCGAGATTGGCCATCGCGACGCCACAGGCGATCGTTGTGCCCGCGCCGACAATCGAATTCTCGCCGATAAAGCGCGTCCCGGCGGCGGACAAATAGGCTGATCCTCCGCGGCCACCGTTGACGCCATCCCGCTTTTGGCAGATTTCGGCCATGACCTTCGCCGGTTCAAGCCCAGAAGCCAATGCCCAGCCGTGGCCGCGATAGGTTGCGATGATTTGATCGGTTTCGCGCAAGCCCGATACCGCGCCGACGACCAGTGCCTCTTGGCCGGCGCATAAATGCATCGAGCCGGAAACGGCGGGCGGGTTGGACTGTGTCAGGTCAAGCGCGCATTGCTCGAACGCGCGGATGAAAGCGATTTCGGCAAAGGTCTTGCGGGCGAAATCGGCATGTTGTTGTGGGATTGGGGTTAATGCTTCTTTTGTGGTGCTCATCTCTCAACTCCAATTCAATATTGCCGCATTGGTAGCGTCATTACGCTGAATCAAGCAGCGATCCCGGGGGGCGGGGGCGAACGGCGACCCGTTCAGTCAGGCGATGCTGCGAAAACGCCAGAGTGTGCGCCAATTTCTTTTTGCAGCATATCCGCGAAGGCGATGATATGGGCCTTCATGCAATGTGCAGCGCGACCGGCGTCACCCGCTTGCAACGCATCGATCAGTGGCAGGTGCATTTCGACGACGGTCATCAGATCCATATCGGAGGGCACGATCTTTACCGCTGTGACATAGGTCCAAGACTCGATCATCAGCGACTCCCATGTCTTGATCAGGGGGGCGTTTCCAGTAGCTTCCAATATCTTTCGGTGCAACTGGGCATCGAGCTGAACCAGTTCCGCAATATCGTGCTTGCGCGCCGCGCTTGCCATTTTTTCGTAAATGGCATGCAGGCTCTCTGCGTTTCCGGCAAAGACCTTGGCCGCCAGTTGTCCGGCCAATTCTTCGAGCACGGCGCGAACGGGATAGGTCTGAAGGATCTCTTCGGACGAGATACGTCGGACCCGCGCCCCTTTGAACGGTTCAAGTTCTATGAATTGCATGGCCACGAGATCGCGCAAAGCCTCTCGGATAGGTGACTGACTGACCTTGAATTCCTTTGCCAGTTGTGCCTCGACGATTCGGTCGCCTTGTGCATAGGCGCCGCTCAAGATGCGCTCGAGGATCTTGTCCCGAATTTGGTCGCTCAGCATTCTTTTCGCGATCATTTGAAGTGTCTCATGCTAGCGTAGGTTTCTTGCGGTCTCCGGCAAGTGCGAGTGGCGGCGTATGTCGGTGGCGATGTTGCGGCGGTAATTCCGCACTGTCCTCCGTTCCCTCTGCAATTGTTGTCACCTTCGGCAAAGCGTTGGCCCCAGGCGCGGGTTCACCGGCTCGGCAATACGACTACCTAACGGTGAGCAGGCTGTCAAC
>JANMDM010000183.1:0-3081 GCA_031376305.1 Pseudomonadota bacterium | reverse complement strand
GTTCCCAGATAAGCTCGTCGTCCAGACGGATTTCAAAAACCCCGCCAGTACCGGGAATCAGCGACACCCCGCCAATCTCGACGGCGAATGTCGACAGCACCTCTTGTGCCATCCACGCCGAACGCAACAGCCAGTTGCACTGGGTGCAGTAGGTAATGGAAAGCAGAGGCTGAGGCATCGGAAGGGTTCCTGCACTTGAAAAACCTTACATTGTCCTAGGCCAAGTTACAGCCAGACGAAACCCAGGAGTTTGTTGCCGAAATGCCCGCAGTAGGAACCGCCAAAGGTTGACGAAAGCCGCTCAAATGGCGAGACTCGATGAGTCGCCGTTGTTTTGCCCGCTGCTTTGCGTTCGAGGTGACAGGTGTTATTGTCGTTTGAGAATTTCAAGGAATATACCATGCGGAAAGCTGTTCTTCCTTTTATCGCCCTTACATTGGCACTGGCGCTGCAACCGTCATTGGCCGCCGCCTATATCGGGCCGGGCGTTGGTGCGGGGGCAATTGGCGCAGTCATCGGCGTCATCGGATCGGTGTTCTTGGCGATTTTTGCGGTAATCTGGTACCCGGTCAAACGGATGCTGAAGGCGCGCAAGAAATCTGCATCGGCTGACAGCAAAACCCAGGCCAAGTAATGCTCTTGTGGCTTCTGGTCGTTGTCGCGGCGGTACTGGCCAGCGAAGCCTTGCTGCGGTTGCCGATTATGTCAAAAATCAAAGGCGTCTCTGACGCTTCCAGAAAAGCCATGCGCGTGCTGAAATCGGCGCGGATTTCCGACCATTGGAAGGAACGTGTCCTGCCTGCCTATGCCAAACGCATCGGGTTTGGTTCGGTGGCGTTTTTCGCGATGCTGTGCGTCGGGCTCTTGCCGGTACTGGTTGCTGGGCTGATCTACCCTGATGGCTTGGCGGCCTGGGTCGAAGCCTTGATGCGGCCGTTGGTGATCTTGGTGTTATGTGTGGTGTCGCTGGGCTACATCTGGATCAGATCAAGGCTTGCCCGTGTCTGACTATTCCGCGCTTGACCGCCTGTTGCACCGCTTGGCGCTGGCATCGCCGGTGATGGCGGAAATGATGCATGACATCGAACGCGGGATGTTCCTGAAATCTGCCCCGCCGGACACCGGCAACCATGTTTTCGTCACCGGACTGGCGCGGGCGGGCACGACGATTCTGATGCGCGAAATCCACCGCACCGGGCAGTTCGGGTCACTGACCTATGCCGATATGCCCTTTGTGCTGGCGCCGAATCTCTGGGCGCGGCTGTCAAGCCGCGGGCAAAAGCCGGGGGTCAAGGCCGAACGGGCGCATGGCGATGGGATTGAGGTTGATACCCAAAGCCCCGAGGCTTTGGACGAAGTTTACTGGCGGGCCTTCGACGGCAAGGCCTATATCGGTGCGAGCGGGCTTATCCCGCATGCGCCCGATGCTGATCTGATTGCCGGCTACCGCGACCTGGTCCGGCTGGTGCTGCGAAAGACCGGCAAGACCCGCTATGTATCGAAAAACAACAACAACATTCTTAGGATCGGAACTCTGGCAGCGGCAATGCCTGATGCGCAGTTTTTGGTGCCACTGCGTCAGCCACTGGATCACGCTGCAAGCCTTTTGGGCCAGCATCAGCGCTTCCTCAATGCCGATCCGTTTACCCAAGATTACATGCGCTGGCTTGGCCATCATGAATTTGGCGCGACCCACCGGCCCTTTCTGTTCGGCGACAGACCAGCGGGCGAGCCATCGAGCCTCGATTATTGGCTAAGGCTGTGGATCGCCGCCTATTCCGCGCTGGATCACGCGGAAGCGGCGGCGAAGAACATCGCCTTTGTCCCTTATGAAGCGCTGAGCGCCGATCCCGCTGTTTGGCAGGCCGTAGCCAAGCGTATTGGTGTGGTGGCTGGTCCTGCCGGGGAATTGCGCCCGGTCAAGGATAAGGCGCCGGGGTCGCATGACCAAAGCCTTGCCGACGAAGCCATAGCTTTGCATGCGCGGCTTTCAGTGCGTGGATTCGCGACTTTGGGGCTTTAGGGCGGACGATAGGCCGCAGCACTATCCCCAACCCCGCGTGACCACTTGCAGGTCAGCCGTTGATCTGGCAAATTTCGGCATGAAAAAACAAATCTCTCCTTTCCCGTCGTGGCCTGATGTTGCCTCCCGTCTTGTTGCGGTGGCAGCGGGTCGTGTGTCGGCCGATATGGTCATTCGTGGCGGCCAATGGGTGAACGTGCAGACCCGCGAGGTTTTGCCAAACCATGACATCGCCATCGCCGAGGGTCGGTTCGCGGCCATTGGCCCTGATCTGTCCTATGCCATCGGTCCTGGCACTGAGGTGATCGAGGCCAAGGGCCGCTACATGATCCCCGGCCTGTGCGACGGGCATATGCATATCGAATCCGGCATGCTGACGCCTGCGGAATTCGCCGCCGCCGTGATCCCGCATGGCACGACGACCATGTTCACCGATCCGCATGAAATCGCCAATGTGCTGGGTCTGGACGGCGTGCGGATGATGCATGACGAGGCGCTGATGCAACCGGTCAATATCTTCACCCAGATGCCGTCTTGCGCCCCCTCGGCGCCGGGGTTGGAGACGACAGGCTTTGAGATCGGCCCCGAGGATGTGGAGCAGGCCATGCGCTGGCCCGGTATCATCGGTCTGGGCGAGATGATGAATTTCCCCGGTGTGGTCGCGGGCAGCCAGCAGATGCTGGCCGAGATTGCCGCAACCCAGCGCGCGGGCAAGACCGTGGGCGGGCACTATGCCAGCTCTGATTTGGGCCGTGCCTTTCTGGCCTATGCCGCGGGCGGGCCGTCGGATGACCACGAAGGCACCTGCGAGGCGGATGCGATTGCGCGCGTCAGGCAAGGCATGCGGGCGATGCTGCGGCTGGGATCGGCCTGGTATGACGTGGAAACCCAGATCACCGCGATCACCGAAAAGGGCCTTGACCCACGCAATTTCATCCTCTGCACCGATGATTGCCATTCCGGCACGCTGGTCAATGAAGGCCACATGAACCGGGTCCTGCGCCATGCGATTGCCTGCGGCTGCGATCCTTTGATCGCCTTGCAGATGGCCACCATCA
>JANMDM010000159.1:0-8668 GCA_031376305.1 Pseudomonadota bacterium | reverse complement strand
GGGCTGAAAGAGCCCAGCCATGTTGCCGCAGCCGTTGACGCTGGGGCAAAATATGTGGGTTTTGTGTTTTTCCCGAAATCGCCGCGCCATCTGGACATCCCGGCCGCCGCGGCGCTGGCGCAGCATGTGCCCTTTGGCGTTGCCAAGGTGGCGCTGACCGTGGATGCGACCGATGCCGAGCTTGATGCGATTACTGCGGCCGTGCCGCTGGATATGTTGCAGCTGCACGGCGCGGAGAGCCCTGAGCGGGTGGCCGCCGTGAAAGCGCGCTATGGCCTGCCGGTGATGAAAGCGGTGGGTGTGGCGACGGCTGCGGATCTGGCCGCCCTTGATCTTTATGGCCGCGTTGCCGATCAGCTTTTGGTGGATGCCAAGCCGCCGAAAGATGCCGTGCTGCCGGGCGGCAATGGCCTGGCCTTTGACTGGCGCCTGATCGCACGCAAGTACTGGCCCTGCCCGTGGATGCTGGCGGGGGGGCTGACGCCTGAAAACGTGGCAGAAGCGGTGCGGCTGACGGGCGCGCGGCAGGTGGACGTGTCATCGGGCGTTGAATCGGCGCCCGGAATCAAGGATAGCGGGCGCATAGCGGCGTTCATCGCCGCCGCGCAAGGAGAGTGACATGGCCGAAGACCTGATTAACAGCTTCATGACCGGCCCGGATGAAAACGGTCGCTTTGGCGATTTTGGCGGGCGCTTCGTATCGGAAACGCTGATGCCGCTGATCCTTGATCTGGAGGCGCGGTACGAATTTGCCAAGACCGATCCGGCTTTCTGGGCGGAGATGGACGATTTGTGGAAACATTACGTTGGCCGCCCCAGCCCGCTTTACTATGCCGACCGCCTGACCAAACATCTGGGTGGGGCGAAGATTTACCTGAAGCGCGACGAGTTGAACCATACCGGCGCCCATAAGATCAACAATGTGCTGGGCCAGATCATTCTGGCCCGCCGCATGGGCAAGACCCGGATTATTGCCGAAACCGGGGCAGGTCAGCACGGGGTTGCCACCGCAACCGTCTGCGCAAAGTTCGGACTGAAGTGCATCGTCTATATGGGCGCCCATGACGTCGAGCGTCAGGCGCCGAACGTCTTTCGCATGCGCCTGTTGGGGGCGACAGTGGTGCCGGTCACCAGCGGTCGTGGCACGCTGAAGGATGCCATGAACGATGCGCTGCGCGACTGGGTGACCAACGTGCGCGACACCTTTTACTGCATCGGCACCGTTGCAGGCCCGCATCCCTATCCGGCGATGGTGCGCGATTTCCAGTCGATCATCGGCAAGGAAGTGCGCTGGCAGTTGGCCGAACAAGAAGGTGAGGGGCGCTTGCCTGATACCGTCATTGCCGCAATCGGCGGCGGGTCGAATGCCATGGGGCTGTTCTTTCCGTTTCTTGACGATCCGTCGGTCAACATCATCGGTGTAGAAGCCGGTGGCAAAGGTGTCGACGACCGCATGCAGCATTGCGCCAGCCTGACCGGCGGGCGGCCCGGCGTGTTGCACGGCAACCGCACCTATCTGTTGCAAGACCCCGATGGGCAGATATTGGAGGGGTTCTCGATCTCGGCGGGTCTGGATTACCCCGGCATCGGCCCTGAGCATTCCTGGCTGCATGACATGGGCCGGGCGCAATATGTGTCGATCACGGACGCCGAAGCGCTGGAGGCGTTCCAACTGTCCTGCGCGCTGGAAGGCATCATCCCGGCCCTGGAGCCGTCGCACGCACTGGCCCATGTGATGAAGTTCGCGCCGGGGCTGCCGGCCGATCATATCATCGTCATGAACATGTGTGGCCGCGGCGACAAGGACATCTTTACGGTGGCCAAGCACCTTGGCTTTGATATGAAGATCTGACCGGTCGCGCGGAAAATCGCCGACCAAAGCCGCATTGCGCAGGCGGGGCGGCAGTCACGGCGGGCGGTGGCGAATTTCCGCTAAGCCTAAGTGCCGAACAAAAAAGACAAAGGCCTTTGGTGTCGGATCGTTCTGCACCGGACACGCGAAGTCCCGCCGAGTCCGCGCTGCATGGGTGGTGGGATTCCGCTTTTTCCGCTTTGTTAACGTCGGGTCGTAAATGTGGAGATGTCGCCGGATCGCAAGATCAGCGGGACGCTATGCGCGGTGGGGTTGGGGGTGAAAACGGTTTGTCGAAAGCATCGACACAGCGTTTCCGCGTATTTCCTGACAGTGCCGTTTTGTGAAGCACCACAGGAAGATCCACAGAAAGACCCATATGGGGCCATCAATCTGATGGTCTGAGCATTATGAAAAAGGAAGCACCTATGAAGTATTCGATAATTTTTGCAGCCGTGCTCGCATCCGTTGGCGGCTATGCCCTTGCGGAAGGCGTCGGAACCGACGGCTCGGGTGGCGACGGCACTCCGGGCGTGACCTGTGAGGCGGGCTCCGCGTCCTGTGAAGGCGGCGGCACAGGCGAAGGCGGCGGCACAGGTGGCGGTGAAGGCGGCGCTGCCTAATTGCCAACTTGGCGGGGGCGACATATGTCGCGCCCGCCAGCCTGCAAGACCCAGTCAAATCGCAAAGCGTCAGGGCGCAAGTCAGTCGGCATATGGCGATGGATCGGATGAACTTACGGCGGTTTCAACCTGTCGGCACAGCCCAAAGATCGAAGCGGCACATTGGCTCTGACCCAGCGGTCTGGGCCTTTGCTTTTGCGCAAAGGGCTGCGGCGGGCATTCCTTGCAATCGCGCATAAACCTCAGTTTATAGCGCTTTGCCTTTGGTTTAGCGACCCAGGCGTAAACTTCAGGCAAATTGGCAATGTCGGCGGGCGGGGGTTTTCTGGCATCGCGCCACTGAACGGTGCCGAACCCACGGAGTTACGAATATGAAGCGGACAACATTCATCGCGGCTGTTTTCGCCCTTGCAGGCAGCGTCGCCTTTGCTCAATCGGCGCTGGACAGTGCCATCAAGGCGCTGACCGATCAGGGTTTTACCAACATCGAGGTTAAAAGCGGGGTGACGACGGCCAAGATCGAAGCGGTTAACGGCACCCAAAAGGTCGAAATCACCATCGATCTTGCCAATGGGACTGTCCTTAAGCGTGAAAGCGAAAGCCTTGGTGCGGATGGTACGACGGCTGACGACAGCACGGATGACAGTGATGATGACAGCGACGACGACAGCGGACATCATGGCGGCAATAGCGGCAACAGTGGCCATGGCAGTAGCAGCGACGACTGACGGACAGGTTTGGCGCGGCGGCCCTTGGCTGCCCGCGCCGGACGGTTGTTGCCGTGGATAGGGCGTTGCGCGATAGTTGCTGGTATAAGCTGCGGAGAAATGTGAACGGATGTGACCCATGAAATGTGCAGCCTTAATCGCGACGACCATCGCGGCCCTGCTGATGGCCGCACCGGTTTTTGCCCAAGACCTTCTTGACCAGATCAAAGCTCAGCTTGTTGAGCAGGGCTACACGAATATCGAGGTGAGCCGGACGTTGTTGGGGCGGACGCAGGTCGAAGCGTCCAGCGCAACCTTCGAGCGAGAGATCATCTTCGATCCGCGCACCGGGGAAATCCTGCGCGATTACTGGCAGGCCATCGGCGGCAAGACGTCGCCGGACGTCGTGACGATCAGCAATCCGGGTTCGGGCAGTTCCGGTTCGGGCAGCTCTGGTTCAGGCAGCAACAGTGGATCTGGTGGGTCGGGTTCCAGCGGCGGGTCAGGGTCGGGCAGCGGGTCGGGATCGGGCCACGGTTCAGGATCGGGCAGCCCGGATGACGACGATTGAACAAAGCAGCCGTCGGCGAGACGATGTTTCATGTGACAGACACGGCGGACTCTTCGCCAGCAGTGGGGCCGTCATGAGTGGCAAGATTTTTGTGACCGTCGTTTTGTTGTTACAGGCATTCTGCGCCTTGTTCTTTGTGTCCGACATTCTTCTGTCGGTGTTTGGCGTTTACGCCAGGCCGATCAGCTGGGCGACGCGCGAATATCTGGAAATTGGCGCGGCGCTTGGGTTGATCCTGGGGTTGATCCTGGGGGCCATTGCTTTCGTCAAGACCATGCGCGAACGCAGCCACGCACAAGAGAAGCTGCGCCGCGCGTCCAGCGCCTTCATGGATCTTTTGACCGAACGCTTTGAGGACTGGGGGCTGACGGCGGCCGAACGCGACGTGGCGCTTTTCGCCATCAAAGGCCTGTCGATTCAGGAAATCGCTTCGTTGCGCGCCACGTCGGAGGGAACCGTCAAGGCACAGACCAATGCCATCTACCGCAAGGCCGGTGTCACCGGGCGACCGCAATTGTTAAGCGTGTTCATTGAGGACATGATCGACACCAAAGCCCCGGTTCCCAGTCTTATGGCCAAGACCGGCTAATCGGCGCAGGCTTTCAGAACCTCCAAGGGCACGATTTCGGTTGCCCGCGCATGGGTGGCTTCCAGCCGAACATTGGGGGCGCAGCCTTCGTCATGCGCCTGCAAGAACCGCGCGGCGCAGAGGCACCACTGATCGCCGGGTTTCAGCCCGGCAAAGCGAAACTCCGGGCGTGGGGTAGACAGGTCATTGCCCAGATATTTCGAAAAGGCCAGGAATTCGGCGGTAACCGCCACGCAGACAGTATGGCTGCCCTGATCCTCGGCGCAGGTGTTGCAGTGGCCGTCGCGGAAATAGCCGGTTACGGGTGCTGACGAACAAAGCTCAAGCGGCCCGCCAAGCACGTTGACAGATGGCAGTGGTTTCATTTGCGGAACCTTTCGGCAAGCCGTTGCAGCAACGTCGGGGGCGTGGTTTGCGGGCGGTCTTCGGGTACGGGGGTGGCCAATTGCGCCACAACCGCTTGAGGCGCCGTCGCGGCTCGGCGATTGATCGCGCCCGTCACGGGGCGCAGTGGCGCCATGCGCAGGGCCACGGCGTTCAGAAACTTTGCGCTGTCGCCGTCGGCCAGCATCGCCGCCCCGTCGGAGATGCCGCGCATCAGATCATCAAGCCAGTCCTGATCGGCCTTGGCGAAATCAGAAAGCACATAATCGGCAACCCGGTCCTTGTGGCCGGGATGGCCAATCCCCAGCCGCACGCGGGCGTAAGCATCGCCGATATGGGCGTGGATCGAGCGCAGGCCATTATGGCCCGCATGACCGCCGC
This sequence comes from Pseudomonadota bacterium, assembly GCA_031376305.1. Classification (GTDB taxonomy): domain Bacteria; phylum Pseudomonadota; class Alphaproteobacteria; order Rhodobacterales; family Rhodobacteraceae; genus TMP-24. The sequence continues at coordinate 3,561 of JANMDM010000159.1, read as the reverse complement.
CGAGCTTGGTGCGGATTTTGCCGGGGGCCAGGTCAAGTTCGTCATGAAACACCACCAGATCCGCAAGCCCGATCTTGTAAAAATCCATCGTGGCACGGACGGACTGGCCCGACAGGTTCATGAAGGTTTCGGGTTTTAGCAGGGACACGCGGTCGGCGCCAAGCCTGCCTTCACAAACCAGCCCCTGAAATTTTACGCGCCAGGGGCCAAAGCCGTGATCGGCGGCGATCCGGTCAACGGCCATGAAGCCGATGTTGTGGCGGTTGCCTGCGTATTTCGCCCCGGGATTGCCGAGACCGACGAATAGGCGCATGCGCCACACCTCCAGATTTGCCGACCAAGGTAAGGAAAGCTGCGACGGGTTGCAACGCGTGGGCGGCGGCACTGGCGGGGTTTACATCGGCTCCCTGTACATGATTGTCTGATCAGGATTTTCATAAGGGACTTCATGTCGCATTCCCCTGTCCTGACCGGCCCACGCCTGACCCTTCGCCCCCCACGGCCCGAGGATGCTGCGGCGCGCGTGGCCTTGGGCGATGACGCCGGAATTGTGCGGATGTTTGGCGGAGTTGTCGCCGATCTTGCGCCATTGACGCTTGAGCGGGCCGAAGACTGGGTCGCACATCTGGCGGTGTTTGAGCACGCCTGGGTGATTGAGGAAGCCGGAAGGATGATCGGTTCGGTGTTTTTGCACAGCGTCAGCCAAGGGGACCGTCGGGCGCGGCTGGCTTTGGGAATTCTTGACCCAGGGCGCCACGGCATCGGGCTGGGGCGCGAGGTCATCGGGCTGGTTCTGAGCCACGCTTTCGGATCCCTTGGCCTGCATCGGGTGGAGCTTCGGGTGCTGGCCTATAACGAACCGGCCATTCGCTGCTACCGGGCTTGCGGCTTTCAGGTGGAAGGGCGCGAACGGCAGACGGCGCTGGTGGGCGGCGAATGGCATGACGATATGGTCATGGGGATTCTGAGCCATGAATTCTTGCAGGTATCATCTGTCTGACTTCCTGCGGATAAATGAAAAACGCGAGACGTTTGCGCCCCGCGTTCCCCTGTCAGTTACAGAAGCGATCAGGCTTCGGCGGCGTCGTTATCTGCCGAGCGCAGGCCAGTCGGCGCTGCGATGTTGGCGATCACGAAGTTGCGGTCGATGGTCGGCGTTGCGCCTTTCGGCAGCACGATATCGTTGATGTGGATGACATCGCCGATATCCCGGCCGGTCAGATCAACGGTGACGTGATCAGGGATATCGCCCGCGGTCACTTCCAGTTCGACTTCCGGGCGCACGATGGTCAGTGTGCCGCCACGCTTGAGGCCCGGCGATTTTTCGTGGTTCTCAAAGGTGACGTGGATGAACAGTTTGACGCGCGAGTCGGCGCGCAGGCGCATCAGGTCCAGATGGGTCGGCTCATCACGCACCACGTCGCGCTGGACGCTGCGGCAGATCACGCGGACGTCTTGCTGGCCTTCAACCTTGAGGTTGAAAAGCGTTTGCAAGAAGCGGCCTGCCTTTAGTTTTTTCAGCAAATAGTGATACTTAACGTTGATTGGTTGCGGATCAGTGCCGCCACCATAAACGATTCCGGGTACGTTGCTCTCGCGACGAGCTTGGCGGGCGGCCCCCTTGCCTGTCCCCGCACGTACCTCGGCTACAAGATCAGGGATCTCACCAGCCATAGGTCTTCTCCATAGGTTAAAAAGGACATCCTCCAAGGGTGCATGCCCATGAACGGGCGCGTATAGAGGGGAATCGCTGCGAATAAAAGCCAAAAAGCGGCACGGCAGGTCGGGGGCAGGATGGCTGGGCGGGGCCGGGGTCGGCTAGGAACGGTTTCTATCTCGGAAAGGTTTCCTGAAATGTCGATTCTGCGTCAGATCGGTGCCGCGCGGGCGCCGCTTGTGGCTTTTGCCGCCATGGGCATGTTGTGGGGAACTTATGCCGGGCTGATCCCGGATATCAAGGCGGCCCTTGGGGTCAGCGACGCACATTTCGGCTCGCTGTTGCTGGCGACGCCGATTGCAGCCGTCACCGCCATGCTGATGGCGCCGAAGCTGGCGCCGCGCTTTGGACGCAATGTTTTGCCGATGTCGGTTTTGGCGCTGGGACTGGCTTTTGCCTTGCCGGGCTGGATGGCGATGCCGCTTTTTTTCGCGCTGTCGATGATGGTTGTGGGGATCGTCAACGGCTTTCTGGATGTGACGATGACGGCCCGTGTCAGCGCCATTGAGGTGGACGAGGGTCTGCATCTGATGAACCTGATCCATGCCGCCTATTCCTTTGGTTATGCGGGGGCAGCGGCTGCCACCGGTCTGGCGCGCGGTCAGGGGTTTGGCCCCGGTCCGATTTTGACGGCGGTGGCGGTGAGCGTCGCGGTGCTGGCGGTGCTGACGACAGAGCGGGGGGCGGGGATCAACGGTTTCGCCCGCGCGGTCGGCGTGCGCGGCAAGATGGGGATGGTGCCGGTGTGGGGCGGGATCATTGTGCTGATCGCCTTCATGTCGGAAAATGCTGCCGAAAACTGGTCGGCGCTGCATATTGAGCGCACTTTGGGGGCGGCGAAAGGGGCAGGCAGTTTTGGGCCTGCAGTTCTGGCGTTAACGATGGGCGTTGGCCGGATGCTGGGGCAGATTATCGTTGCCCGTGTCAGTCAGACCCTGCTGATGCGCTGGGCGGCAATCATTGGCGCCGGCGGCATGGTGATGGTCGGCCTCGCGCCGACGCCGATGGTGGCCTATGTCGGGCTGGTTGTCACCGGGCTTGGCGGATCGGTCATTGCTCCAACGGCTTTTTCGGCGATCGGGCGGTTGAGCGACCCGCACCGCAGGATGCTGGCCATCACGCGGGCGACGGCCATGGGCTATCTGGGGTATTTCTTCGGCCCTGCGGCGCTGGGGCTGATGTCCGAAGTGCTGGGGCTGCGGGCGGCCCTGGTGGTAATGGCCGGGATGATCCTTTTGGTACTGTGGCTGTTCCCAAAGCTGCTTGCGGTGGGAGGTGGAGCCGCCGGGAACCGATCCGGTGGCCAAGCCTGAACACAAGCCTGCTCACCCTGCCCCGCGCCGAGCGCTGATCCTGAAGCGGCGTCAGCAATAGCCGCCTTCGAACCCGGTCGGCAACAGCACATTGTGGCGACCGAGATCGCCCACTTTGCGTTCACCGCAGAGCGCCATGGTGATGTCGAGTTCCTTGTGGATCACCTCCAGCGCCTTGGTCACCCCAGCCTCGCCCATCGCCCCAAGCCCATAGATATAGGACCGGCCGATAAAGGTGCCCTTGGCGCCCAGCGCCAAAGCTTTCAGCACGTCCTGGCCCGAGCGGATGCCACTGTCGAGATGCACCTCGGTCTGATCGCCCACGGCTTTCACAATTTCGGGCAACATGCGGATCGAGGACAAGGCCCCATCCAACTGCCGCCCGCCGTGGTTGGACACCAGGATCGCGTCGGCGCCGAAATCTGCGGCGCGGCGGGCGTCATCGGCGTCGAGAATGCCTTTGAGGATCAGCTTGCCGCCCCAAAGATCGCGGATCTTGCCGATCTTGGCCCAGTCAAGCTGCGGGTCGAA
>JANMDM010000155.1:0-13255 GCA_031376305.1 Pseudomonadota bacterium | reverse complement strand
GTCGCTGATCATGACGGCTGGATCGGCGTTGAGTCTCACCCTGGGCGTACGGTCTTTAGAATCGCTCTGCCCAAAGCCCCGCTGAAGGAGGCCTGATATGGATGGCACTGTTCTGGTCGCCGACGACGACCGCACGATCCGCACCGTCCTGACGCAGGCGCTGACAAGGGCCGGTTGCAAGGTGCATGCCACCTCGTCGATGGTGACCTTGCTGCGCTGGGTAGAGGAAGGCCGGGGCGATCTGGTGATTTCGGATGTGATCATGCCCGATGGCAACGGTCTGCAAGCCCTGCCACAGATCGCGCGCGAACGGCCGGGCCTGCCGGTCATTATTATTTCTGCGCAAAACACCATCGTCACCGCGATTCGCGCTGCCGAAGCCGAGGCCTATGACTATCTGCCGAAACCTTTCGATTTGCCCGAGCTGATGAAACGTGCCGCCCGCGCGCTTGAGGTGCGGCGCCGCAAGGGCATGCCGATTTCGCCACCGGCGCCGCGCGAAATTTCCGACAGCTTGCCGCTGGTTGGGCGGACACCGGCAATGCAGGATCTGTTTCGACTGGTGGCACGAGTGATGAACGCCGATCTTGCGGTGATGATCTGCGGCGAGTCCGGGACTGGAAAAAGCCTAGTCGCCCGCGCCATCCACGACTTTTCTGACCGCCGCTCACAGCCTTTTGTCTGCGCGCAAGCCGCTGACATGAAAACCATGGAGGGTCCGCAAGGCTTGCTGAGCCGGGCGCGGGGCGGCACCTTGATTTTTGAGGAAATTTCCGATTTTGATGACGAAGCGCAGGGGCGGATCGTCCGGATGCTGGATGCCCTGCCGGAGCACGGGCCGCGTATTATTGCCACATCGCAAGCAGATCTGGCCGAACGGCTTGAGACTGGCCGGGTGCGCAAGGACCTTTACTTTCGTTTGGGGGGCGTCACGCTTCTGGTGCCGCCTTTACGCGAACGCATCGAAGATATTGCCCTGTTGTCCGAGCATTTCTTGGCGCGTGCCGGTCAGGATGGTCAGGCAAATCGTCGGCTTTCCTCTGGCGCCGCGGCACTGATCCGCAGCTTTCCCTGGCCGGGCAATGTACGGCAATTGGAAAACACGCTCAAACGGTTGTCCGTGACCGCGATCGAGCCCGAAATCAGCCGACCCGAGGTCGAGGCGGCCCTGGGTGGTTCAGCCGCTGAGCCTGCGCGCACCGCAGACGGCGAAAAGCTTTCGGCATCGGTGGGGCGGCATTTGGCCCGATATTTCGGGCTGCATGCCGGGGCGTTGCCGCCACCGGGGCTTTATGACCGGATTTTGCGGGAAATTGAGGCGCCGCTGATCGAAATTGCTTTGGACGCGACCGCAGGCAATCAAGCAAAATGTGCGGACCTTCTGGGCATCAACCGCAATACTTTGCGCAAGAAGATCACCGATCTCGATATCCGCGTGACACGGCGCCGCAAATTGATGTAAAAGCGCAACAGAACCTGTGGCGGTTCGGCACCAGCCGGAAAAGACCAACAGGCACGGCATCAGCGGTAATCGCCAAAGGCGGCGAAAGACAGGAGCGTCCTTTTGCAGGGGCTTCAACACAGTTGGACATGGGACCGCATCAGCAAATTGCGCCGCCAACGGCGTTTGCAAAATGCGGCGACGATTGGGCTGGTGGTTTTAGGGCCAGTTTTGGCGATTGCCACGTTTCTGGCGCTTGGGCCCGGCGGTCAACGGGCAGAATCGGATGCGCTCAGGCTGATCTTGCTGGCCGATCTGGTCTATTTTCTGCTGCTGGCCGGGTTGGTGCTGTCCCGTCTGGCGGGAATGATCGCCGCCCGTCGGGCTAAATCCGCCGGATCGCGGCTGCATCTGCGGCTGACGGCGGTGTTTGCCGGGATCGCGCTCTTTCCAACGATTCTGGTGGCAGTCTTCGCCGGGCTGACACTGAACATCGGGCTTGAGGGATGGTTTTCCGACCGGGTGCGCAGTGTCGTCGGCACCTCGCTTTCCGCCGCTGAAGCCTACCAGGAAGAACACCGGCGCGATCTGACCGCCGATACCGAAGCCTTGGCCAACTATCTGGATCTTTCCCGGCAAGCGGCCTTTATGCTGTCGGACGCTGATCTGCGCCAGATATTGACCCAAGGTCAGACCCAGATTCAGCGTGGTTTGCGGGAAGCCTATGTGATCGACGGCGTCGGCACGATAAAAGCCCGCGGTGAACGCAGCTATCTTTTCGATTTTGAAGATCCGGATCCGGCTGAGCTGGCGCGCGCAAAGTCCGGTGAAACCGTGATGATCGAAGACTGGACGAACAACGAGTTCCGGGCCTTGCGGCAGCTTTCGGCTTTCCCCGACCGCTACCTTTATGTCAGTCGCCAGGTCGATGGCAAAATCCTCAGCTTGCTGGATGAAACCCGCGCCACTGTCGGGCTTTACCAGCAACTTGAGGCTTCACGCGGCCGGGTAATCTTTGAATTTGGTTTGGTTTACATGGGCTTCGCAGTCATACTTGTATTGGCGGCGATCTGGATGGGCCTGTGGTTTGCCGAACGGCTGGCCCGCCCAGTCGGGCGGTTGGCGGGGGCGGCGCAACGCGTTGGTGCCGGTGATCTGGGGGTTCAGGTTTCCGAAGAAGACGGCGACGATGAGATTGCCATGCTGGGCCGGGTGTTCAATCAGATGACCCGCCAGCTTAGCACGCAGCGCGAGGCTTTGGTTGAAAGCCACCGGCAAACCGATGATCGCCGCCGCCTGTTTGATTCCGTTCTATCGTCGGTCACGGCCGGGGTTATCGGGCTTAACCCCCAAGGCGACGTTGATTTTCTCAATCGCGCGGCGCGAAAACTTCTGGATCTGGAGGAGGCGCGCGACCACGGTCGAACATTGGCCGACGCGGTGCCGGAATTTGCCGACCTGTTCTTGCGCTTGCGCGAAGGTCGGGCAGAGGTTGCGCAAGAGGAGGTCAAACTGTCGCGTCATGGCAAGCTGGAAAGCCTGCTGGTCCGCTTGTCGATGCGGCGCAACGAAGATGGCGGCCTGGAAGGCTATGTGGTGGCTTTCGATGATGTCACCGAACTGGTCAGCGCCCAGCGGATGGCGGCCTGGGGCGATGTTGCCCGCCGCATCGCCCATGAAATCAAGAACCCCCTGACGCCGATCCAGCTTTCGGCAGAACGGATCAAGCGCAAGTTCATGAAGCTGGTGGGCGACGAGGCCGACAGTCTGGAACAGATGACCGATGTCATCGTCCGCCAGACGGGGGACCTGCGCCGCATTGTTGATGAGTTTTCCAAGTTTGCCCGCATGCCGGAACCCGACCGGCGCGACCACGATCTGACCAAGTTGATGCGCGATGCGGTGGCGTTGCAGGAAGGCGCCCTGCACGGCGCGATCCTGGTGGCCGACCTTCCGAAGGCCCCGGTGATTGTTGAGCTGGACGCCACAATGATTTCGCAGGCCGCAACGAATTTGATTAAGAATGCTGGTGAAGCCATTGAATCGGTGTTTGAAAATGGTGCGCCAGCCGGGTACCGGCCTGAGGTGCATGTGTCGATGCTGGCAACGGTTGACGATGTCACCATCCGCATCAGTGACAATGGCACCGGCCTTCCGCCGGATCGGGCGCGATTGTTTGAGCCTTATGTGACGACCCGCGAAAAGGGCACGGGCCTTGGCCTGCCGATCGTCAAGAAAATCATCGAAGAGCATGGCGGCACGCTGACCCTGAATGACGCCGAAATTTTTCCCGGCAACAGCCATGCCGGCGCGCTTGCCGAAATACGTTTGCCCCGCGCGAAAGTTCAGGCGCGGAATATCAAAGACAAGGCCGCAGAGGCGGTCGGGAGTGTGAAATGAGCGATATTCTGATTGTCGACGACGAACGCGATATCCGCGAACTGATTTCGGATATCCTCAAGGACGAAGGATTTACCACGCGGCTTGCAGCCAATTCTGACGACTGCATGGCCGAAATCAACGCATCACCCCCGTCACTAATGATCCTTGATATCTGGCTGAAAGACAGCCGGATGGACGGAATTGACATTCTCAAGGCGGTAAAGCGTGACAATCCTGATGTGCCGATCATCATCATCTCGGGCCATGGAAACATTGAAATCGCCGTCGCCGCGATCAAGCAGGGCGCCTATGACTTCATCGAAAAACCCTTTAATATTGACCAGTTGACGGTCGTAATTGCGCGGGCCATGGAAACCTCGCGCCTGCGCCGCGAAAATGCCAGCTTGCGGCGGCGCGATGTGAATACCTCTGACATGATCGGATCCGCGCCCTCGTTCCGCATGCTGAAGGCAAACCTTGACAAGGTGACCAAATCCAATGGCCGGGTGATGCTGACCGGCGAACCGGGGTCGGGCAAGGAATTGGCGGCGCGCTATATCCACGTCAATTCCAACCGCTCCACCGGTCCGTTTGTATCGGTTTCTTCGGCCTCAATTGAGCCGGATCGGATGGAGGAAGTGCTGTTTGGCCGCGAAACGCCGGAGCGAGGTGTTGAAAAAGGTCTGTTAGAACAGGCGCATGGCGGCTTTGTTTACTTCGATGAAGTGGCCGATATGCCCTTGGGTACCCAGTCGAAAATCCTGCGGGTCCTGACCGAACAGCAATTCACCCGGCTGGGGGGCGCCGATAAGGTCCGGGTGGATCTGCGGGTGATTTCCTCGACGACGCGGAACCTTGCCAACGAAATTGCCGCCGGACGTTTCCGCCAAGAGCTTTTTGACCGCCTGAACGTGGTGCCAATCCAAGTCCCGGCCCTGGATGACCGCCGCGAAGACATTCCGATCTTAGCGCGCCATTTCATCGACCAGTTCAATAAAACCCAAGGCCTGCCGCTGCGGCCCTTGTCGGATGAGGCCGAAGCGGTGATGCAGACAATGGACTGGCCCGGAAACATCCGGCAGCTCAGGAACATCATCGAGCGGGCTTTGATTTTGGGCGATACGACTGAGCCGATCGAGTCGCGCGACTTGCCGGGGCAAGAGGTCCTGCTGCCCGAAGATGGCCGCATCACCCTGACCGGCGGATTGGCAACTTTGCCGCTGCGTGAGGCGCGTGAGTTGTTTGAGCGCGAGTATCTGTTGACCCAGATCAATCGTTTTGGCGGCAATATCAGCCGCACGGCCAGCTTTGTCGGCATGGAACGTTCAGCCTTGCACCGCAAGCTGAAGTCACTGGGGGTGGTGACCACGTCGAAATCCGGGTCGCGGATTGCACATCTGGAGGATGAGGAGGAGGACGCCTGATGGTGCAAAACTGCCCACGGACTATCATCATCCCGTAAACAGTGAGTTTTTGGGGTGGCGTCTGGCAAAAACTTGGCCATACTCGATTTCAAGTCCCCGGAGCAGCGCCGCGGGGCCATAAACCCGCGCTAAAAGAACGAGGCAAAAGAAAATGGCTGCCGACAAACAGAATTTACAGGACGCATTTCTCAATCAGGTCCGCAAAACCAAGGTTTCGGTCACAATCTTTCTGATCAACGGGGTGAAGCTTCAGGGCGTGATCACCTGGTTCGATAATTTTTGCGTGCTGCTGCGCCGCGACGGACAGGCACAACTGGTCTATAAGCACGCCATCTCGACAATCATGCCGGGGCAGCCGATCTCGCTTTACGAGGGCGAAGACTGACCGAAACATATGAAGTAAAGGACAAGGCGACCCGCGCCTTTGTCCTGCATCCCGACATGAAGTCGGACCGGTCCCGGCGTCTGCCCGAACATGGGCTGGCCGAAGCCGTGGCTTTGGCTATGGCCCTGCCCAACATCGACATCGTTGGCGCTGACGTGGTGCGTCTGCCCAAGGCGCAGGCGGGCATGCTGTTCGGGTCGGGCAAGATCGCCGAGCTGAAGGCCCGGTTTGAGGCCGAAGAGGTCGAACTGGTGCTGGTTGACGGCGCGGTCAGCCCGGTGCAGCAGCGCAATCTTGAGCGGGAATGGGGCGTCAAGCTTCTGGACCGCACCGGATTGATTCTTGAGATTTTCGCCGACCGGGCGCGGACCCGCGAAGGGGTGCTGCAAGTGGAACTGGCGGCGCTGAGCTATCAGCGCACCCGGCTGGTGCGGGCCTGGACCCATCTGGAACGCCAGCGCGGCGGGTTCGGGTTTGTCGGCGGTCCGGGGGAAACCCAGATCGAATCCGACCGCCGGGCGATTGATGACGAAGTTATCAAGATCAAACAGCAATTGGACCGCGTGGTGAAAACCCGCGAATTGCACCGGGCGGCACGGCGCAAGGTGCCGTTCCCGATTGTGGCGCTTGTCGGCTATACCAACGCCGGAAAGTCTACGCTTTTCAATAGGATGACCGGTGCGGATGTGTTGGTGAAAGATATGCTTTTCGCCACGCTCGATCCCACCATGCGCGGCGTGACGCTGCCGTCGGGGATGAAAATCATTCTGTCTGATACCGTTGGCTTTATCTCGGACCTGCCAACCCAATTGGTCGCGGCGTTCCGCGCCACGCTTGAAGAGGTGCTTGAGGCCGATCTGATCTTGCATGTCCGCGACATCGCCCACCCGGAAACCGAAGAGCAAGCCGAAGATGTTGGCGGCATTCTTGAAAGCCTTGGCGTTGATGAGGAAGTGGCACTGTTTGAGGTGTGGAACAAAATCGACATACTGGGGCCGGAGATGCGGGCCGCCCTTTTGGTTCAGGATGCGCGTACGCCGGGCATTCATGCGCTCAGTGCGCTGACCGGTGACGGGTTGCCGGCCTTGCTGGCCGCGATAGCCGAGGTTTTGGATGAGGAGCGGACCGAGGAAACCCTGAAGCTGCCTTTCACCGATGGCCGCCGCCGTGCCGAACTGCACGAGGCGGGTGTTGTTGTTGCAGAGATATCAGGCGATGACGGCTATGACATCACCGTTCGCTGGACAGCGCGCCAGAAGGCGCAATGGCAAGCGTCGTAATCCACCAGAGCGACAGCGCAAAACCTGTTCCCTCCGGGGGTGTAGTTGCGCTAATCTGCGGGCAGGGCCGACCGAAAAAGCCCGCAATTCCAAAAGTTGAGAGGATACCCAATGGCCAAAGGCGACAATCAAAAAAGCAACAAGGAAAAGAAAAAACCAAAAAAGGAAGCGGCCAAGCCAGCGACTACAACCACGGCGTCAACCCGGGCCAACACCACCGTCGCGGGTAAAAAACTGGGTTAGGACGGCGCGCGTCTGACGGTATCTTGCCGGGGCCACGCCGATCATATGGGCATGCCCCCGGCTTCCCGCGCAAGCATTACCAGCCCGGCCAGAATCAGCATGCCGCCCATATACCCCGCCAGTTTCGGCCCCGGCGGTGCCAGCTTCTCGATACCGACATAGACCGCGATGCCGATAATCCAGTAAAGATTCATTATCCCGCCAACGAACAACAGCAACATCAGAACCCAGCAACACCCCAGGCAAGTGACCCCAAGCCCCAGACCGGCCCTGAGCGCCCCCGCCGGACCGGGCCGCCACTGTGACAAGAGCGCCTGCACCGGTCCACGGCAGGCCTCCAGACACATCCGTTTGAGCGGGGTAAGCTGGTATAACCCGGCGAGGATCAGCACAAAACCGCCGGCAAAGCCGCTGACCAGCGTCATATACATCGGCGACAGCGCCCCACGGGTCGTCAACAGCCATTGCAAAAGCGTCGCAATGAGACTGAATCCGGCCCAGATCAGCAAGTATCCCGTCGCGAAAAGCGCGGTATTGCCCAAGGCCCGGCCATGGCTGCCCCGCGACAGGGCCGCGTAAAGCAAGACCGCCGGGGCGGCGCTTGGCACCATCATCGCCACCATCATCAGCCACCACATCACCGCCATCACCAAGGCGGTGGCCGGGGTCCAAGGGGTCGGCATGGCCAGGGTATCAATTCCGGCCAACAAGGCACCGCCGGGGCCGGCAACCCGGATCATGCCAAGGGGCGACATGCCGGTCCCGGCACCCAGCAAAAGATAGACCGCGCACAGCACGACGGTTGTCGCAAGCGACATGCCGATGACATGGCTTTCGCGCAACCTCGGGCGCGCGCGCAGTCTGGGGTTCCCCATGCCGCTATCAGGCGGCGCGGTCGAAGACGCCCTTGTGCGACAATTTCAGCCGGGCGAAATGCGCATGGGTGTTGGTGTTCTTGGTCAGGCTGATTGCGCCGGTGGTCTTGGTCCGGCCGCTGGCCATTTCGGCCTGAGTAAATTCAAAGCCATTGGGCAGGTTGATCCGCGCCCGGTGTTCGGCCCCGGTCACCGGATTGCGGATCGGTTCGGCCTCCAGTTCGAACACCCCCGGCACCTTTACCTTGCCACGGCGCGCATCCGGATCAACCGAAATCTCGATGGGCAGGAACAGGGTTTTCAGCTTGGTGGGCGACATCTTGGAAAACACCCACCACATGGTGGCCATATCTTCGGTATCGCCGCCGGTCATGACGCTTTGCAGGGCCTTGCGCTGTGCGGGCGAGGCGGCGGGGTCGATGATGATCTGCATTGTGCCATTGCCCATATGGATCGGGCCCGGCCACTTCAGCGTCATCGCCGCTTTCAGACCGTCAAGCGACACCTCGCCATAGTGACCTTTCTCAATGGCAAAGCCGACTGCGGCTTCACAGGTACCGTCAGTTGGCAAGGCGTTGAACTGGCACGGGCAGCCGTAAGCGCAGTTGCAGTTCACAAGTTCGGTTGCTTGGATTTCCCAGGGCGTCATGGTGCGTGTCCCCCTTCCATTAAGCCTGAAGACCACGAGGCTAGCACATTTTCGCCACACCGCATATGAGTCAATCGACCGCCCACAGAGGCCGGACTGTCTAAGTTTTTTTTGCCTGATACAATTCTTGACCAGCGGATTGATCCGGCAAGCAATAAGGCAAACGTATGAAAAGCATCAAATCTGGTCTTGGCTTCCGATGACATCTGCAAGACCGCTGATGTTTGCCGTGCGCCGCGGCGCCCAACCGGAGCCTGTGGCAGGAGGGCGGGATCTTGACCGCTAACCTGTATCTTGCTGACTGGCCGCGCGCTTTGCAGGTCGACCTTGGCGGCGGCCGCGTGATCGCTTGCGTGGATCTGCCCGGTGGTGGCATCCCCTTGGTGCTGCTGCACGGCTTCACCGATTTTGGGCTCAGCTATGCACCGCTGGTGCCACATCTTGCAGGGCACCGTCTGATCATTCCGGACCTGCGCGGCCATGGCGGATCGTTTCGGGGCGATGCGTATCAGATGGCGGATTTTTCGTCTGACATTGCGGCCCTGCTGGCAAAGCTTGACATTGATCGCGCCATCCTTGTGGGCCATTCGCTGGGGTCGATGGTGGCCATCAACCTGGCGGCGTCCTGGGAAGGCCGCGTGCAGGGCCTTGTTACCCTTGCAGGCACTTTGCGCCCGCAGGGTCCGGCCATAGAGGCGCTGGCCACAAGTATCGCCCGGCTGGTTGACCCGATTGATCCTGAGGATCCGTTTTTTGACGGATGGCATTCGTGTGCAGACAAGCAGGGTGACGATTTTCCGCGCCGTCTCAAAAACAATGCCTGCGCCATGCCCGCCGCTATCTGGCAAGCAATTTTTGCCGCAATCCGTGCGGTTGATTTGACTTTGGCGGCCCGGAAAATCTGGGCGCCGACGCTGGTTATTGGCGGGGCCTGCGATCCACTTTTTGGCCCGGACCACCATGCCGCACTTCTGTCGGCATTTTCCCACGCGCGCGGCAGCAGTCTTGCAGACTGCGGACACAACCCGCATTGGCAACAGCCCAAGACGGTCGCTGCCCTGATCAGGAACTTCGTCACAACGCAGGTGCAGGCGGTCTGATCGCGACCTTGCTAGTCGGCTTGCGGCTCCAGCACCGTAATTCCGGTCGCGGCGGCCCGCGCCAACCCCGGATCCAGTGACATCGGAATATACTCACCGCGCCGCCACAACTCGCTCAGATCATCGTAGTGGCGGCTCAGGGGATGGCCGGATTGCCCGGTCGAGATGATAAAGACGGAACTGTCCGGGTCGGCAAAGTCATAGACGCCGCGGTAGGTCGCGCCACTCACGTTAAGGTATGGCGCTTTTGCATCCCCCCCGGTCAGCCCGCGCATCAGCGTATGGTCGCCGCCGCTGGTTGACTGGCGGATATTGGTGATCCATTTCAGAAAGGGCGCATTGCCCAAGGCCGGATGATCATGGGTGGCCTCATGCGCATCGCCCCAGCGCCAGCTTTCAATCGCCGGTCCGTAAGCTTGCGTCAATTCAACCAAGGCGTCATCCAGCGCCAGCTTGGCGATGTCGGTGCAGGTTTCAACCGGGGCTGACTGGATGACATCGCACCAATGTCCGGCCCCGTCCATATTGCGATAGACCCGCTCGATGAACAACGGCTCGGCGCGGGCAAAAGCCTCGGTCAACGGCCCCAATTCATCCTTGATCAGGCGCGATTGCAGGGCACGCGCCCAAGCCGCATAGATCAGCGGTTCGGGCAGATGTTCGTTCATATCGCCGTCCCAGGCCGCCAACAGCTCGAGCGCCCGCTGGCGCTGGCGCTCGGGCGTCCCCTCGCGGGCCGCCTCGCCAGTGAACCACAGATCAGCGCCGATCAACGGCAAGATGGTCCGGGCGTCGGTAGCACTGGTGTCAAGTTGCGCGGCAATAAAGCTTTCGCGGCTGTGGACTTCGCGTTCCTGCATCAGCCGCGTCCAGCGCTGTATGCGCTGGCTGTCGCCCCAATCAAAGCTGACGTGGTCCGGGAAAGGCCGGTCGATGATCTTGTTATTGGTGGATCCGACAATGCCGCCAACCGGATTCAGGAACCGCGGGTTGCCCAGATAGGGCTGGCGGCCTTGCCAACGATTTTCCGGCAACCACCCCGGAGACGGCATCCGGCCCTGGCTTTGATGGCGCGCATCCCGGTCTGGCAATGCCCCGAACAGGGCCATGCCAACGGTTTTTTGATCGGCCATCGTCACGTTCATAGCAGGGGCTATTTGCAGCTCCCCCGCCGCAACCCCTTCGTCAAGCGTCCTGGCCTGCATAAGCCGGATCGCCGAGGTCATTGTGGTGTCCGCAGCACTAAGCCCGGTCCACCCCAGCGACATCACATGGCCCGGCGGCGTTACAGAGGCCAGATCATAATGCCCCCCCGGCAACACCGGGCCATTGACGCTCCACCGCAAGGTTACGGTGATCGGTTGCGCGTCCTTGACCTCGATGATCGACTTGCGGGTGGTAAAGGCCACCCAACCCTCCGGTCCGCGGTAGCGCTCGTTGTCGGCCGGGTCCAGTTCTTCAAGGAACAGGTCCTGGTCATCGGCATAGGCCGCCGCAATTCCCCAGCCAAAGGCCCCATTGCGCCCGGCCATGATCGCGGGCACCCCCGGAATAGTGGCACCGATGACCCCGCCCGATGCCAGTTCAAGTCGCGCCAGGTAAAACGGCGCCGGGGCGGTAAAGGGCATATGGGGATCATTGGCCAGCAGCGCGCCACCGGCCGCCGATCGCCCCGGAGCCGCAGCCCAGGCGTTCGAGGCTCCGGCCAGGTCGCGGGCCTGTACCACAGACAGCGGATCGCGCGCCGCGTCCGCCCCCGCGTAGCGCGTTGTGGGTGCGCTCAGCCCCGGCGCAAGGCTGGCATAGGGGGGCAACGCCGCAACCCCGGCGCCAAGCATGTCGGGCATCAGATCCTTCGGCCACTCCGTCGACAAAAGCGACAGTCGCGCCCGCAACACTTCATTTTGCAACTGGCTGGTCCGCTCAAAGGCCACCAGCTTCAGGATCGCCAGCGAATCCGCCGGTTGCCAATAGGAAATTTCGCCCGGATAGATGAAAAACTCGGGCGCACCGCGGCCTTTGGCTTCGGCACTGGCGATACTGATCCATGCGTTGACGCCGCGCGCATAGGCATCAAGGGCGACTTTGGTCTGCGCATCCTGCGCAGCCACAGACCGGGTCGCCAGCCCGTATAGGTCCAAGCGGCGCATAAGCTCATCGGTCTTGGTGGTCCGGCTGCCAAAAACTTCCGACAAGCGGCCCTGAACCGTCCGGCGCATGACCACCATCTGCCAAAGCCGGTCCTGTGCATGCGCATAGCCCAAGGCGAAATACACATCTTTGTCGGTTTTGCCGAAAATATGCGGCACATCGGCGGTATCGCGGACAATCTCGACCCGGCCGTCGAGCCCGGCCACGAGGCGGCTTTCCGTATACTCGGGCAATGAGCCCGCCGCAAAGTAATAGGCGCCGGCGAGTCCGAGCACCCCCAGGAGCAGGGCCCCGACCACAAGTCGCAAGAGCCAGCGGAATAAAGTTGCCATGACGGGCGGGCCAAATCTGAGGGAACGGTTGACGGCAAGAGCAGGGCGGTTAACTAGGGCAAATAAGTGCGATCCGCAATGCGAATGGGAGGATGTTGTGGCAAAACTGGCATTTCTTGGCTTGGGGGTTATGGGGTTTCCGATGGCGGGTCATCTGGCCGCCAAAGGCCATGAGGTCACCGTCTGGAACCGCACCCCTGCCAAGGCCGCGGCGTGGCTTGCCCGTCATACTGGCCGCACCGCAGCCAGCGCCGCCGAAGCCACCAGGGGCGCCGACTTTATCATGGCCTGCGTTGGCAATGACAATGACCTGAGGGCGATCTGTACGGGTGCCCATGGGGCTTTTTCGGGCATGAAAAAGGGCGCTGTTTTTGTTGATCACACCACCGTATCGGCCGCAGTAACCCGCGAGATGGCGGCGGTTGCGGCAAAACAGGGCCTCGGCTTTATTGACGCCCCGGTTTCAGGCGGGCAGGCGGGTGCCGAAAATGGCACGCTTTCGGTCATGTGCGGCGGCGACAAAGCGCACTACGCCGCCGCTGAACCGGTCATCGCCGCCTATGCGCGCATCTGTCGGCGGCTGGGGCCGTCCGGGGCCGGGCAATTGGCCAAGATGGTCAATCAGATCTGCATCGCCGGCGTGGTTCAGGGGCTGGCCGAAGGGTTGCATTTTGCCGAAAAGGCCGGGCTCGACATTGAACAGCTGGTCGAGGTGATTTCCCAAGGCGCTGCTGGCAGTTGGCAAATGACCAACCGCCATAAATCCATGGCGGCCAATCATTTCGATTTTGGTTTCGCCGTCGACTGGATGCGCAAGGATTTGGGCATCTGCCTTGCCACCGCAAATGAGACCGGCGCCAGCTTGCCCGTTACGGCACTGGTCGACCAGTTCTACAAGGACGTACAGAAAATCGGTGGCAGCCGCTGGGACACCTCAAGCCTGATCGCCAGACTGCGTGCCCTCGGCTGACCCCGGACACCCGCTTCATTCAC
>JANMDM010000149.1:0-7649 GCA_031376305.1 Pseudomonadota bacterium | reverse complement strand
CTGAATGACAGCCGCCGCCGTTATGGCATCTATCGCCAGACGCTGCGCGAACTGGAAAGCCTGTCTGACCGTGAGTTGACAGATCTGGGCCTGCACCGCGCCATGATCGACGGTGTGTCGCTGGAAGCGGCCTACGGCAAGTAACAGTTTTCCCGGCCTCAGTCATATGGGGCCGGGTTTTGGCGGCAACCTTTGTCATCCCCATGAAGTGTTGCCGCCTTTCTTTCGGGATCTGGCAAGGTCCCTGCGAATTCGCCGCTTGATCCTCCTCCCCTTGGGTCGCGGCGAAGAAGGGCGGCGCCCTCTCCTCCTCCCTGAGGGTGCCGCACCTTTTCCTTTCCCCAACCGGGGGCAAAACGAACAAGGCGTTTGCGCGACGGCCTTCCTCCCTGTCGGACGCGTGCAGCAGACGGCGATGACCCCTCCTCCCTGGGTCGTCGCCGTCTTTTTTTGTTTTTCGGCCAGCGCCTTGCTGGCATCGCGGTCGACGGATAGGCTTTGCGCGAAAAATGGGGACAGGAATGCGGGCTTCCATGGTTTCAGCAGCGTTGGTGGCGGCTTTGGTGGGCTATGGGTCGACCATTGCGCTGGTGCTGGCGGCAGCAGCGGCGCTGGGGGCAACACCTGCGCAAACGGCGTCCTGGATATTTGCGATCTGTCTGGCCAAGGCACTTGGGAGTGCGCTGTTGTCGGCTTGGGCGCGCATGCCGGTAGTGCTTGCCTGGTCCACGCCGGGGGCGGCGCTGATTGCGGCCTCGCACGGGGTGATGATGGCGGAAGGCGTCGGGGCGTTTGTGCTGGCCGGGGTGCTGATTGTGCTGACCGGGCTGATCGGGCCATTGGGACGGTTGATTGGCCAGATCCCGCCGGGCATAGCTGCGGGCATGCTGGCCGGGGTCTTGTTGCCGTTTTGCCTGAAGGTGCCGGGGCAGGTCAGCGTCTTGCCCGCGTTGGTTTTGCCGGTGATTGGCATTTTTGCCGTCGTGAGGTTATGGAACCCGGCTTTCGCGGTGCTGGCCGCGCTTTTCACGGGCCTGGTGTTAAGCGTCAGCCACGGCACGCCCCTGCCCCATGGCCCCTTCGCTTTGCCGCAGCTGACCTTCATCGCCCCGGTGTGGAGTTGGGCCGGGCTGATCGGGCTTGGATTACCCCTCTATCTGGTCACCATGGCTTCGCAAAACCTGCCCGGATTCGCGGTGTTGCGGGGGGCGGGGTATCAACCGCCGGTCAAGGCCGCACTTTGTGTGTCCGGGGCCATTTCCGCCCTGGCGGCATTCTTCGGCGCGCATACCGTCAACATGGCCGCCATCACCGCCGCCATCTGTCTGGGCGACGAGGTGCATCCCGACAAGGCGCAGCGCTGGAAGGTCGGGATTGCTTATGCTGCGGCCTGGGTGGGTTTGGGGATTTTCGGCCCGGTGATTCTGGCCGGGTTGGCGGTTTTACCGCCGGCGCTGATCGCGACTGTCGCGGGGCTGGCGCTGATCACACCGTTGATGGGGGCGCTGGGGGCGGCGTTTGCCAGCCCCGATCAGCGCTTCGCGGCCGCAGTGACGGTGATCGTTACCGCCTCGGGCGTCAGTGCCTTTGGCATTGGCGGGGCGTTTTGGGGGTTGCTGAGCGGGCTGGTGGTGTATGGCGGCGATCATCTGGCCCGCAAGGCCAAAGCCTGATCGGGGCCTAAAACGGAATGTCGTCCACAGCTTCGGCGGCAATGACAAAGCCCGCGACCACATGTTTGACGCCCGCCTTGTCAAAAGCGATCTCCAGCTTATCACCTTCGATCGCGGTAATGGTGCCATAGCCGAATTTCTTGTGAAACACCCGGTCGCCTTCGGTGAAGCTTGACACTGCATCAAGGTCGATCACCACATGGCGCGGTTGTGAGGGGCCGCGCTGCGTCGAGCGTTCTTGCAGACGCTTCCAGCCGGGCGAATTGTAAACATCGGCCTTGGTGGCGCGATCCTCAACGCCACCGGCGTTGGAGCTGCGCATCCCGGCGGCACCAAACCCACCGCCATAAAGGCCGGGGGGGGTCAGCACATCCATATGCTTGGGCGGCAATTCGTCGATAAAGCGTGACGGCAGCGCCGATTGCCATTGGCCGTAGACCCGGCGGTTTCCGGCGAAGGAAATCGTGCAAAGCGTCTCGGCGCGGGTGATGCCGACGTAAGCCAGGCGGCGTTCTTCTTCCAAGCCCTTAAGTCCGCTTTCATCCATTGAGCGCTGGCTGGGGAAAAGCCCGTCTTCCCAACCGGGCAGGAACACCACCGGAAATTCCAACCCCTTGGCGGCATGCAGCGTCATGATCGAGATTTTTTCGGCGGCATCTTCGGACTCGTTGTCCATGATCAGCGAGACGTGTTCAAGGAAGCCTTGCAGGTTCTCGAACTGCTCAAGCGCCTTGACCAGCTCCTTGAGGTTTTCCAGCCGCCCGGCGGCCTCGGGGGTCTTGTCGGCCTGCCACATGGCGGTATAGCCCGACTCGTCCAAAATCGTCTCGGCCAGTTCGATATGGTTATAGCCGGAAACCCGGGTGACCCGGTGCCAGCGGTCGATGCCTTCGACAAATTGCCGCAGTTGCCCCGCCCCCTTGCCGCCGATCCGCCCCGAAGCCACCAGATAGCGCGCGCCTTCCAGAAGGCTGACGCCATCTTCGCGGGCCTGCCGCTGGATATCCTGCTGGGCCTTGTCGCCAAGGCCGCGCTTGGGGGTATTGACCACCCGCTCAAACGCCAGATCATCTTCCGGCGACACTGCCAGCCGGAAATAGGCCATCGCATCGCGGATTTCCAAGCGCTCATAAAAACGCGGACCGCCGATGACCCGGTAGGGCAGGCCGATGGTCAGAAACCGGTCCTCGAACGCCCGCATCTGGTGGCTGGCGCGCACCAGAATCGCCTGATGGTCAAGGCTGACGGGCGCGTTGCCGCGGGTGCCGCGCTGAATGGCTTCGGCTTCCTCGCCGATCCAGCGGGCTTCCTCCTCGCCGTCCCAATGGCCGATCAGGCGGACCTTGTCGCCGCCCTGCGCCTCGGTCCACAAAGTCTTGCCCAGCCGCCCGGAATTGACGGCAATCAGCCCCGAGGCGGCGGCAAGGATATGTTCGGTGGAACGGTAATTCTGTTCCAGCCGGATGACCGTGGCACCGGGAAAATCCTTCTCAAACCGCAGGATGTTGCCAACCTCGGCCCCGCGCCAGCCGTAGATCGACTGATCGTCATCGCCAACGCAGCAGATGTTCTTATGGGCCCCGGCCAGAAGCCGCAGCCACAGGTATTGGGCGACGTTGGTATCCTGATATTCATCGACAAGGATATAGCGCAGCCAGCGTTGGTATTGGTCCAGAACGTCGGGGTGGCGCTGAAAAATCGTCACCACATGCAACAGCAGATCACCGAAGTCGGTGGCATTCAGCGTCCGCAGGCGGTCCTGATAGGCGGCGTAAAGCTCGGTGCCTTTGGAGTTGAAGGCGGCGGCTTCGGACATGGGCACACTGGAAGGCCCCCAGGCGCGATTCTTCCAACTGTCGATGAAGCCGGCGAGTTGCCGCGCGGGCCAGCGTTTTTCGTCGATATTGGCCGCCAAGATCAGTTGTTTCAGCAGGCGGATCTGATCGTCGGTATCCAGAATCGTGAAGTTCGATTTCAACCCCACCAGTTCGGCATGGCGCCGCAGGATCTTGACGCTGACCGAATGAAAGGTGCCCATCCACGGCAGGCCTTCGACCGCCTGCCCCATCAGGCGGCCGACGCGGTCCTTCATTTCGCGCGCCGCCTTGTTGGTGAAGGTTACCGCCAGAATTTCATTCGGGCGGGCACGGGCCGAGGCCAGAAGATGCGCGATCCGCGCCGTCAGGGCGCGGGTCTTGCCGGTGCCTGCGCCTGCCAGCATCAGCACCGGCCCGTCCAAAGCCGCGACCGCGTCGCGCTGCGCCGGGTTCAAACCATCCAGATAGGGCGCGCCCCTGGCGGCCATGGCCCGCTGCGACAGCGGCACGGCGGCGGCAAAGGCATCATCATCGTCTAAACTGCTCATGCGACGACAATAGCCGCACCTTCCGGCAAGGGAAAGAACTGTTCTTCTATTGTTCGCAACAGGCCATGCCACCGGCTGAGACGTTTCGTTACAAGAAATGCCGCTTTCGCGGGTTCTTTCACAATTCTATCATCTATGGTCCAGTCGACTATTGCGCCGCACCGCAGCATCCCTAAAGTGCGCAGCGCATACCGGGGGAGTGACCGATGGCCGAATTCCGCAAGATCCTGATTGCCAACCGCGGTGAGATCGCCATCCGGGTGATGCGCGCGGCCACCGAACTCGGCAAGCGCACGGTCGCGGTTTACGCCGAAGAGGACAAGCTGTCGCTACATCGGTTCAAGGCCGATGAAGCCTACCGGATCGGCGAGGGGCTGGGTCCGGTGGCGGCGTATCTGTCGATTGACGAGATCATCCGCGTGGCCCGCGAATGCGGGGCGGATGCGATCCATCCCGGTTACGGGCTTTTGTCAGAAAACCCCGATTTTGTTGAGGCCTGCGCGGCTAATGGCATCACCTTCATCGGCCCCAAGGCGGAAACCATGCGGGCGCTGGGGGATAAGGCCAGCGCGCGGCGGGTGGCGATTGAGGCCGGTGTGCCGGTGATTCCGGCCACCGAAGTGCTGGGCGACGATATGGATCTGGTCAAGAAACAGGCTGCCGCCGTTGGCTATCCCTTGATGCTCAAAGCCTCATGGGGCGGTGGCGGGCGCGGCATGCGGCCGATCAACTCCGAAGCCGAGCTGGCGGAAAAGGTCCGCGAAGGGCGGCGCGAGGCGGAAGCCGCCTTTGGCAATGGCGAAGGCTATCTGGAAAAGATGATCCTGCGTGCGCGGCATGTGGAAGTGCAGATCCTTGGCGACAGCCAAGGCAATATCTATCACCTTTTTGAGCGCGACTGCACGGTGCAGCGCCGCAACCAGAAGGTGGTCGAGCGCGCTCCTGCCCCCTACCTGACCGACGCCCAACGCGCTGAAATCTGCGAACTTGGCCGCCGTGTCTGCGCGCATGTGGGGTATGAATGCGCGGGCACCGTCGAATTCCTCATGGATATGGATGACGGCAAATTCTACTTCATCGAAGTGAACCCGCGCGTGCAGGTCGAACATACCGTCACCGAACAGGTGACCGGCATCGACATCGTGCAGGCGCAGATCAAGATTGCCGAGGGCAGCACCCTGGCCGAGGCCACCGGCGTTGCCTCGCAGGCCGAGGTCAGGCTGAACGGCCACGCGCTGCAGTGCCGGATCACCACCGAAGACCCGCTGAACAATTTCATCCCCGATTACGGCCGCATCACCGCCTACCGCGAGGCGACCGGCGCCGGTATCCGTCTGGACGGCGGCACCGCCTATTCGGGCGCGGTCATCACCCGCTATTACGATTCGCTTTTGGTCAAGATCACTTCCTGGGCACAGACGCCCGAACAGGCCATCACCCGGATGCGCCGGGCGCTGTCGGAATACCGGATCAGGGGGGTGTCGACCAACATCGCCTTTGTCGAGAACCTGCTGAAGCACCCGACTTTTCTGGCCAACGAATGCACCACCAAGTTCATTGATACGACGCCGGATCTGTTCCATTTCAAAAAGCGCCGCGACCGGGCGACGAAGATCCTGATCTATATTTCGGACATCACCGTGAACGGCCATCCCGAAACCGCAGGCCGCCCGAAGCCCGCCGCCGAAGCCCGCAAGCCCAAAGCGCCGAAGCCGGTGAAGGATCCTGCCCCCGGCACCCGCGACCTGCTGCTGGAAAAGGGCCCGCAGGCTGTGGCGGACTGGATGGCGGCGCAGAAGAAGCTGTTGCTGACCGACACCACCATGCGCGACGGCCACCAGTCGCTGCTGGCCACCCGGATGCGGTCGATCGACATGATCAAGGTCGCCCCCGCCTATGCCGCGAACCTGCCCGAGTTGTTCAGCATCGAATGCTGGGGCGGGGCGACGTTCGATGTGGCCTACCGTTTCTTGCAGGAATGCCCGTGGCAGCGGTTGCGCGATCTGCGCAAGGCCATGCCCAATGTGATGACGCAGATGTTGTTGCGCGGATCGAACGGGGTCGGTTATACGAATTACCCTGACAATGTCGTGCAGGCTTTTGTCAAGCAGGCGGCGCTGACCGGTGTGGACGTGTTTCGGGTGTTCGACAGCCTCAACTGGGTTGAAAACATGCGCGTCGCCATGGATGCGGTGATTGAGCAGAACCGCGTCTGCGAGGCGGCGATCTGTTATACCGGCGATATCCTCAACCCCGACCGCGCCAAGTATGACCTGAAATACTATGTGGCGATGGGCAAGGACTTGAAGGCGGCCGGCGCACATGTGCTGGGGCTGAAGGACATGGCGGGGCTGCTGAAACCTGCCGCCGCGCGGGTGCTGATCAAAGCATTGAAGGAAGATGTGGGCCTGCCCATCCATTTCCACACCCATGACACCTCGGGCATTGCCGCAGCGACGATCCTTGCTGCTGCTGACGCGGGCGTTGATGCGGCCGATGCGGCGATGGACGCCTTTTCGGGCGGCACTTCGCAGCCCTGCCTTGGCTCGATCGTCGAGGCTTTGGCCCATACCGACCGTGATACCGGGCTGGACATCGCGGCGATCCGGCAGATTTCCAATTACTGGGAAGCTGTCCGCCACCAATACGCGGCGTTTGAGAGCGGGATCGAGGCCCCGGCCTCGGAAGTCTACCTGCACGAAATGCCGGGCGGGCAGTTCACCAACCTCAAGGCGCAGGCCCGCAGCCTTGGGCTTGAGGACCGCTGGCATGAGGTGGCGCAGTCTTATGCCGACGCCAATCAGATGTTCGGCGATATCGTCAAGGTGACGCCATCATCGAAGGTGGTGGGCGACATGGCGCTGATGATGGTGGCGCAAAACCTGACGCGCGCGCAGGTCGAGGATCCGGCGATTGAGGTGGCCTTTCCGGATTCGGTGGCGGACATGCTGAAAGGCAATCTGGGTCAGCCGCCGGGGGGCTGGCCGGAAGGTATCCGCAAAAAGGTGTTGAAGGGCGAGACAGCCTCGACCGAACGGCCGGGCAAGCATCTGGCCCCGGTCGATATTGAGGCAGTGCGCAGCAGGGTTTCCGGCGAGTTGGACGGCTTCAGTGTCGATGACGAGGATCTGAACGGCTATCTCATGTATCCCAAGGTCTTTCTGGATTACATGGGCCGCCACCGCAGCTATGGCCCGGTGCGCACTCTGCCGACACCGACCTTCTTTTACGGCATGCAGCCCGGCGAGGAGATTTCTGTCGAGATCGACCCCGGCAAGACGCTGGAGATTCGCCTGCAGGCGGTGGGCGAAACCGACGAGACCGGTGAGGCCAAGGTGTTCTTTGAATTGAACGGCCAGCCGCGCGTCATCCGGGTGCCGAACCGGGCGGTGAAGGCCAAGACCGCCAGCCGCCCGAAGGCCAAGGAGGGCAACCCGCTGCATATCGGCGCGCCGATGCCGGGGGTTGTTGCCTCGGTCGTGGTGGCGGCGGGGCAGAAGGTCGCGGCGGGCGACATGCTGCTGACCATCGAAGCGATGAAAATGGAAACCGGTATTCACGCCGAACGAGCGGGATTGGTGAAAGCGGTGCATGTACAAATCGGCGCGCAG
>JANMDM010000140.1:0-2429 GCA_031376305.1 Pseudomonadota bacterium | reverse complement strand
GTGGCAGCAGTCGCGGTCTGCGTTGGCCCATCGATGGCTTGGATTTTGCGCCCGATGGGGTCATCGGCACCTCAAACGCGGCGCTGGGGCCGGTCGAGATGCAGTTTTCCGGGACGGGGATGTTGGTGATCTTGCCGCGCGGCTGCCTCAGGCTGGCAATTTTGGCTCTGACCGGTGCGGCGGCCGGGATCGGGTGAGCCGCGAGACGCTGTGTTCGCGGTGGATGATGTAGAGGCCGGAGCAAACGATGATGACGATGCCGCCCCAGGTCAGGCTGTTCGGGAAATCACCAAAGAACAGATAGCCAAACAAAGTGGCGGTGACGATCTCGAGGTAGTGCAGGGGTGCGAGGGTCGAGGAGGGCGCGAATTTCAGCGCATAGGTCATCGCCATATGGCTGATGGTGGCGGCAAGGCCGACGAAAAAGCACCAGAGCCAGAAGATGCCCTGCGGCAGCACGAGGCTGAGCGACGGCTCATCGAAGTAGCTGCCAGCGGCCAGAAGCGGCACGCAGATCGCGGCGGCGATCAGGGCGGTGTGGAATTGCATCGGCACCGGGTGGACGTGGCGCGATAGCGACCGGGTGATGAGGATGTAGAGCGCGAAGCTGGCGGCAGTGCCCAAGGGAAACAGCGCCACCGCGCCGAAATGCGCGAACGCCGGCTGGATGACCAGCAGTGAGCCAAGAAACCCGACGATGCAGGCCCCCAGCCGTCTGGAGCCGACCTGTTCGCCCAGCACCAGCTTGCCGATCAGCAGGATGATGAAGGGTTCGACAAAGGCGATGGCCAGAGCATCGGCCAGCGGCATCACCTTGAGGGCCGCCACAAAGCAATAGGTCGAAAGCACGGATACCAGGGCCCGCAACGCGGTGAGGCCGAGCGCGCGGCGCGAGAGGGTGAGACTGAGGCCCATGATCCCGACGACCGGCAGCATGAGGGCGGCCTGCACGACAAAGCGCCCCAGGGTCACCATGCCCACCGGCACCTGTTGGGCGGCAAGCTTCGAGGCCACATCCAGCAGGGGAGCGGTTATGCAAAAGCTGATCATCAGCGCCACGCCGGGCAAGATGCGGTCTTGTTGGGTCATGGGCCAGCGCTAACAGGGGGGCGGTGCCATCGTCCAGAGCGAAAGCTGCTTTGGGTGCAGGTTTTCAAATTGCAGCCCGTTCCGGGCCATAACGGTTCTCTTGCCGCCCCGCGGGCGCGGGGCGGCAAGGCGGTGAAAGGTGAGTATTTGGGCAAAGGAAAGGCTGACGTCTGCGGGGAGTTCAGGCGAGGGTATCCGCGGTGGTCCAGGGGTGGGGGTGGCGCGCGCTCCATTCAAGGCGGAGCGCCGCAGCACGGGTTCGGAAGCTGTCGGGCGTGATCTGGCAGTCGGTGATCCGGTCGAGGCGGAAGTGGCGGAAGTCCTGGCGCAAGTCGCACCAGGCGGCGAGGACTGTCACCTCGACATAGTATAGCAGCGCCAGCGGCAGGACGCGGCGGTTGGGGGTGGTGTGGCCGTCGGCAGCGCAATAGCTGAGCGTCAGGGCGCGTTCTTCGCGGAGGGCGCGGCGCAGGAGTGCGGGGTCGATCAGGGCGGGCGGCTGGTCGTGCCAGGGCGAGGCAAGGAGCGGGCTTTGGCGGTTTGCGGTTGCGCGCCGGGGTTGGGCGGCGGCGATCTTGTTGGCAACGCGGGTGGCGGCGGCGGCAAGGCCGCGGTCGCCGGTGCGGCGCAGGAGTGCCAGACCGACGGTGATGGCTTCGGCTTCGTCGGCGGTGAAGTTCAGGGGTGGCAGGTGGAAGCCGGGGCGCAGGATGTAGCCCAGGCCTGCCGCGCCGTCGATGGGAACGCCCATGCCTTGAAGGGCGGCAATGTCGCGGTAGATGGTGCGGACCGAGGCGCCAAGCTGGCCCGCGATCTCAGCCGCCGTCAGGGCGTTGCGGGCGCCGCGCAGCGTGGCAATCAGGTCAAGCATGCGGATCGGTTTGTTCATGCCCCAAGGATATAGCAGAACCCTGCTGCCAGCTAGGTGGCAGCAGGGTTCTGTCAGGAAAGGCTCAGGCACTATCAGGGAGAGAGCTATGAGCGGGCAATTGGAGGAATTCAACACGGCATCGGTGTGGATGCGCAAAAGCCATTTGATTGAGGTTGGCGCGCCATTGGCGGATGTGGAGCGGATCATGGCGGCGGTCGTCGCGGTGGATCCGCTGGCAGTTGGGCCAAACTATGATCAGGTGGCGTTTCAGACTGCCGCCGGGATTGAGCGGTACCGGCCGCGCGCCGGGGCTGCGGCCGGGACGGAGGCGGCGGTGCGGTTGCAGGCGGGGCCGGTGACACTTTATTTTGAGATCGAGGGTGATAGTCTGGTGTTGGGCGCGGTGATCGAGGCGATTTTTCAGGTACATTCCTATCAGCAGCCGACGATCCGGGTTTCGCTCTGTCTG
>JANMDM010000099.1:0-4962 GCA_031376305.1 Pseudomonadota bacterium | reverse complement strand
GCCGTTATCTGTCCCATAAACATCCTTCCCACTTTTTATCACCCCATGGCCCCGGGGCCCTTTTGTGGGCAACGCCTTGGCCATTCCCAAACAACTTCCGGTTGGATGGTCGGATCTCAGACCAGGGGTTAGTTGGCACCCCAGTATTTCGCGATCAGCGCGTCCAGCGTGCCATCGGCCTTGATCGCCGCCAGTCCCTCGTTGAAAGCGGCCACGTTCGGATCGCCCTTGCGGAACACCAACCCAAGCGGATCGGATTGCAGATCCTTGATGCCCACCACCAGTTCGCCGGCAAATTCCTTCTCATAGGCTGACGCATTGGCGCCATTGATCACCACCCCATCCACATCGCCATTCTTCAGCGCCAGAACCGAGGCGTTGAACGTATCATAGGCCAGCACATTGCCCTCGCCTGCGATGCTGGTCGCCAATTCGGCATCCGTGGTATTGGCCTGCGCCGACAACTTCTTGCCATTGGTCTTGAAGTCTTCCAGCGTCAGGCCCTGATCCGCTGCCCGCAACAGGATCGCCTGACCGTTGATGATATAAGGTTCGGTAAAATCCATCACCTTCGTCCGCTCTTCGGTGATCGACACGCCCGAAGCCACCAGATCGAAGCTGCTTTGATCAAGCGCCGCAAAGATACCGTCCCAGCCAGTGGTAACGAATTCTGCGGTACAATTAATTTTGGCGCAAATCGCATTGACCACATCGACATCAAAGCCCGCGATCTGGCCCGTCGCCTGATCAACAAACTCCATCGGCGGCGATGTGGTGTCCGAACCGACCTTGAGTGCCACGCCGCCCAGATCAGCCGCCGAAAGCGGTCCACCCAGCAGAGCCAGCGCCAGAACGGTCGTGAGTACAAGTTTCTTCATGTCAGTCCTCCCTTTGGTTTTCTTCAGTTGCAAAACATGTGATCAGCCACCGCCAAGCCGGTCGGTTTGCCGGACAACCAGCTCGGGGCGAAACACTTCGGCAAGGGCGGCTGGCGCCTCGCCCGCCAGCCGACGCAGCAAGAACGATCCAAGCCTGCGGCCAAGATGCTCGATCGGCAGGTAGAACGTTGTCAGCGGCGGGGCGAAATAGGCACTGGCATTGATGTCGTCATAGGCAATCACCGCGGCATCGACACCCACCGTCAGGCCGACCTCGCGCAGCCCCGCCAGCACGCCAAGCGCAGTGGATTCGTTGACACAGACAAAGCCGGTGGGCGGATCGGCGATGCCGCGCAGCCCGATGGCGCTGGATTTGCCAAAAAATGCCGTCAGATCGCCCGCAACGATCAGATCATCACAACCTGGCAATCCGGACGAAGCCAGGGCACGGCGGAAGCCGTCGATTCGATCCAGCGCATAGGACAGCTCTGGCTCGGGATTAATCAGCGCAATCCGCCGATGGCCGCCCTCGATCAGGCGCTTGGTTGCGGCATGTGCGGCCCAGTCATTATCGACATCGACATGGGCATATTCCAGCGGGCTGCGGCAACGGCCCAAAGTCACGAAGGCAAAGCCGGATTCAAGCAGAAATTCGATCCGCTCATCCCGCGCCCGGATCCCTGAAAAGATCACCCCATCGGCAATTCCCTGCGCGACGATTCGGCGCGCCACCGCCAGCCCGTCATCGGCGTCGCGCACGATATGCACCGCGATCCGATAGGGCGAGCCCTCCAGCGCCTGACTGATGCCACTAAGAATCTGGGTGTATTCCACTCCACCCCATTCAAAGCCAATTTCGGCCGGAACCGGCATCAGCACCGCGATCTGATAGGTCAGCCCGGTGCGCAACGACATGCCGCGCATGCTGGCCTCATATCCGATTTCGGCAGCGGCCTTCCGGATCAGGTCCTTGGTCTCTTGGGTGACCACGGGTGAATCGTGCAAAGCCTTTGAGATCGTGGCAATCGAAAACCCCGTCACACCGGACAGGGTCTTGATCGTCGGGCGCCGCGTCGTAGCTACAGGTTTATGCTTTTTCATGCCGACGATATCGCTTGCTCGCTTCCAAGGCAGCCTCATCACCCCGGTTAGAACGACCGTGGCAAAAACAAGCTAGCGCAAAATAAAAACGTTTTCAATGGGAGTGGAAGTCATTTTATCGTCAGGGCAATCTGAGGTGCCCCGGTTTTGCCGCAGGATGGCTGTGCCCAACCATTTTGAAGCCGGGCCACCTACTCAGGCGGGAAGTCCGGCCTCGTTCAGCACGGCGATCACCCGTTGCAGCCGTACGGGGTCGCGGTAGCGGTTTGAGCGCCGGACCTGCTCTTGGTCAATGTCTGTCTTTTGTCGCACAGCTTCCGCGACGGCGCGGCGGGCGTCATCAGTCCGTCCGGCGAACCCGTGGATGACTGCCAGCATCAGGTGGCCCCAGGTATCCTGCGGATTGGCCCCGATGTAACGATGTAAGCTGGCCTGCGCGCCGACATCGTCGCCGATCCATGCACGGGCATGGCCTATATGAAAATGGATCCAGGTAAAGGTCTTTGGCGACAGCCGTGCGGCGCGTTCGAGCGTCACAAGAGCTTCGTGCAAGTCGCCGGAAAAGATTGAGATCACGCCGAAGAAGCCAAGTACCCATGCGTCGCTCGGGCTGAGGCTGGACGCGCGGCGGCAAAGCGTGATCGCCTCGTCATGACGGTCGCGCAGCCATGCCGTGGCGCCAAGCAGTATCAACGCGATTGCGGTGTCCGGGCGCTGCTGCAGCACCTCATTGGCGACGCGTTCTGCCTCAGCAAGGGCGTGCTCGCGGTCGTCACCTTGCGCATAGAAGCGCGCATCATACCACCAGGTCTTGCCCAGCAACACCTTCGCAGCAAAATAGTCCGGGTCGATCTCAAGCGCTTCGTGCAGCAGGTCTCGGGCGCGGCGGTTGTCGGCTTCGGACCACCGCTCGTGGTGCCCGTTGGCGACGACGCAGCGTTCCCAGGCGGCGAGGCTTCTGGTCTGACCGTCCCACAGTCGCGCGTAGTCGCCGGCGGTCAATTTGATTTGCATGGCCACCGCGACCTGGCGGGTGATTTCGTCCTGAAATGCGAATATGTCGTCGGCGCGGCCGTCGAACCGGCCGCTCCAAAGCTGTCGGCCGCCAACCGCCTCGACCAGCCTCGCGGTGACGCGGATCTGGCCTGACGCGGCGCGGACGCTGCCAGTCAGATGGAAGTTGGCGGAGGTGCTGTCCGCGAGCAACCCAATGCCGTCAATAAGTCCGAGTGCCGATTCCAGATCAAGCCGGAGACCGGCGGCGAAGAACTCCTGATCAGCATCATTCGACATGTTGTTGAACGGCAGAACGGCGATTGAGGGCAGATCCTTTGTCGGCAGCGACGGCGACCCAGCAGGAACCGACGCAGCAGCCTTGGCACTAGGGGTCCAGCGCCATGCGCGAACCGGGTTTGCTATGTTTTTCAACGCAAGTTCACCGGCATCGGCAAAGGTCACGTCGACCTTGCCCTTTACCTGCGCATGAATTGCGTCCGACCCAAGGATGCCTCCGAGCGGCGCCTGCGATTCCAGCCGTGCCGCAACATTGACGCCATCGCCGAAAATATCGGCGCCATCGATGACAATATCGCCAATATTCAGGCCAATGCGGAATTCAACCGGCGCTTTCGTGCCATTCGAGGCATTGAACTGCCTCATAGCAAGTTGCACTGCAACGGCGCACTCCACGGCATCGACTGCGCTGGCAAATTCAACCAGCGCACCGTCACCCATGATCTTGACGATGCGGCCGTGATATGTGGCAACAATCGGGTTGAACGTTTCCGACCAGATTTCACGCAGGGTGGCCAATGTTCCGGTCTCATCGGCCCCCATCATCCGCGAATAGCCCGCCACATCCGCTGCAAGTATTGCAGCCAGCCTGCGTTGGGCGCGATGTTCGCTCATCGATCAGGTCCACTTATGGCCGCATCGGGTGCCTCAATCTATCGGAACCAAAAGCAACAGTCCACGCCCCCGCATCGAACCCTGCCTGTTCGAGGACCGCCTGCCGACGGACCTCGCTGATCTGGCGGGCGGGATTCAACGGGAAGCGGGCGACATTGGCCGGGGCTTGCATCCCGAAAGCGCCGCTGAGCTTGCCGATCTGGTGCGGATCATGAACTGCTATTACTCGAACCTGATCGAGGGGCACAACACCAGACCTCGGGATATCGAGCGCGCCCTCGCCGGGGCCGAGCTGGAAGAGGCGACCCGCCCGCTTGCCCTCGAAGCCCGGGCTCATGTGATCGTCCAGCACCGGATTGATGAGCTTCATCGCACCGGCACTCTCCTGCGGCCGACATCGGGCGCATTTCTGTCTTCAGTGCATCGCGAGTTCTACGAGGAAATGCCGCCCGAGTTTCGCTTTGTCGTGCGTCCCGACGGAAATCCGGAGGAGATCGTTCCCGGACGGTTCCGCTCTGAGGGAGATGGCGAAGTATCGGTTGGCAGGCATCTGCCGCCATCCTCGTCCCGTGTGGCCGCCTTCATGAACTATTTCGACAAGCGCTTCGCTGGCGCCGAAGCGTCGTCCAGCACGCGTATTATCGCCATCGCCTCGGCCCATCACCGGCTGAACTACATCCACTCGCTTCCGGATGGCAACGGCCGGGTCAGCCGGTTGATGTCGCATGCCATGGTGCTGCGGGTCGGGAGCTGCGCCAGCTTGGCGCGGAAGCGGGCGTGGGTGGGTTTGGAGAAATCCGGCGGCTGCGGCAGCGCGCCGGCCTGCGCCTGATCGAGAATGGCTTGCCGCTTACCGACCACCGGGGCAGTTGCGGCCGTTGGTTCGTCGGCAAGCACCGCAATCGTGTGCACTGCCGGTTCGGTATTGCCGTATTCCAGCACCAAGGTCAGGCGGGCCTCCGCCTGCTCAATGGTGGCGGCGGACAGAATCGAGGTGAAGGCAAGGGCCGCGCGCTCTGCGCCGATCTCTCTCGATCTCGGCCCTGGTCGCAGCGTAGATCATGACGCGGTAATC
>JANMDM010000017.1:0-29400 GCA_031376305.1 Pseudomonadota bacterium | reverse complement strand
TCGCCATTGGCGACCATGTCCCAGACGATCTGCTTGCCGATATTGTCCGAGGCGGTCTCGGCCCCGGTGCTGTCGAACGCCTTGACCAGAACGCCGCAGAACTTGTCCGCGCAAGGCGCTATCAGCACATGGCCGTATTTGCCGTTGTCGTCCGGCTTGGTTTTCCACAGGCCTTCGACCGGATCGGCGCAGGCGCTGCCCGCAGCAAAGATAAAAGCGGCAATAAGTACGCGTTTCTTCATGGCTGTTCCTCCCTCAGCTTTGCGGGATCATCCCTCAGCCGCCCCCGATCTGGCAAGCCCGACGTTGCGTCGCTCGATCGCCACCCGGACCCTTTGCAATCACCGGCCCCTGTGGCAAGAGACGGCTATAACGCAAAGGGAGCCGCCGATGATCCTCTACCCTGCCATCGACCTCAAAGACGGCCAATGTGTGCGGCTTTTGCACGGGCGTATGGACAAGGCCACGGTCTTTGGCGACGACCCGGCGGCGCAAGCGGCGACATTCGCGGCGGCAGGCTGCGAATGGTTGCATCTGGTGGATCTGAACGGGGCTTTCGCCGGGGCCCCGGTCAACGCGGCTGCAGTCGCGGCGATCCTTGGCCGCGTCAAGGTGCCGTGCCAGTTGGGCGGCGGCATCCGGGATATGGCGACCATCGAGATGTGGCTGACCAAAGGCCTCGCCCGCGTTATTCTGGGCACTGTCGCCGTGGACAACCCTGCGCTGGTCCGCGCGGCCGCCCGCGCCTTTCCCGGTCAGGTAGCGGTCGGCATTGATGCGCGGGGTGGCCGGGTGGCCACCAAGGGCTGGGCCACAGAAACCACGGTAATGGTCACCGACCTCGCCCGCTCGTTCGAGGATGCTGGCGTCGCGGCCATCATCTACACCGACATCAACCGCGACGGGGCGATGGGCGGCCCGAACATCGACGCCACCGAGGCCCTCGCCCGCGCCGTCACTGTCCCGGTTATTGCCTCGGGCGGCGTTTCCTCGCTCGCCGATCTCATTGCGCTCCGCGATACCGGCGCGATTGCCGGGGCGATCTCGGGTCGCGCGCTTTATGATGGGGCGATTGATCTTGGCACAGCTCTTGCTGCCTTGAAAGCGACCTGAACCACTATCACCTTTGCGAAAATATCCTCGGGGGTGAACCCCGGATCGGTTCCGGGGTGAGGGGGCAGACAGCCCCCTTCCCTCGCCCCCGCCGCCGCGCTACCAGTGGGCAAAGGAGCCCCGATGCTGAAAACCCGCCTCATCCCCTGCCTTGACGTGGCCGATGGCCGCGTCGTCAAGGGCGTTAACTTCGTCGATCTGATCGACGCCGGCGATCCGGTCGCGGCGGCCAAGGCCTATGATGCGGCAGGCGCCGATGAACTTTGTTTCCTCGACATTCACGCAACGCACGAAAACCGTGGCACGATGTTCGATCTGGTCACCCGCACCGCCGAGCAATGCTACATCCCGCTGACCGTCGGTGGTGGCGTGCGAACCCACGAAGACGTGCGCGCCCTGCTGTTGGCCGGGGCGGATAAGGTGTCTTTCAACTCCGCCGCCGTCGCCAATCCTGATGTGGTAGCGGGTGCCGCCGACCGCTTCGGCAGTCAGTGCATTGTCGTCGCCATCGACGCCAAGACCGTGGCCCCCGGCAAATGGGAGATTTTTACCCATGGCGGGCGCAAAGCCACCGGCATTGATGCGGTGGAATTTGCCCGCACGGTTGCCGCCAGGGGGGCGGGCGAAATCCTGCTGACCTCGATGGACCGCGACGGCACCCGCGCCGGGTTCAACATCCCCCTGACCCGCGCCATAACGGATGCTGTCGATGTGCCGGTCATCGCGAGCGGCGGGGTCGGCACGCTCGACCATCTGGTTGAGGGCGTGACCAAGGGCGGCGCAAGCGCCGTTCTGGCCGCCTCGATCTTCCATTTTGGCGAATTCACCATTGCCGAGGCCAAGGCCCATATGGCCGCCGCCGGTATCCCGATGAGGCTGACATGAGTGCTTTGGACCGACTGGCCGCCACCATCGCCGCCCGCAAGGGCGCCGACCCGGAAAGCTCGTGGACGGCGAAGCTCTTGGCCAAGGGGCCGGAGAAATGCGCCGAAAAATTCGGTGAAGAGGCTGTCGAGGCGATCATCGAAGCGGTGAAGGGCGACCGGGCTCGGTTGACGGCTGAGGCTGCGGACGTGCTTTACCACCTCTTGGTGATGCTGGCAGCGCGGGATGTGACGCTGGCCGAGGTGCTGGCCGAACTGGAGCGGCGCGAAGGCCAATCGGGGCTGGATGAAAAGGCCGCGCGCGGTTAAGCCGCGAAGCTCTGCGCGATCCTTGGGTAAAGCCGCCCCAAGGTGATGCCGCGCACCAGCAGCAAGACCAGCAGCGCCGCCCAAAGCCCGTGGTTACCCAAGCCCATCGGCAACAGGATCAGCGCCGGGATATAGACGGCCATCGTCACCAGCATCGCATTGCGCATCTCGCGGGTCCGGGTGGCGCCGATGAAAATCCCGTCAAGCATCCAGCAGGCGATGCCCACGACCGGGGCCAGAGCTACCCAGAACAGCCAGACCCGCGCCGCCATGCGCACCTGCGGCTCGGTGGTCAGAAGGTCGATCAGTCCCGGCCCGCCGAGCCAGAAAGCCAGACCCAGCACCACGGCTCCGCCC
Source organism: Pseudomonadota bacterium (assembly GCA_031376305.1). GTDB lineage: Bacteria > Pseudomonadota > Alphaproteobacteria > Rhodobacterales > Rhodobacteraceae > TMP-24. The sequence continues at coordinate 26,737 of JANMDM010000017.1, read as the reverse complement.
GCCCCCCATTGGCTGGTCATCCATGCCGACCGCCGGAAGGCCAGCACCGACCCGGCCCCCACCGACTGCCCGATCAGAGATTCCGCCGCGAAGGCGAAACCATCCAGCGCATAGGCGGTGATTTCGAGGAATTGCAACAGCACCTGATTGGCCGCCAAAGTCACATCGCCAAAGCGCGCCCCCAGAAAGACGAAGCTGGTGAAGGCCCCGGTCAGCATCACCGAACGCAGCATGATATCGCCGTTGACCTGCGCCATGCGGGCGATGTGCCCGCCATCGAAGATCCGCGCCCGGTCGCGCCAGAGACCGCCGCGAAAGGCGCTGCGGCAGAGCCAAAGGCCAAGGCCAAGCCCGCTCCATTCGGCGATCAGCGTGGCCGCCGCCACGCCCGACACCCCCCAGCCAAGGCCCAGAACAAACCATAGATCCAACAGGATATTCAGCCCGTTCATCCAGAGCTGCAAGATCAGGACGCCGCGTGTGCGCTCCATCGCGATCAGCCAGCCGGTGACGGCGTAAAGCGAAATCGTCGCCGGGGCGCCCCAGATACGGACCCTGAGGTAGCTTTGGGCCAGCCTTTCAACCTCCGCCGACGCCGGAGCGGTGGCAAAAGCTGCATAGAACAGCGGAGTTTGTAGCAATACAAACGCCATCCCGGCACCAAGGCCAACGATCAGGGCGCGCAAAAGGATCGCCCCCGCCTCGGCTCCGTCGCCCGCTCCCTTAGCCTGCGCCGCAAGGCCGGAGGTGCCCATCCGCAAGAAGCCGAAAACCCAATAGATCGTCGTCAGGATCACCGCACCCATGCCCACCGCGCCAATCGGGGCCGCCTGCCCCAACTGCCCGATGACCCCGGTATCCACCAGGCCCAGAAGCGGCACTGTGGCATTCGACAGAACGATGGGCAGCGCGATCTTCAGAACCCGCCGGTGAGAGATATCCTCCATCAGCGCGGATCGGCCACTTTATCCGGCAAAAGTGCCTCGGGCATCAGGAAATGCCCTGTCGCCTGCGCCACCAGCCGGGCGCGGTTGTCTTGCCAGGCCTCGACATGAACACTCGCATAGCGGCGGCCCGAACGGTTCACCCGCGCCCGCGCATAGGCATCGCGCGGCAGGCCGGAGCGCAGGTAATCGACGGTAAAGTCGATGGTCTTGGGCAGGCGCGGCAGTGGCATAGAATCAAGCCTGTCCGCATCCAGGGCACCGGCTTCCATATCCTCCCAGATCATCGACCAGCCAAGCTCGATGATCGCGGCTACCTCCAGAAAGGCCGCCATCGCCCCGCCATGCAGGGCCGGAAGGGTGGGATTGCCGATCAGCTTGTCGGCGTAAGGCAGAAGCGCGGTCAACTCGTCGCCCCTTCGCTCAAATTCGATCCCAAGAAACTGGATGTAGGGCACGCCGTGGACCAGGGCCTTCAACGCCGCGTCGCGGCGACCCTTGACGATCTGCATCGGCTCTGGCCGCGGCCGTTTTCCACCGCCCGTCATGTCCGCACCCCTGCCCGCTCCAAGGTGAAAGCTCCGGTTGCCATGGCGACGATACGCCCCGCGTCTTCATCATGCGCGGTGGCGCGCACGAAGGCGACCGAGCGGGTGACATGGTAGCACTCCGCCCGCGCGGTGATGCGCTGGCCGGGGGTGGCGGGGCGCATGTAGTCAATGCGCAAGTCAATGGTGGCGGTGCTGATCGGGGCTGTCGGATGGCTCATCACCGCCGCCCCGCAACAGGTGTCCATCAGCGCGAAAACCGCGCCGCCATGGATCACACCGGTCTGCGGATCGCCGATAAGGCGCGGATCGTAAGGCATGGACAGGACCGATTTGGCGTCATCAATCTGGTCGAGCGTCATACCCAGCGCCTTGGCATGCGGGATCGCTTCAATGAACAGGCGCGCCAATTTGCGTTTTTGGTCGTCCACATCGCCCCCCCGGATTGCCGGATCCGCAGTCGGGCCCGGTGCCGCCGAAGTTATTGATGCTTGCGCCACAAGCTGCAAGCAGTATCCGTAAAACTATCCGGCATTGCGCCGCGCACCCGCTGACGCGCGGTTTGAACTTGCGAATTGTACTGCCGCCAGACTGTCACTAGTCTGTGCCCAAGGGAGGGTGCGATGACCGACCAGCCGCTGACCTTCAAAGAAATGTGCGCCCGTTTTGACGTCACCCCGCGCACGTTGCGGTACTACGAATATATTGAGCTGCTGTCGCCGGCCAAAGACGGTCGATCACGCCATTACGGCCCGCGTGAGGTCGCGCGGATGACGTTGATTTTGCGCGGGCGACGGTTCGGGTTCTCCTTGGAAGAGATCCGCCAATGGCTGCTGATCTATCAGCAAAAGGGCACCCGTGAACAAAACATGGTCCTGGTTGAAAAAGCTGATCGGCAGCTTGAGGTTTTGGAAGTTCAGCGTGCCGAACTGCAATCAACCATCGCCGAACTTCGCGCCTTGCGCGACGACACGGTCAAGGAAATCAGGGATTGAAAGCGCTGGCCAAAGCGGAAATCTGCGCGGCCGAAACGTTAGAATATTGCGCCCCATGTGCGCGTAACGGAATGACGTTTCGTCAGCGCCACCGTGACGTGACGTCACGCTTACGTTAACGTCATCCGCACTTGTAGCATCCTAAAGTGTGCTCAAGTCAGGTCGTGATTTTTTGCGCACTGATGAAAGGACGACACCGTGAATAACGAGTTGATGAGCATACGCGCGATGTGTGTCGCGTTCGACGTAACGCCGCGCACCTTGCGGTTTTATGAACAAAAAGAACTGTTGTTTCCGATCCGCGATGGTCAGAAACGCCTGTTCACCCGTCGTGACCGCGCCCGGCTGAAGCTGATTATCCGGGGCAAAAAATTCGGCGTCAGCCTTGAAGAAATCCGTCAGCTTCTCGACCTTTACGACATGGACGGTCAAAAGCACACGCAACTGCAAAAGACCCTCGACACCGCCAAGCGGCGTCTGGCGGAAATGCTGCTGCAACGCGCCGAACTGGAGAATGGCATCGCCGAGCTGAGTGCTGCAATTGCCGAAGGCGAACGGATCGGTTCTGCCGAAAGGGCAAAGTCGGCCGCCTGATACCAAGACCCGCACAAAGGAACCCCGGACATGCCTCACTACCACGCTCCGACCCGCGACATGCACTTCGTCTTGCATGAGGTGCTTGACGTGAGCCGCACAGGCATTCCGGGCTACGAGGAGTTGGAGGCCGATTTCACCTCTGCGGTTTTGGAAGAAGCCGGCAAAATCGCCCGCGACGTTCTGGCGCCTTTGAACTGGTCCGGCGACGCCGAAGGCTGCCGCCTGGAAAACGGTGTTGTCCATACCCCCAAGGGCTTCAAAGCCGCTTTCCAGGCAATGAAAGACGGCGGCTGGACGGCGCTTGACTGTGATCCGGCCTACGGCGGTCAGGGCATGCCTTATGTGTTGGCCACCGCCGTGGGCGAGATTTTCGTTTCCGCCAATATGGCCTTCAACATGTATCAGGGCCTGACCCATGGGGCCTATTCGGCGATCCATGCCCATGGCACCGAAGGCCAAAAAGCCACCTACCTGCCAAAGATGGTCACTTGCGAGTGGACCGGGACGATGAACCTGACCGAGCCGCATTGCGGCACCGATCTGGGCCAAATGCGCACCAAAGCCGTGCCGCAAGCCGATGGCAGTTATCTGATCACCGGGCAGAAAATATTCATCTCGGCGGGCGAGCATGACCTGGCCGAAAATATCATCCATCTGGTGCTTGCCAAAGCGCCGGGCGGTGGCGCGGGCACCAAGGGCATCAGCCTGTTCATTGTGCCCAAGTTCCAGGTGAATACTGATGGAAGCCTTGGCGCGCGCAATGCCGTCTCGGTGGGCAAGATCGAAGAAAAGATGGGCATCCACGGCAATGCCACCTGCGTCATGAACTATGACGGCGCCACCGGCTACCTGTTGGGCGACTTGCACAAGGGCATGCGCGCCATGTTCACAATGATGAACGAAGCGCGCCTTGGGGTGGGCCTGCAAGGCTACGCCGTTGGCGAGGCGGCCTATCAAAACGCCGTCAGTTACGCCAAAGACCGCCTGCAAGGCCGCGACGTGACCGGCGTCAAAAATCCGAACGGCCCCGCCGATCCCTTGATCGTGCATCCCGATATCCGCCGCAACCTGATGGATCAGAAAAGCTTCCTGGAAGGTGCCCGGGCGTTTACCTATTGGGGGGCATCGCTGATTGACACGGCGCGCCGCTCGGACGATGCGGCCGCGGAAGGGCTGGTGTCGCTTTTGACCCCGGTGATCAAGGGTTTTCTGACCGACAAGGGCTTCGAGACGGCGGTGAGCGCTCAGCAGGTCTGGGGCGGGCATGGCTATATCGAAGACCAGGGCATGTCGCAATTTGTCCGCGATGCGCGCATCACCATGATCTACGAAGGCGCCAACGGCGTGCAGGCATTGGACCTTGTTGGCCGCAAACTGGCGCAAGACGGCGGCAAGCATGTCTTGGCCTTTTTTGAATTGGTGAAGGGGTTTATCAAGGAAAGCCAAGGCGATGAGGCGTTGAAAGCCGACTTTCTTGAGCCCTTGAAAGCGGCGTCAAAAGACCTGCAGGCGGCAGGCATGTATTTCATGCAAAACGGCATGAAAAATCCCAACGCGGCGCTGGCCGGATCTTATGATTTCATGCATCTTTTCGGCCATGTCTGTCTTGGCCTGATGTGGGCCCGATCGGCGAAGGTTGCAATGACAGCTCTGGCTGGTAATGCCTCGGACCCTGTGTTCTATCAGACGAAAATCGTCACGGGTCGTTATTACATGGCAAGGCAACTGCCCGCGACGGCGCTGCATCTCGCGCGCATCCAATCAGGCGCCGAACCGGTTATGGCGCTGGCAGCCGAGGCGTTCTAAGCTGTCGTGTCAGGTCTGCAGAAAGGACATCCGATGCCAAAACGTCTGCGCCTGACCCGCCGCTTCACAGTCGCGATGACCAATGATGCCCACCGCACCCTGTTTCGCTTCGCCGAAGAAGCCGGGATTTCGGTCGACGAGGCGTTGACCTTTTTCTTTGAACACTTCGGCTCGATCACCGATACAGACACCCTCACCCACCGGCTGCGGCTGTTCAAGGCCGAGTTGGAGGAGCGCAAGGCATGAGAGTCACGCGGGGATGGCTGGACATGAGTATTTGGGCAAAGAAAAAGCCCAAGATGCGCCCCGGCCTCCCGTATGACAGGCACACGATTGGTTTTTTGACCGGAAACCGGGGCGACTTTTCCTTTGACGGTCATCGGCTCTCCAGCCTGTACCGCGCCTCCACTCAGAGCGCGTTAAGGTTAATACTTGATGATCACGCGACTTTTTCTTTGCGAAAATACTCAATTCCGGCTGTGCCTCATGTGCAGCCTTCAGGGGAAATGACATGACCGCCCAACTCTATTGCTTTGGCGAAAGCGGCAACTGCTACAAAGCCGCGCTGACGATGACCCTGGCAGGAATGGAGTGGGAGCCGGTTTTCGTTGATTTTTTCAACGGCGCGACGCGCACAGCGGAATTTCGCAGGCTCAATGAAATGGGCGAGGCGCCGGTCCTGGTCGATGGCGATACGGTGCTGACCCAGTCGGGCGTCATCCAGGATTACGCCTCCTCAAAAACCGGCAAGCTTGGCGGGCGGTCGGCGGCGGAACGCCGTGACATTTTGCGCTGGGTCTTCTGGGACAATCACAAGCTGTCAGGCCAGGCAGGAATGACCCGCTTTTTGATGAATTTTCTAGCCGCTGAAAAGCGTCCGGCCGAGGTTATTGCCTTTGCGCAAGCCCGGCTCAAGGCCGCCTATACGGTGCTGAACGACCATCTGCAGACTCGCGGATGGATGGTCGGTGATCAGGTCACGATCGCGGATACCGCCTGCTGTGGCTATCTCTACTACCCCGAGCCTTTCGGCTTTGATCGCAAGGACTGGCCCCACATCGACCGCTGGCTGGACCGCCTGAGTGCCTTGCCCGGCTGGAAGCACCCTTATGACATGATGCCCGGCAGACCTTCGGACCGGGCATAAGGAGACCACCATGACCGATGCTTTTATCTATGATGCCATCCGCTCGCCGCGCGGCAAGGGGCGTCCGGACGGGGCCTTGCACGAAGTGACATCGGTGGCGCTTTCGGCCCGTATCCTGAACGCGGTGAAGGACCGCAACGGGCTGACAGGGCATGTCATCGAAGACGTGATCTGGGGCAATGTCACGCAGGTCGGCGAACAGGGCGGCTGTCTGGCGCGCTCCGCCGTGCTGCTGTCGGACCTTGACGAGCGCATTCCCGGTCTGGCCATCAACCGATTTTGTGCCAGCGGCATGGAGGCGGTCAACCTTGCGGCCAATCAGGTCAGGGGCGGTGCCGGATCCGCCTATATCGCCGGCGGGGTCGAGATGATGGGCCGCGTGGCGATGGGCTCGGATGGGGCGGCGATTGCCGTCGACCCGAGCCTGACCATGAAGACCTATTTCGTGCCGCAAGGTATTTCTGCCGATATCATTGCCACCGAATACGGTTTTACCCGCGATCAGGCCGATGCGTTGGCGGTTGAAAGCCAACGCCGGGCGGCGGTCGCTTGGGCCGAGGGGCGATTTGCCAAATCCGTGGTGACGATCAAGGATCAAAACGGTTTGCCGATTTTATCGCAGGACGAATACATGCGCCCCGGCACCGATATGCAGACCCTGGGGCGCCTTGAGCCTGCGTTCAGGGCGATGGGCGAGGTGATGCCGGGTTTTGACAAGATCGCGTTGATGAAATACCCGCATCTGGAGCGGATCAATCATATCCACCATGCGGGCAACTCGTCGGGCATCGTTGACGGGGCGGCGGCGCTCCTGATCGGCAACGCCGAGTTTGGCAAAGCCCACGGGCTGAAACCCCGCGCCCGCATCCGGGCCACCGCCAAGATCGGCACCGATCCCACCATCATGCTGACCGGACCGGTGCCGGTGACCGAAAAGATCCTGAAAGACAGCGGCATGAAGATCAGCGACATCGACCTGTTCGAGGTCAACGAGGCTTTCGCATCGGTGGTGTTGCGCTTCCAGCAGGCCTTTGACGTGGATCCGGCTCGCGTCAACGTCAACGGCGGCTCTATCGCCATGGGCCATCCTTTGGGCGCCACCGGAGCCATCATCATCGGCACGCTCTTGGACGAGTTGGAGCGCACCGGCAAATCCACCGGCCTCGCCACGCTCTGCATCGCCTCGGGCATGGGGGCCGCCACCATCATTGAGAGGGTGTAATGGCGATCATCGACAAAACCAAAGTCCCGGTGAAAACCGGCTCGATTTACCCCGCCCCCTATGCGGCGATGATGGCGGGGCGTTCCTCGTTGCGGCTTGGCGATGCGGGTGGGTTGACGCAGTTCGGGGTAAACCTCGTCACCCTTGAACCCGGCGCCTTGTCGAGCCTGCGGCACTGGCATTTGGCCGAGGATGAGTTCGTGATGGTGACGCTGGGCGAATGCACGCTTGTTCAGGACGAAGGCGAAACCCTGATGCGCCCCGGTGATTGTGCAGCCTTTCCGGCCAACACCCCGAACGGCCACCACTTTATCAACCGCAGCACTGCCCCGGCCAGCTTTCTGGTGGTCGGCAGCAAGGCCCGGCGCGAGGTTGCCACCTATTCCGACGTTGATCTGAGGGTAGAGATGGAAGGCGGCAAGGCGCGCTTTACCTACAAGGACGGCTCCGATTGGGAGGGGCCGCGATGATCGTGGACAAAGGCGCCGCATCTGTCAGCGGCGAGAACGGCGTCAGCACGTTGCACCTCTCGGTCGCGGGCGGGCTGACGCAGTTCGGCGCCTACGTCGAGACGCTGGCCCTTGGTGCCTACTCCTCGCACCGGCACTGGCACGAAGCAGAGGATGAGTTTCTCTATGTGCTGGGCGGCACCGTGACGGTGATCGACGACGGCGGCGCGCACGCGCTGAACCCGGGCGACGCCGCCTGCTGGCGGCACGGCGACCCCAATGCCCATCACATTACCAACCGGGGCGACATACCCTGCCGCTATGTCATCGCAGGTAGCCGCGTGGCGGGCGACATCTGCCACTACCCTGACAGCGGCCGCAGGCAGGTGAACTACGCCACCACCTGGGCCCTGTTCGACGGCATGGGCGCTGTTGAACGCGAGGGAGAGCTTTTCCCCGAGCTTCTCAACCTTCCCCCTGTCTGGGGCAACCCCTTCGACCCTGCCGTGAAGGCGCGGCGCATTTTGCGCAAGGGCACCGTCACCGGGGTCGGTGGCTCGGGCTATCCCGAGGGGTTCAACAATCTGGGCGATTATCAGGCTTTTCCGATATCTGACGAAGGCGGGCTGTCGCAATTCGGGGCTTTCACCGAAACCCTGATGCCCGGCGCACAGTCATCGCAGCGCCATTGGCACGAGGCGGAAGATGAGTTTGTGTTTGTTCTCGACGGCAACGTGACTGTTGTTGAAAATGACGGAGAGCATGCTCTGCATCCCGGCGATGCCGCCTGCTGGTCTGCAGGCGTGCCCAACGCCCATTGCCTGAAGAACCACACCAACAAGCCGGTTTTCTATCTGGTGGTCGGCACCCGCGCCAAGAATGACGCCTGCCACTACCCCGATATTGACCTGCATTATTCCCGCAAGGATGGCGTGCGCATTATGTCCCGCAAGGACGGCACCCCCTATCCCGGCTGGCCCAAGGAGACGAACAGATGACCGACTTTACCTATGCGCTCGACACCGACGGCGTGGCCACGATCACTTGGGATGTCCCCGGAAAGTCGATGAACGTCCTGAACCTTGAAGCCGCAGCCGAACTGGGGGGGCTGATCGACCGGGCGATTGCCGATGCGGGCGTCAAGGGGGTGATTCTGACCTCCGGCAAGAAGGATTTCGCCGGTGGAATGGATCTGAATATCATCGCCCGGATGAAGGAAAGTGCCGGCGACAATCCGGCACGCGGGCTGTTTGAAGGGATCATGGCCTTCCACATGCTTGAGCGCAAGATCGAGCTGATGGGAATGGATCTGAAAACCAAAAAGGGTGGCAAACCGATTGTTGCGGCTTTGCCGGGAACGGCTTTGGGTATTGGCCTTGAAATACCGCTGTCCTGCCACCGGATTATCGCCGCTGACAACCCCAAGGCAAAGATCGGTCTGCCAGAAATCATGGTTGGCATTTTCCCCGGCGCGGGCGGGACGACACGTCTGGTCCGCAAGCTTGGGCCGATGGTCGCATCGCCCTTCCTGCTGGAAGGTAAGTTGTCGGACCCGAAGGCCGCGAAGATGGCCGGGATCATTGACGAGGTGGTGCCCGAGGGTCAGCTTCTGGCGCGGGCCAAGGCCTGGGTGCTGTCAGCGACGGGCGCCGATATCGTCAAGCCCTGGGATGAAAAAGGCTATAAGATGCCAGGTGGAGCCCCCTATCACCCGGCCGGGTTCATGACCTTTGTCGGAGCTTCGGCGATGGTCAACGGCAAGACGATGGGCGTTTATCCGGCGGCAAAAGCGCTGCTGAGTGCGGTCTATGAAGGCGCGCTGGTGCCCTTTGATACTGCCATCAAGATCGAGGCGCGGTGGTTCACACAGGTTCTGATGAACCCTTCATCCGCGGCGATGATCCGCAGCCTGTTTATCAACAAGGAAGCGCTGGAAAAGGGCGCGAACCGGCCAGCGGTCGCCGATCAATCGGTGAAAAAGCTGGGCGTGTTGGGCGCCGGGATGATGGGTGCAGGGATTGCCTATGTCGCGGCCCTGTCCGGGATCGACGTGGTGCTGATTGATGCCACGCAGGCCTCAGCCGACCGTGGCAAGACGCATTCCGCCGATCTTTTGGACAAGGGTATGAAGCGCGGCAAGGTCACGGCTGAGAAAAAAGCCGACGTATTGGGGCGGATCACTGCCACCACCGATTACGCCGCGCTGAAAGGGTGCGATCTGCTTGTCGAGGCGGTGTTCGAGGATATGAAGGTGAAGGCCGCAGTGACGGCCAAGGCCGAAGCCGCGCTGCCAGCGGATGCGATCTTTGCCACCAATACCTCAACCCTGCCGATCTCGGATCTGGCGAAAGCCTCATCGCGGCCGGGTCAGTTCATCGGCATCCATTTCTTCAGCCCCGTCGATAAGATGATGCTGGTCGAGATTATTCGCGGCAAGGCCACCGGCGACCGGGCTGTCGCCAAGGCCCTGGATTTCGTCCGGCAAATCCGCAAAACCCCGATCGTGGTCAATGATGCGCGCTTCTTTTATGCCAACCGCTGCATCATCCCTTATATCAACGAAGGCATCCGCATGGTCGCCGAAGGGGTTGAACCGGCGCTGATCGAGAATGCCGCGCGGCTGGTGGGCCTGCCGCTGGGGCCGCTGCAATTGGTGGACGAGACCTCAATTGATTTGGGCGTGAAGATCGCCAAAGCCACGAAAGCGGCGATGGGGGCTGATTACCCCGACGGTGCGGTGGATACGGTGCTGTTTGCGATGGCCGATAAGGGGCGTCTGGGGCGAAAGGCTGGTGCCGGATTCTATGCCTATGATGACAAGGGCAGCCGTTTGGGGCTTTGGCATGGGCTTGCGGATGCCTATCCCGTCTCTGCCATCCAACCGGAACTGACCGAGGTGCAGCACCGCCTGCTGTTCGCGCAGGTGCTGGAAGCGGTGCGCGCGCTAGAGGACGGGGTTTTGACCGATATCCGCGAAGGCGATGTCGGCGCGATTCTGGGCTGGGGCTTTTGCCCCTGGTCGGGCGGGCCGTTCAGCTGGCTGGATATTCTGGGCGCGGCGCGGGCGGTGGAGATTTGCGAGGGTTTGGAAAAGACCCATGGGGCGCGGTTTACGGCGCCGAAGCTGCTGCGCGAAATAGCCGCCAGGGACGAGTCCTTCTACGGTCGCTTTACAACGCCTGCAAAGGCGGCGTGAGCGACGATCAGCGGTCGAAGCGATAGCCAAACCGGGCGATGTCCTGCCCGCAGATCATTGCCACCAGCGTGGCATCATCTGCGCAGTAGTAGGGCCGCCAGTCGGCTGTGCGGTCGGAGGTATTGAGGCGCGGCAACGGCGGCAGGCGGTAGCCCAGATGCGCTTCGAACGGGCGGACATCTTCGGCGAAAGCCTCAATCCGGATGAACAGATCGGCGTGTTCGATGCCGTTCGGCTGGGTCATGGCGCGGCCGTAGGGCGAGGCGAACACCAGCGAACGGGTGGTTTTATGGTTCAAAAACCCGGAAAAACTATGGGTTTTTGCAATCGACACCATGGAATGCGCAAAGCGCTGAAGGCGCAACCAATGATAGAGACTGACCAAGCGATCCCAAGGGTTTCTGACCAGTGTGACAGTGAAAAAACTCTCAATCTCAGCCGCTGTCAGCAGCCCTTCGATATCTTGCAAGGTGGAGTTTTTCCACAGCCGCCCTGCGCTTTTCAACCCTTTTATATGCCCGGCGCGCGCCCGCGCCTTGGGGGTGTCGCCGATCAGTATGTCGTCGTCCAAAGCCCCCGCCTCCAACGCCTGACTGAAGGCGGTGCCGCCGGTCTTGGGGATATGCACAAAGATGTAGCGGCGGCCGCGTGAGATGATCATCGCCGCAACCCTATTTTGACCGCAAAGCGATGATCAGCCCCGCCAGAATGATCAGCACAATACCCGTCGCTGCCCGCAGGTCCAGCACCTGCCCCCAAAGGGCCCATGTCCAAAAGGCGCTCATCGGCAGGATCACATATTCAAACACCGCAACCCGGCTTGCCTCGGCGATCTGATAGGCTTTGACCATCAGCCCCACGCCCAAAAGCGAGCCTGCGGCTTGAATGAAGATCCAAACCAGAAAGCTGCCGCTGGGCCAGACCAGCCCGCGCAGAACGAAACCATCAACACCGTCCGGCACTTCGGGCTTCGCGATCGCCAGCACGCCCATCCCCAACACGCCGTAAAACCCTAAGGCAAGGAAAAATCCCAACAGCAGCGTCTCGGCACTTTCGCCGCCACACCATTCGCGGGTGGCGATATTGCCCATCGCGTAAAAAGCCCCGGCGACAATCGGCAACACCAGAGCCGGGCTGATGTCAGCCCCCGGACCAATGCCCAAAACCAGCATGACCCCGACAAAGCCAAAGGCCACCGCCAGAATTCGGTACGGCCCGATGTGATAGCCATAGGCAAAGCGCGAAATCAGCAAGACGAAGATCGGCGCGGTGAAAAGTCCGGCGGCAACCTCGGCGACGCTGAGAAAGGCCAGACAGCCGAAATAGATCACCATCGCCGTGCCGTGAATCAAGCTGCGGGCCAGCACCGCACGCAGGTTCTTTGGCCTCAGCCTCAACCCCAGCGGCACCGCGAGAAGCGCCATGATCCCACACACCATTACCGTGCGGGTCGCATGAAACTGCCAAAGGCCCGCGTCTTGGGCGATGGTCTGCACAAAGTTATCAACGAACGCGATAATAAAGGCATAGATCAGGATGAACCCCGCCGCGACAAGGGTGCGGTTCTGGGGCGGGGCAGGCTTTGGGTTTTCTGGGGCAGCCATGAAAGCTCAGATCCCGGTAGGATGTGTCAAAAAAGCGTGTCTCGGGTCAATAATCATATCCCGTTGCGACATGCCAGAGCCGCAGCGGGCGAAGACTTCGGGTGACAGAACCACAAGGCCCCGGCCAAACCGGGCCACCGGCTTTCTGGCGCGCCTGCATGCGGCGGATTGTTCCCACCGGCGCCATCAGCTAGTCTTGCGCGCAACAAGAACCATGAGCAGGCCAGCTTCCCCAGATGACGGCGCTTTCCGAGTATCAGCGGCTGGAATCCCCCGGTTTGTGGCGCCTGTCCGTCGAGGACCAGCGCCGCGAAGTGATTGTGGCTTTCGGCGATGCCACATTGGTCATTAAGGATACCCGTAGCGAATCTGCGCTGGCGCATTGGTCGCTGCCCGCGGTGGCACGCCGCAATCCCGGACAGATGCCCGCGCTTTTCTCGCCGGCCGACGATACTGGCGAAGAGCTTGAAATCGACGATGAAACAATGATTGCGGCGATCACCAAGGTCCATGCCATCATTGCCGCGCGCCAACCGCATCCGGGGCGTTTGCGCGGGCTGCTGCTGCTGTCATTCGCAGCAGTGATTTCCGCAGCGGGGCTTTTCTGGCTGCCGGGGGCTTTGATCAATCACACCGCAAAAGTGCTGCCCAACGCCGCGCGACTGGAGCTGGGTCTGGCCATCTTGTCGGACCTGGAGCGGTTGTCCGGCCACCCTTGCACGGCACCGGAGGGGTCTTTGGCGCTGACGCAACTTGGTCAGCGCTTGCTTGGCGCATCTGGTGGGCAAGTGTTGATTGTGCCGGAAGGGGTTGCAACGTCGTTGCACCTTCCCGGCGGGTTGGTCGCCCTAAACCGGCATCTTATCGAAGATCACGACACGCCCGAAGTGGCTGCGGGCTATGTTTTGGCCGAAAACCTTCGGGCCGAACTGGTGGACCCGGTGCCGCTTGCCCTGCGCTATGCCGGACTGCGCGCCACGTTCCATTTGCTTACCACCGGCGAAGTGCCAAGCGACGCGTTTCTGGGCTATGGCGAAACGCTGTTGACCGCTGTCGAAGTCCCGGTCGCCGACGACGATCTGTTGAAACGGTTTGCAAAGGCAGGCGTCGGGTCTTCGGCCTATGCCTATGCCCGCGACCCCAGTGGCGAGACGACGTTGGGCCTGATTGAGGCGGACCCGTTCGGAGCAACGCCGCCAGCCGAGCCATTGCTGAACGACAGCGACTGGGTAGCACTTCAGGGAATCTGCGGCAGCTAACGCCTTGGGAAGGCCTCAACAAACCCCGCCTTGCGCAGCCGATCAAGTGCTGCCGCAAGGTGGTCGGGCGGTGCTACGGGTCCGGCGAGGATTGCGCTCAGCTTTTTGCCACCAACGGTCAAAGTGGTGCGCGCAACCGGCAGACCCAGATTTTTCAGATTGGCGACGGCGCGCTCAGCATTGGCGGGTTGCGCAAAAGCCCCCACTTGCACCCATTTCATTGTCAACGCCGCAGCCGGCAGTGTATCCGCCCTTGCAGGGCGCAACGCGCCGTTGGTCCAGGCCAGTCGGTAGCCATTCTTACCGGCGGCCTTGGCTGCCGCCACTGCAGCCGGTGACAGATCAATTCTGCTGACGTTCAGGTCGGGCACGGCAAGTCCGTTCAGGAAACCGAGGCTGTCGCCCACAGCCGCGCCGCATTTTGTGACGCGGCGGCCATCGCTGATCAGATAGCGTTGCGCCTTTCCGCCCTGAGCGGAGCAGCGGGTATCCCTTTTTGCTATGCTGCGGCTTTCGACCAAGGCAAGGTCGGCAGGCAAGGGCGGCGCCACTTTCGGTGTCGGTACCGCCGCAACCGCATCGACTGAAGGCGCGCTGTCCACAGGGATAACTGCCATCGTCGCCCCGGCGCCCGCCGTCGCAGTTGCGGCGGTCAGGCTTGGTGTCTTGCCACAAACCGGTTTGCGATCTGCCCCGGTCCGGGGCACCCAGATCAAAGTCCCGCTCACCCCGGCGCGCTGATACGCACATCCAAGGCTATCGACGTAGACGCGCGCGGAATAATCGGCAGGCGGCAGCTCCGCAGGGATTGGCACCACAGACTCCGCCAGGGCAGGTGCGCCCGCCAATACCGCCAATCCGACCGCCAAAAACCGGGCTACCCGCATCGCTCACCTCTGATAATCAACAAACAATGACAAAATCTGGTGAAAACGTAAAGGGGTCAGGCTCTATCTGGTACCAAACATCCGGTCACCTGCATCCCCCAGGCCGGGCACGATGTAACCGTGATCGTTCAGCCGCTCATCTACCGCCGCGGTAACAATCGGCACGTCAGGATGCGCCTCTTTCATGCGGGCAACCCCCTCGGGGGCGGCCAGCAGGCACATGAAGCGAATATTTGTGGCACCGGATTTTTTCAGAAGATCAATGGCCGCGACAGAAGAATTCCCGGTGGCGAGCATCGGATCCAGGGCGATGACCAGACGGTCCTTCAAGCCGGTCGGCACTTTGTAATAATACTGCACAGGTTGCAGGGTTTCGGGGTCGCGGTACAAACCCACAAAGCCCACCCGCGCCGCCGGGATCAGCTCAAGCACCCCGTCCAAAAGCCCGTTCCCTGCCCGCAGGATGGAGATCAGCGCCAGTTTCTTGCCGTCAATCGTCGGGGCATCCATCGCACAGATCGGTGTTTCAATCCGCGTGGTTGTCATCTCCATATTGCGGGTGATTTCATAGGCCAGCAACTGGCTGATTTCGCGCAAAAGCCGGCGAAAGGAATTGGTCGAGGTTTCCTTGTCACGCATGATGGTCAGCTTGTGCTGCACCAGCGGGTGGGTGACGATGGTCAGGTGCTCAAGCATCAATGCTCTCCAGTCGTTTCAGGGTGCGCTCGCGGGTCTTGGTATCGCAAAAAGCGGCGTTGATCGAGGTGCGGGCGATGGTGTCAAACACGCCCTCATCCCAGTCGAATGCCTCGGCCAGCCGGTCGTATTCGCGGATCATGGTGGTGTGGAAAAACGGCGGGTCATCGGTTGATATGGTGACCTTGACACCCCGGTCATAAAGCTGGCCGATCGGATGGGCGCGCCAATCGGGGTAGAGACCAAGCGCGATGTTCGATCCGGGGCAGACTTCGAGCACGATACCCTTTTCGGCGATCTCATCGACCAGCGCCATATCTTCTATGGCGCGCACCCCGTGGCCGATGCGCGCGACGTTCAGATCGGTGATGGCGTCGCGCACTGACTCTGGCCCGCCCCATTCACCGGCATGGCAGGTCAGGCGCAAACCGGCTTCACGCGCAGCCTCAAAAGGCCAGCGGAAGTCTTTGGGTTTGGCTATCTTTTCGTCGCCGGCCAACCCGAATCCGACGATCCAGTCACCGGCGGTTTCAGCCGCGCAGATCGCAGTTTCACGGGCCTTTTCCGGGCCGAAATGGCGGATCGCGGTGACGATACCGCGCAAGATAATGCCGCTGCTTTTCTCGGCGATATCCGCCGCTTCGCGGATGGCGTGCAGATACTCGCGCCAGGCGCCCACATCGCGGCCACCGCAGAAATCGGGGCTGAGGAACGTCTCAGAATAGATGACACCCGAGGCCGCACTTTCCTCAAGCACCGCCAGGGTCAGACGGTGGTAATCTTCGGGCGATTTCAGGGTTTCGCTCGCCGCTTCATAGACCTTCAGGAAGTCCCAGAAATCACGGTAGGCATAGCCCCCCCTGGCATCGAATATCCCCGAAAGATCCATGTGCTTTTCCTTGGCCAGCCCCCGGATAAAGGCGGGCGGGGCGGCACCTTCCAGATGCAGATGCAATTCGATTTTGGGTTTTTCCATGCTCATAGAAAGCTCCTCCCCGGTCCTTGTGAGGGCACCCCAAGGTGGGCTGCGACGGATGCAGCAACATCGACAAAGGCCACCTGCCCTATCGGTTTTAATCCGCGCCCATAGCCCACAACCGGCACCCGTTCGCGGGTATGGTCGGTGCCTGCCCAGGTTGGATCATTGCCATGATCGGCGGTGAAAATCGCCAGATCGCCGGGGCGGAGACGGGTAAGAAACGCACCCACGCGGGCGTCGAACCACTCTAAGGCGCGGGCGTATCCCGACAGGTCGCGGGGGTGGCCGAAAAGACTGTCGAATTCGACAAAGTTCGCAAAAGTCAAAGATCCAGCATCTGCTGTGCCAACCAGATCCATCAAATGATCGAAAAGTGCTATGTCTGCGCCTTTACGAACCTCGTCAATGCCCCGCATTGAGAAGATGTCGCCGATCTTGCCAATCGCATGAACCCGGCGCCCGGCGCCCTGCACCCAGTCGCAGAGCGTCGGCGACGGCGGGTCAATCGCATAGTCGTGCCGATTGACGGTACGTTTGAAATTGCCCGGTTCACCGATGAAGGGCCGCGCGATCACCCGGCCGACTTTCATCGCGTGAAGGCGGGGGGCTATGTCCTGGCACAGTCGCAAAAGCCGCTCCAGCCCGAAGCGTTCCTCGTGGCAGGCGATCTGAAAAACTGAATCCGCCGATGTATAGCAAATCGGCCAGCCGCTGCGCATATGTTCGGCGCAATGCGCCTCGATGATCGGAATGCCCGAGGCGTGGCAGTTGCCAAGCGTTCCACCGGCGCCGCAAAGCCGCGCCACTTCGGCCATCAGATCCTGGGGAAAGGCCGGTTGCGTGTCGGGGAAATACGTCCACTCCCAAGGCACCGGCACCCCCGCCATCTCCCAATGACCAGAGGGGGTGTCCTTGCCCTTGGAGGTTTCTGTGGCGGCCCCCCAAAGCCCCTGCGCGGCGGCCCCCAGCCCCGGTGTTGCGGCCCCCGAGGCAAGGCGGACAGCGGCACCCAGCCCCAGACGATCAAGATTGGGCATCAGGAGCGGCCCGGATCGCCCCTGTTCTGCGCGGCCTTCGGCACAAGCGGCAGCGATATGGCCCAGGGTGTTCGCGCCGCTGTCGGGCAGCGTGCCGTTGTAAAAGGCCCCCGCATCCGGTGCGCCACCGGCGCCCACGGAATCCATCACGATCAGAAATGCCCGCGACATCAGCCGATCCTTCCGTGGATAAGATCCGGTTCTTCCACGGGATCTTCCGCCAGGCGATAGGCGGCGCGCACGGCGGCAATGGCTTTGTCGGCGTCGGCCTGAGTGGCGGCATGCACCAGGGCAATCGCCTCGCCCTTGGCGAAAGGTTCGCCCAAAGGCGCGAGGTCCGACAGGCCCACAGCCGGATTGATCCGGTCGCCGCCTTTCAGCCGCCCGCCGCCCAGATGTACAACCGCATGGCCCAGCGCCTCGCCGTCGATGGCGGTGATATAGCCCGCCCGTTCGACCGTCACCTCGGCGACAACGGGCGCTGACGGCAGACGGTCAGGAAACCGTTCGACAAAATCGGCGGGGCCGCCAAGGCGCGCCACCATCTGGCCAAAAATTTCGGCGGCACGCCCGGAGTCAAGCGCCTCGGTAATCTGGTCTTCGCCGTCGAGGGCATCATCGGCCAACCCGGCCAATACCAGCGCTTCGCCGCCCAGCGCCACGGTCAGATCCCACAAGGGTGTGCTGATCGCTTGGCCGGTCAGAGTTTCCATGACCTCGATCACCTCAAGCGCATTGCCCGCAGCCGCAGCCAGTGGTTGTGACATATCGGAAATCAGGGCGGCCGTCCTGCAACCAGCCCCATTCGCGGTCGTCACAAGGGCCGCGGCCAACGCCCGTGCCTGCGGCAAGGTTTTCATGAACGCGCCCGAGCCAATCTTGACATCCAGCACCAACGCATCCAGCCCCGCCGCCAGTTTCTTGGACAAGATTGAGGCGGTGATCAGGTCGATGCTTTCCACCGTAGCGGTCACGTCACGCACCGCGTAAAGGCGACGGTCCGCCGGGGCGATCATCGCGCTGGCCCCAACGATGGCACAGCCGACATCGCGCACGATCTTGTGCAAGTCCTCGACCGACTGGTCGCAGCGGTAGCCGGGGATGGCTTCGAGCTTGTCCAGCGTGCCCCCGGTATGACCCAGGCCGCGCCCCGAAATCATCGGCACATAGGCGCCGCAAGCCGCCAGCGCCGGGGCCAGCAGCAGCGAGGTCGAATCGCCGATGCCGCCGGTCGAATGCTTGTCGACCACCGGACCAGGCAGGTCCCAGGACAGCACTTGGCCGGAATCGCGCATCGCTCGGGTCAGGGCCACGCGCCCATCTTCGGGCAGACCCTTCAGAAGCACCGCCATCGCAAAGGCACCTGCCTGCGCATCGGTCACCGCGCCCGAGGCCAAACCTTGCGCGAACCAAACGGCGGCATCGGCGGAAAGGCCGCGACCATCGCGGATTTCAGCAATGATGGCGCGCGCATCCATCTTAGCGGCGCTCCATATGGGCGGCCGTAAAGCCGCCGGGCAGCAGTTCGGCGATGCTGGTAAGCCGGGTGGCACCATCGGTGGTGGCCAAAGTCACCGGCACCGATCCTGCGCCAAATTCCGCTAGCTTCTGGCGACACCCGCCGCAAGGCGGCACCGGGGACGGGCTGTCCGCAATGATCGCCACCGCCAGAAGCTCGGCCTCCCCTGCGGCAACCATCGCCGCAATCGCCCCGGCTTCGGCACAGGTGCCTTCCGGATAGGCAATGTTTTCGACATTACAGCCGATATAGACGGCCCCCGATGCCGCCCGGATGGCAGCCCCAACCTTGAAGCCGGAATAGGGCGCATGGGCGTTTTGGCGCACGCGGGCAGCGGCATCGATCAAAGCTTGGTCGGGGCTTTGCATTTCTGGGTGGCTCCTCAGAATTGACCTCTGCCGCCATGTTCCGTCTTTGCAGCGTGAAGGCAAGCTTTGCCGATCGAAAACCCAAGGTTTGCGGGTCAGACGATGCTGGTCAAGAAGCGACCGGGCAGCGACACTTCAAGCAGCTCGAAATCATCGCTTGGGCTTGCCCAGCGCGTGGTCATGCCTGGCGGGGTGACAAAGGCATCACCCCGCATCAGGCGGTAGGGATCTTTGCCTTCGCCCTCAAGCGTCATTTCGCCGCCCATGACAAAGGCGAACAAAATATCGCTGTCATGGCGCGTGGCCGCCGGGAAACCTTGGCCTTTTCGAACAACCTGCACACCTGCCACACCTTTGGTGTTGGTGTTGATGGTGGTGTCGCGACAGATGTAGCCGGGTTGGCGAAAGGCTGCCCAATCGGCTGCGGCGCCGACATTATGGACGAAGCGCTGGCCCTGCCATTCACGGTCAGGGCGCAGATGCGGGGTCGGCAAGGTCATGTCGTGGTCGATTTCCGTCACATGTTCCGCCGGGACGCCAATCTCGATCACCTCGATCCCGTCCGAGGCCGTCAGCACCCGGTGGCGAATCTCAGGCGGCTGGATGAAGCAATCGCCCGTGGACAGGCGGATTGGCGCGCCCTGATCTTCATAGACCACATCAACCCAGCCTTGGACGCAGAATATCAACTGAAAACCGACCTTGTGGAAATGCACCATGTCCGGCACCGGCCCGCCGTCCGGGATGCGGATATGGCTGGCAATGATCGCGCCACCAAGGCGCGACGGCACCAGATCGCGGTAATGCATTCCGGCGCGGCCAATGATCCACGGCGCCTGATCGGCCAGACGGCGCACCACAAAGGCATGTTCCGTGGCGGGCATAACCAAGGGTGGGTTCAGTTCATCAATTGTGACCTGGGTGCCGCCGGGGGCGGTCAGCGCGCGTGCGCCCCCGGCAAAACCGGCGAAATCATCGGTGAGGATGCGCAAATGCCCCGGTTCAGCCTTGTGGTCGGATTGCAGGCGCACCCGCAGCCCATGGCCAGACAGGACCGCAACCGCCGGACTGTCGGCGGGATAGATCGTATCAAGCCGCATGCGCAGGGTTTTGGTAAAAAATGGCAGATCCTTGCGCAAATCGCCGGTGGCAAGCAGTATTTCGGCGCGGATATCGTTCATTGCATTCTCCTGGCGACGGCGGGGTGATAGGTTTCGCGTCGGGCTTACCGTACTCTTCAAGCTTGAAGGATATTTTTCAAGCTTTTCATTGTATGTGTTTTGTATCTGTCACGAAAGTCGGGGCTTGCGGGATTTTCAGACTGGTTTAATGTTAAACCAAATTCAGGGAGGGGGCATCTTGGACGATACCAGACAGGACAATGCGCGTCAGGCTGCTTTGGATTACCACGAGTTCCCAAGGCCCGGAAAGCTTGAAATCCGCCCGACAAAACCCTTGGCAAATGGCTATGACCTAAGCCTGGCATATTCGCCCGGCGTCGCCGAGGCCTGTCTTGAGATCAAGGCCGACCCCGCCACCGCCAGCCGCTATACGGCGCGCGGCAATCTGGTGGCGGTGGTCACCAACGGCACTGCGGTTTTGGGGCTGGGAAACATCGGCGCGCTGGCCTCTAAACCGGTGATGGAAGGCAAGGCGGTTCTGTTCAAGAAATTCGCCAATATTGACTGCTTCGACATCGAAGTGAACGAGCCCGATCCGGTGCGGCTGGCGGATATTGTCTGCGCATTGGAGCCAACATTCGGCGCGATCAATCTGGAAGACATCAAGGCACCTGATTGCTTCATCGTCGAGAAACTCTGCCGCGAGCGGATGAATATTCCGGTGTTTCATGACGATCAGCATGGCACCGCCATCGTCGTCGGGGCTGCGGCAACCAATGCACTGCACGTCGCGGGCAAACGCTTCGATCAGATCAAACTGGTTTCAACCGGGGGCGGGGCGGCGGGGATTGCCTGTCTCAACATGCTGTTGAAGCTGGGGGTCAGGCGCGAAAACGTCTGGCTTTGTGATCTGGAAGGCCTGGTCTACGAAGGCCGTGAAGCACAGATGACCCCACAAAAAGCCGAATATGCGCAGGGCACCAAGCCCGCGACTTTGGACGCGGTGATCGCAGGCGCAGATCTGTTCCTTGGCCTGTCCGGACCCGGCGTCCTGACCGCCGAAATGGTTGCGAAAATGGCACCGCGCCCGATCGTTTTCGCGCTGGCCAACCCGACTCCGGAAATTCTGCCCGATCAGGTCCGTGCCGTCGCGCCAGATGCAATCATGGCCACCGGGCGCAGCGATTTTCCAAATCAGGTCAATAACGTGCTGTGTTTTCCGTTTATCTTCCGGGGGGCATTGGATGTCGGCGCGACGACCATCAATGACGAGATGGAGCTGGCCTGTATCGAAGGCATTGCCGCCCTTGCCCGCGCCACCACCAGCGCCGAGGCGGCGGCGGCCTACCGTGGCGAAAAACTCAGCTTTGGGCCCGATTACCTGATCCCCAAACCATTTGACCCCCGCCTTATCGGCGTGGTGGCCAGCGCCGTGGCCAAGGCTGCGATGGAAACCGGGGTGGCCACCCGGCCCATCGCCGATCTGGAGGCCTACCGCGAAAAGCTGAACGGATCGGTGTTCAAATCGGCCCTGATCATGCGCCCGGTATTTGAGGCGGCGCGCACAGTGTCGCGCAAGATCATCTTTGCCGAGGGCGAGGATGAACGCGTCCTGCGCGCCGCCAATGCCATGCTGGAGGAGATGACCGACAAGCCGATCCTGATTGGTCGCCCGGAAGTGGTCGAGGCGCGCTGCGAGCGTGCCGGTCTGCCGATCCGGCCGGGGCGCGACTTTGACCTTGTGAACCCCGAAAACGACCCCCGCTACCGCGACTACTGGCAGACCTATCACGAGCTGATGGAACGGCGTGGGGTTACGCCCGATATAGCCCGCGCGATCATGCGCACAAACTCGACGGCGATTGCGGCGATTGCGGTGCATCGTGGCGACGCAGACAGCATGATCTGCGGCACGTTCGGCCAGTATCTGTGGCACCTGAATTATGTGCACCAGATCCTCGGGCGCGGCGGCCTTGCCCCGCAAGGCGCGCTGAGCCTGATGATCCAGGAGGACGGGCCACTGTTCGTGGCCGATACCCATGTCAACGCGGTGCCGACACCTGCACAGGTGGCCCTGACCATTATGGGGGCGGCCCGCCACGCGCGGCGTTTCGGCGTGACGCCCAAAGTCGCGCTGTGTTCGCATTCGAACTTCGGCAACCTTGATACCGACTCGGGCCGCCGCATGCGCGCAGCCCTTGAGCTGTTGGACGCCAAAGGCGTGGATTTTGCCTACGATGGCGAAATGTCGGCGGATGCGGCGCTGGACCCCCAGCTGCGCGCCCGGATCTTCCCGAATTCGCGCTTTGAGGGGGCGGCAAACATCCTGATCTTTGCCTTTACAGATGCCGCCAATACCGCGCGGAATATTCTGAAGCTGAAGGCCGGCGGGCTTGAGGTCGGGCCAATCCTGATGGGCATGGGCAACAAAGCCCATATCGTCACCCCGTCGATCACGGCACGCGGGCTATTGAACATGTCGGCGATCGCCGGAACCCCGGTCTCGCATTACAGCTGACCGGGCGACCGCGATCGCCAGATTGCCGATCCATGTTGATCAGCGCGGCCGCGTTTGGCTTTCGGCATCCGTCAGGGGTCGGCGCCAGGGCCCCGGATAGCCCAGACACGCGCTCAGGTCATCTCAAAATCCATGCAACTATAGCATGTTTTTTATTGGATTGTCCGGCTGACCGGAGTGCGCCCGAAAAATGGTCAGCAACCAATATACATGGCGATTCAGACAGGTTGGCGCAGTGCTTTTGATGGCGTAAAGATGAGCCAGATGCAACCTGAACTAGAATTGCAATATGTTCATTTTTCGCCGCTATTTTGAGAGTGATCGTCATGACGATTTCTGAGCGCGTGCCGCCCGTCGAAGTGCCGCTACTGAGCGCAACAGCGCAGATGACCCTTTTGGGTCACGATCTGCGGGCGGCGGCCTTGGATATCGCAGGCGGGCTGCGGCTCGTCTCGCATGAGGGGTTAAACCAGGATACCAGAACACAGCTTGAACGGGTTCGGGCGTCAGGCGAAATTCTGGCACGGCTGATGGAAGAAGGCCTGAGTATGATGCTGGGGGACGACGCCCTGCGCATTGCCACACATCCGACCAATGTGCATCTGGGACAGCTGATTTACGATGTGGACATGCGCTGGAGCGGCAGGGCGCGCGAAAACGGCTTGGAGTTTCGGCTGGCCGTAGGCCCAGAGGTGCCGCAGGTACTGGCACTCGACCGCATTGCGCTTGAGCGGGTACTGTCCAACCTCTTGTCCAATGCAATGACGTATTCAGATCATGGCATGGTGGGGCTGGATGTCGACATGCTGCCATCGGGGGATTTGTGCATCGCTGTGACCGATCAAGGCCCAGGGTTTTCACCCGAGGCGATGGCGCGGCTGTTCGAATATGGCGGCGGGCCGTCAGCGATAAGTAAGCCAGGGCGGGGTCTTGGCATGCATATCACCCGGACGATGGCGGCGCGCCTTGGCGGGACGATTTCCGTTGCAAACCGCCCCGAGGGCGGGGCGCGCGTGACTCTGGTGCTGCCACCGGAAAGTTGGATCCGCCCCGTTGTGGCCGAAAAAACCGCCCCCCTCCCGGATCTGAGCCACTGCAAAATCCTTGTCGCCGACGACTGTGCCACCAACCGGACCATCATCGGGCAGATGCTGGCGCAGATGGGCGCCGGGGTCGAGATCGCACAGGATGGTTTGGCGGCGATGGAACGGCTCGAATCGCAGCACTTTGACCTGGCATTGATTGACATCGAAATGCCGGGAATCTTAGGAACAGAGGTGATCCGAACGCTGCGCGCCAGAAACTGTCGCAATGCGCAGATACCGGTCATCGCCATTACCGCCCATGTGTTGCGCGCCCATCACCAGGTGATTTTCGCGGCCGGAGCCGATGAGGTTCTGACCAAGCCCTTGGCAGGTCTGGAGAGTTTCGGCCTGTCAGTCGCGGCAATCTTGCGGCGGCGGAACACCTCTGCCGACAATGGCGCAAAGGCAGACCCCTTGACCGCGGCCTGCGACGGTCTTGATCAGTTGCTGCGGACCGCCGGACCCGACGTCGGCGACGCACTTCTTGACCAACTCTGCGTGGATCTGCGCAGCGCCGAACATGCGCTGATTGCCGGACTGGCTGACAATAGCATCCCGATGGTCAAGTCCTGCTCGCATGTGTTGATTGCCCTTGCCGGCGCCGTTGGGGCGCGGTCGTTGCAAGCCTTGGCCACCAGGCTCAATACCTCTGCACATCGGCGTGAAACATCAGGCTTCGCCAATCTTGGGCGCGAAACGCTTGGTCAACTTCGCCGCCTGATCACCTTCGTTGCCGAAGAAAAGATACGCTATGGGGCCGGGTAATGACAAAAGGCGCGCTGCTGCTTGTCGAAGACACGCCCTCTTTGCAACTGGTCTACGCATCCGTTCTAAGATCCAACGGGCATACGGTTATCTCTGCAGCTACGGCCGCAGAAGGGCTTGTGGCGTTTCGCAAGGGTTCTCCGGCGGTGGTTATCCTTGACCTGATGTTGCCCGACCGCGACGGGCTTGATCTTATGCGTGAATTCCTGACAATCCGCCCCGGCACACCGGTTATCGTCATCACTGCGAACGGATCAATGAACAAGGCCATCGAAGCGATGCGCAGCGGGGCCTATGATTTTCTTGTCAAACCCTTTGATGATCAGCGGTTCTTGAACGCGGTGCATAATGCGATGACCGCCAGTGCGCCTTTGATCGCTGCCGTCGGAAGTCCTTCCGACACACCCGCCCCCGCCAGTGGTTTTGTTGGCACATCGTCGGCGATGGCGGAGGTCTATGGCAAGATAACCGCGGTGGCGCGGTCGATGGCCCCGGTCTTTATCACCGGCGAAAGCGGCACCGGCAAGGAACTTTGTGCCCAAGCGGTGCATGATCAATCCAGCCGCAGCCACGGACCTTTTGTGCCCTTGAACTGCGGCGCCATCCCGTCAGAGCTGCTTGAATCCGAAGTTTTCGGCCATATGAAAGGCTCGTTTACCGGGGCAATTTCAGACCGAACCGGGGCTGCGGCCATGGCCGATGGCGGCACATTGTTCCTGGATGAAATCTGCGAGCTTGACCCGAACTTGCAGACCAAGCTTTTGCGGTTTTTGCAAACCTCGATGATCCAGCCGGTGGGGGCCACACGGCCCCGCAAGATCAATGTCCGCATTATCTGTGCGACAAACCGTGATCCGCTGGAAGCGATCCGAAGGGGCCGTTTCCGCGAAGATCTTTACTATCGGCTTCACGTCGTACCGATTCACATGCCCCCCCTGCGGGTCCGGGGCGATGATGTTGTGATGATCGCCGAGACAGCGCTTGCCCAATTTTCCCGCGAGGAGGGGCGCGCCTTCACATCGCTTGACGACAATGTGCGGGCGTTGTTTCAGACCCTGCCCTGGCCCGGCAATGTGCGTCAGCTTTTGAACATCATCCGGCAAGTCGTCGTCATGAACGCCGGCCCTGTCGTCACAACCGCGCTGCTGCCCGCCGAGCTTCTTGGCGGGGAAGGCCCGTCCCAACACGTCGCGCGCGCACAGGGGCCGCAGCCAGTCACGACTGACACACTGATCGGGAAAACGCTTGCCCAGATCGAGCGGCTGGTGATTGAGCAGACAATCGCCACTGAGGGCGGATCGGTGTCGAAAGCGGCGTCAATACTGGGGGTGGCGCCGTCAACGCTCTACCGCAAAATTGAGAGCTGGACGGGTTCGGGGCAGTGACGTCCGCGACAAGCCCCTAGGTGAACTGCTCGCGCGTCAGCCGCTCTTCCAGGCCGTGACCGGGATCGAACAAAATCCGATGGCTGATTTTCGGATCCGAGGTGATTTCCACCGAAAGGACATCGCGAACCGATGACCGGCTGTCGGCATCCGCCATAACCGGGCGTTTTCCCGGCTCAAGCACGTCAAAGCGCACCCGCGAGGTCTTGGGCAACAGCGCGCCGCGCCAGCGCCGGGGCCGGAAGGCTGCCATCGCCGTCAATGCCAGAACATCCGATCCGATGGGCAGGATCGGCCCATGCGCCGAATAGTTGTAGGCGGTTGATCCCGCTGGGGTGCACAGCAGCGCCCCATCGCAAACCAATTCTTCCATGCGCACCCGCCCGTCGATGCTGATCCGCAGCTTCGCCGCCTGTGGACCAGCCCGCAACAAGGAAACTTCGTTGATCGCAAGAGCCGTATGGCTGACGCCATCGGCGCTGACCGCCTGCATGACCAGAGGGTTGATCACGGTTTGCTCGGCGGCGCGCAGCCGCTCAAACAGCGCCTCCTCGTCATATTCATTCATCAAGAACCCGATGGTGCCGCAGTTCATGCCATAGACGGCAAG
>JANMDM010000065.1:0-5721 GCA_031376305.1 Pseudomonadota bacterium | reverse complement strand
CGCCGCTGGGGGGGATTTCGTGTTCGGCGGCGGTGCGGACGCAGATCGGCAACAAGCTCGAGATGGAGTTCCTCGATCAGGGCGAAAAGACCGTCAAGAACATCGCGCAGCCGGTGCATGTGTACTTCATCAACATGGCCGCGGCCCTGCAGCCCTGTGCCCCGCAGGCCGCGGCCACTGCCCAATCCGCCATGCAGGCCGATAAGCCATCGGTGGCGGTTCTGCCGTTCTCGAATATGTCGAACGACCCCGAACAGGAATACTTCAGCGACGGCATCACAGAAGACATCATTACTGACCTTTCGAAGGTCTCGGGCCTGTCGGTGCTAAGCCGCAACACGGTGTTCACACTCAAAGGCAAGGCATTGAACCTGCAACAGGCCGCGCGGCAGTTGGGCGTGGCCTATGTGGTGGAAGGGTCGGTGCGCAAGGCCGGGAACCGGGTGCGGATCACCGCGCAGTTGATCGAAGGCGCCACCGACCGCCACCTCTGGGCCGAGCGCTATGACCGGGAACTGACCGATATCTTTGAACTTCAGGATGAGATCACCCAGACGATCGTGGCCCAGTTGAAGGTCACGCTGCTGCCGGAGGAAAAGCAAGCCATCGAACAGGCACCGACCAACGATGTCGAGGCCTATACCAACTACCTGAAAGGCATGGAGTTCTATCGAAATGGGACAAAGTCATCGCTGTTGACCGCCCAGCATTTGTTCGCGCGGGCAATCGCGCTTGATCCGGGATATGCGCGCGCCTATGCCGGACTGGCACACTGCGCATCGCGTCTGAAATCGCAGCACGGGGCCGAAATTTCGGTCGATGAAATCATCGCGATCGCCGACAAGGGGCTGGCGATCAATCCCGATCTGGCAGAGGCCCAGGCAGCGCGCGGAAACGCCTTGGCTGTCGATGACCGACGCGCCGAAGCCGTATCCGCGTTCGAACAGGCGATGGTACTCGACCCCAATAGCTATGAGGCGCATTTCTATTTTGGCCGGTTCCTTACCAACACCGGCGACTATGCGCGGGCGGCGGAACACTTCATGCGAGCAACCGAGATCCGGCCGGACGACTATGAAGCGCCGCTTTTCGCATCGCAGGTCATGGTGCCGCTCAGACAGCACAACAAAGTACACACCTACGTTCAGATCGGGGTGAAGCGCGCCGAAGAAGCCCTTCGGCGGCATCCGGAAAACTCCAGACCCGCGCAGTTGATTGCTCCGGCACTGGCATATCTTGGCGAAGCGGAGCAGGCCAAGGCATGGCTGGCGCGCGCCCTGGAGATTGATCCCGACGACAACAATGTGCGTTACAACGCGGCCTGCGCCTACGCGCAACTTGGTGAAGCTGACAGAGCCTTTGATCTTCTGGAAATCTGGATTCAGAATGTGGCGCGCGACGCAAAGCTCTGGTTCAGGAACGATCCCGATTTTGAACCGATCCGCAGCGATCCGCGCTATCAGAAGCTGCTCGATCTGGCGGGCTGAGTGGCCACCAGCCGCCTTGCTGTCGTGTCCACTAAGCCCTAACGTCGCGGCAATTGATTGAGGGACAGGTGATGGCCGAAGAGAACGTCGAACGTCGCCTCGCCGCGATCCTTGCCGCCGACGTCGTGGGCTATTCCCGCCTGATGGAGGCGAATGAGGAACGCACGATGGCGGCTTTGAAGCACCATCGCCGTGAATTCTTTGATCCGACGATGGCCAAGCACGGCGGGCGCATCTTCAAGGTGATGGGTGACGGGTTTCTGGTGGAGTTCGCATCCGTCCTGAACGCCGCGCGTTGCGCAGTAGAGGTTCAGCGCGGCATGATCGGGCGCAATGAGGGTGTGCCCGAAGACCGCCATATCAAGTTCCGCATCGGCATCAACGTCGGCGATCTGATCGTCGACGGCGATGATTTCTACGGCGACGGCGTCAATATGGCGGCACGGCTGGAGGGGTTGGCCTCGCCGGGCGGGATCTCGTGTTCAGCGGCGGTGCGGACGCAGATCGGCAACAAGCTGGAAATGGAGTTCCTCGATCAGGGCGAAAAGACCGTGAAGAACATCGCCCAACCGGTGCATGTTTATTTCATCAACATGGCCGAGGCTGCACCCACCGCCAAAGGCGCCGTCCCCCGCCACGACAAGCCATCGGTCGCCGTGCTGCCCTTTGCCAACATGAGCAACGACCCCGAGCAGGAGTTTTTCAGCGACGGCATCACCGAGGACATCATCACCGATCTGTCCAAGGTTTCCGGCCTGTTCGTCATCAGCCGCAACACGGTATTTGCCACCAAAGGCAAGGCGCTGAACCTTGAGCAGGTCGCCAAGCAGTTGGGGGTGGCCTATATCGTCGAAGGCTCGGTGCGCAAGGCGGGCAACCGGGTGCGCATCACCGCGCAGTTGATCGAGGGGGCGACGGACGGGCATCTGTGGGCCGAACGCTATGACCGCGACCTCAGCGACATTTTCGCGGTGCAGGACGAGATTACCCAGACCATCGTGGCGCAGTTGAAGGTGAAACTGCTGCCCGAAGAGAAAGAGGCGATCGAACTTGCGCCCACCGGGAATGTGGAGGCCTACACCACTTACCTGCGCGGCAGGCAGTTCTTCTATCACGGCACCAGATCGGGCATCGTGCTGGCCAATCGCATGTTCGCGCGCGCGGCGGAGCTGGACCCGAACTATGCGCTGGCCTACGCCGGGATGGCCAACTGCGCCTCGACGCTCTTGTCCATGCACGGGGTCGAGACACCCATTGCCGATATTCTGCGCCTTGCCGACCGCGCCCTTGCGCTGCAACCCGATCTGGCCGAAGCGCATGCGGCGCGCGGCCTTGCCCTGATGCAAAGCAACAACCGCGCCGATGCCGTGCCGGCGTTTGAACGCGCGCTGGCACTCGACCCCAACAGCGTTGACGCCCATGGCTTCTATGCCCGCTACTTTGCCGCGATGGGCGCGTTTGATCTCGCCGCCAAGCATTACATGCGGGCGCTGGAATTACAGCCGGATGACTACCAGGTGCCGCTGATGTTGCAGCAGATTATGGTTTCGCTGGGGCGGTACGACGCGGCCGCGAGCTATGCGCGGCTGGGGGTGAAGCGCGCCGAGGCGTGGCTGCATCTGCACCCCGAAGACAGCAAACCGGCGCAACTGGGGGCGGTGACACTGGCCTATCTGGGCGAGAATGACCGGGCGCGCGACTGGCTGGACCGGGCGCTGTCGATTGATCCGGATGACAACGTTGTGCGCTATAACGCCGCCTGCACCTATGCCTTGCTGGGCGAGGTGGACCGCAGCATTGATCTGCTGGAGGTCTATCTGAAGCTGGTCTCGAAGGATCAGCAGTTGTGGTTCCTGAACGATTCCGATCTGGAAAACATACGGGCGCATCCGCGCTATCCGGGTCTGCTTGCGTTGATGAAATAGCTTTGTTGCGGCGTTGAGCGAACTATGTCCTGCCTCCTTGCGGCACCCTTTGAACTGGAAGGTGAGATGGCCGAAGAAAACGTCGAACGTCGCCTCGCCGCGATCCTTGCCGCCGACGTCGTGGGCTACAGCCGCCTGATGGAAGCCAACGAGGAACGCACGATGGCGGCTTTGAAGCACCATCGCCGTGAATTCTTTGATCCGACCATGGCCAAGCACGGCGGGCGCATCTTCAAGGTGATGGGTGACGGGTTTCTGGTGGAGTTCGGATCGGTCGTCAGTGCGGCGCGCTGTGCCGTCGAGATTCAGGCGAGCATGGCCGCGCGGAACGAAAGCGTGCCGCAGGATCAGCGCATCATCTTTCGCATCGGCGTCAATCTGGGGGATGTCATGGTGGAGGGCGCCGACCTCAACGGCGACGGGGTAAACGTCGCTGTCCGGCTGGAGGGGCTGGCAGAACCGGGCGGGATCTGCATCTCGGCCAAGGTCCATGCCGAAGTTCGGGACAAGCTGGATACGACTTTCGCCGACATGGGTGAACAGATTTTGAAGAACATCACCCAGCCTGTGCATACCTACAGGTCTGTCGCACAGCCCGCCCACGCGGCCGCCAGCATCGCGCGCGGCAAACCTTCTATCGCCGTCCTGCCGTTCACCAACATGTCAGGCGATCCCGAACAAGAGTATTTTTCAGATGGCCTGACCGAGGACATCATCACCGAACTCAGCCGCTTCAAGACTCTGCACGTCACAGCACGCAATTCGACGTTCCAGTACAAGGGAAAATCGCCAAACATCCAGACAGTGGGGCGCGAGCTTGGCGTGCAATATGCGGTTGAAGGCAGCGTCCGCAAATCGGGCAATCGGGTGCGTGTCACCGCGCAGTTGATCGATACTGCAACAGGGGGACACTTGTGGGGAGAGCGATTTGACCGTGATCTTGCCGACATCTTTGCGGTGCAGGACGAGGTGGTGCAGATCATTGCCGGCATGGTTCCCGGTCATATTGACCGCTCTGCAGTTCAGTCAATGGTGGGCAAGCCGCAGGGAAATTTCACTGCATACGATTGTGCGCTGCGCGGGCGTTGGGCGCTGTCGCAATTGAACGAAGGCCCCGAACTTGCACGCAGTTGGTTTGAAAAATCACTTGCCGCCGATTCCTGCTATGCGCCGGCCCATGCGGGGCTGGGCATGTCGTATGCTTACGGTTTGTACGTTCTCGGCATCGCGCCCGAGATCGCGCTGACCAAGGCCAAGGAACATGCGACGCGGGCAATCTTGCTTGATGATCGCGATCCAAGGGTAAACGCCTACGTCGCCTTCACCTACCATGTCGCCTGCGAGCCGCTTCTGGCCCTGACAATCTCTGAGCGGGCGATCACGCTGAACCCGAACGATCCGTTCGCACACTTTGTGCGTGCATGTGCGCTGACCTATGGAGGGGATCCACTACGGGCCCTTGACTGGTATGCAAAATCGGAACAACTGGAACCCTATGCACGGAACGACCAGCGCCTCGATGCCTTGAGCGATTGCCATCACATGCTTGGCAACTATGAAAAGGCGATTGAGATTTTTGAAAGCTACACGGCTTTTCCGGCATTTCTTTGGCTAACGGCAGCCGCGTCCTATGCCCGGTCGGGAAAAATCGACAAGGCGAGAGCCGCAGTCGAAACCTACTTTCGGGAGCGTCCGATTGGCCATGAACCGTTGATCATGATCGACTATCAGATCAAGATGTGCGCGCGTGAACAAGACAAGGAGCATTGGTGCACAAGTTACACCATGGTTGGGTTCGTCCCATCAGCGACCGACCACGTCCCCCTCTCGACCTCAATAGGCTCTGCGCCATGACTGACGACCTTGTCGAACGCCGCCTCGCCGCGATCCTTGCCGCAGATGTGGTGGGCTATTCCCGGCTGATGGAAGCCAACGAGGAACGCACGATGGCAGCACTCAAGCACCATCGGCGGGAGTTCTTTGATCCGACCATGGTCAAGCACGGCGGGCGCATCTTCAAGGTGATGGGCGACGGGTTTCTGGTGGAGTTCGCATCCGTTCTGAACGCCGCCCGCTGTGCGGTGGAAATCCAGCGCGGCATGCCCGAGCGCAACGCAGGCGTGCCCGAGGATCGCCATATCAAGTTCCGTATCGGCATCAATGTCGGTGATCTGATCGTCGATGGCGATGATTTCTATGGCGACGGCGTGAACATGGCGGCAAGGCTGGAAGCGCTGGCGCCGCTGGGGGGGATTTCGTGTTCGGCGGCGGTGCGGACGCAGATCGGCAACAAGCTCGAGATGGAGTTC
>JANMDM010000377.1:0-3227 GCA_031376305.1 Pseudomonadota bacterium | reverse complement strand
CCGCCCCGTGCGCCAGATAGATGTCGCAGTCATAGCCCGACTTGCAGGAGTTCTTGCCGATCAGGCCCGCGTCATAAGCCTCGTCAATCGCCGCCTGCAGCGCCTCGCGTTCACGGATATATTCGCCACGGATATAGATGTAGCAGGCGTTCGCCCCCATGGCGAAACTGGCAATCAGGCAACCCTCGACCAGCGTGTGCGGATCATGGCGCATGATCTCGCGGTCTTTGCAGGTGCCGGGCTCCGACTCGTCGGCGTTGACCACCAGATAGGACGGACGCCCATCGGAGGCTTTCGGCATGAACGACCATTTCAACCCGGTCGGAAACCCCGCCCCGCCACGACCGCGCAGGCCCGACGCCTTGATCTGCTCGACGATCCAGTCGCGGCCCTGCGCCAGAAACCCCGCCGTGCCATCCCAATGGCCGCGCTTCATCGCCCCCTGCAGCGAACGGTCATGCATCCCGTAAAGGTTGGTGAAAATCCGGTCCTGATCGTTCAGCATTCCATCGTCCTTATCTTGGCCGGAGTCATTTGCCCCCCCGCTTTTGCCGCTGCCAGAGCCGCCAGATGACCACCAGCGACCAAAACAGGGCCGCCAGCGCCATAAGATCAAAAAGGAAGGCATAGGAGGGGTGCCACCCTGCCTGACCGCCCGCCCACTGCGCGCCCAGCCACAAGATCATCGTCACTGCGATAACAAGGGCGACCATCCGCCCCGTCCGCGCCACATCCTGATCCTCGCGCCCCGGCACCGCCTTCACCCTGCTCAATACACATCACCCTTGACCACACGCGCCGAAAATTCGGTCGTGCCGCCACGGGCCAGAACACGCGCCTGCTTGACCCATTCATCGCGGGTGATGCGGCCCTTGAAACCCGCCATCATCCCATCGACATGGGCGATATCCTTGGCTTTCCACGAGGCGATCTGATCGAAATGCCAAACCCCGATGGTGTTCAAAAGTTTTTCCAGCGCCGGGCCAACCCCCTTGATCTGCTTGAGGTCATCGCCCTTGCCGCCGCGTGGCTGCAGCAAAAGCACCGGCGCCGCGCCAGACGTGGCGTCAGTCGCATCCTTGGTGCGCCCCATTGCCGTTTCCAAACCCGAAGCCCGCGGCGTTTTTGGCGGTTTTGCGGGCGCTGCCTTTACGGCTTTGGACGCAGCTTTTGCCGGTGCCGCCTTGGCGGGCGCGCCCTTCTTTGCTGCCACGGTCTTCACGCTGGCGGCCTTGGCCTGCTTCGGGCCGGCCGGTTTTACCGCAGCAACCACTGGCGCCGCAACCGGAGCGACGTGCGCAGGGATCGGTGCGGCGGCAGAGGTCGGATCCGGGCGCGGCGTCGGCATCACCACCGGACGCAGCACCGCCTGATCAGCCGCCTCGCCCACGAGCGCGCGTTGGGGGGCGGTCTCAGCGGCTTTGCCGCTACAGAAGGCCCAAATCAGGAACCCCCCGAAAAGGCCAAAGAACACCAGCCCAAACACCAGCGACATGCCCAGCGAATAAAGCGCAAGCGCCTTTAAAAGCCCCGCAAGCACCACCGCGCCTACAGCCGACAACCGCCAGCAATTGCGTCGGCAATTCTGCTCAACAAGATCCTTCATCTTCCACCTCACGCATCAGATTTCAGTGACCGTCACTCGTTCTTTCCACTTTATGGCTTTCCACTTTATGGCTTTCCACCTTTGGCGAAACCCTTTGCCTGCGCTACCCATTCCTCGCGGGTGGCGCGGCCCTTGAAGCCCTCCAGATTGTCATCAACCCAGGCCAGTTCCGCCGTCGTCCAGGCGGCGATCTGGTCGAAATGGAAAAAGCCCAAGGTGTGCAACAGCACCTCAAGCTTCGGCCCGACACCTTTGATCAGCTTCAGATCATCGCCCCCTGATTTGCGCGGGCCTTTCAGCACGCGCGGTTTTTTGGGTGTATCGGTCTTTACCGCAGCAGGTTTCGCGGGCACCCGCTTTGCAACAGGGCTTGGCTTTACCACTTTTTCTGCGGGCTTCGCTTTGCCCAGCCACGGGGTCAAGAGCGGCACTTCGCTGCCGTCAATGCGCCTGATCCCGTCGCCAACATCAACCGCGCGCTGGACCGAGGCGTTATACTGCGTCCGGCCGGACTCAAATTCCTTGAGGCTGGTCAGCCCCGACAAAGGCTCGCAAGAGTAGCGGCCGTTCTGCGGACCCGCCACCGGCACTTTGCCCGCCGCCAGATCATCGAGAATCCGCCCGAAACTTTCCGCCGTCAGATCCTCGTAATAATCCTTGCCGATCTGCGCCATCGGCGCGTTGGCGCAGGCGCCGAGGCATTCGACCTCTTCCCAGGAAAACTTGCCGTCCGCCGACAGGGCATGAGCTTTGGGGTTGATGCGTTGCCGGCAAACCGCGATCAGCTTTTCCGCCCCGCAGATCATGCACGACGTGGTGCCGCAGATCTGGATATGGGCAACCGATCCAACCGGTTGCAGTTGGAACATGAAGTAGAAGGTCGCCACCTCAAGCGCCCGGATATAGGCCAGCCCCAGCATGTCGGCGACATGTTCAATGGCGGGGCGCGAGAGCCAGCCTTCCTGCTCCTGCGCGCGCCACAAAAGCGGGATGATGGCGCTGGCCTGCCGGCCCGCAGGGTATTTGGTGATCTGGCCCTTGGCCCAGGCGAGGTTCGCGGGGGTGAAGGCGGCGAAGCATTATTGAACTGGCTCCAATTCACCGGTTGCGGCGTTGAAAACGTAGTCTGCCCCACCGGAAAGTCGTTTGCAGGAACGGTAGTCATTCCAAGGACCACCTGAGTAACTTTGCTCTTCTTTGACCAGAGCTAGCGTGCAAAGAAAGGAATCTTGGCCGCGCGCGAGCATCACCACGAAGTCCGTTTCAAAGAACTGCGTTCCAACAATCTGAAAACCATCTTGCATGAGGCCTTTGTAGTTTTTTTCAAAACTGGCATCAGGCAACGCAGTAATCGTATAGCCATCAATTGTAGTTGTCTCCCCAGGCTTTAGATCTTCGGCGAAAGCCGAGCCTAAGCTCGAAAGCAACGTCACAATAACAGCCAGAGCTTTCACCGATCCACCTCGCCAAACACGATATCCATTGTGCCGATGATCGCGGCGACGTCGGCCAGCATATGGCCCTTGGCCATCCAGTCGATCGATTGCAGATGCGGAAAGCCCGGCGCGCGGATCTTGCAGCGGTAGGGTTTGTTCGACCCGTCGGCCACCAGATAGACGCC
>JANMDM010000337.1:0-46292 GCA_031376305.1 Pseudomonadota bacterium | reverse complement strand
ATGTTCTTGGCCACCAGTTCGGCCGCCCGGTTGAACATCGCATCGGCCCGCGTCTGATCGCCGTAGGAGGCCAGAGCCGCCGCCAGTTGTGCCGCTGCAATCGGCGTATCAAACGCCTCGGCCTTAACATCGGCGTAGTAGCGCAGATCG
This sequence comes from Pseudomonadota bacterium, assembly GCA_031376305.1. GTDB lineage: Bacteria > Pseudomonadota > Alphaproteobacteria > Rhodobacterales > Rhodobacteraceae > TMP-24. The sequence continues at coordinate 46,142 of JANMDM010000337.1, read as the reverse complement.
CCCATCGAGGCGCCACCTTCGCGGGCCAGAACCATCAGCGCATAGGCCATCGCCCCGCCATCCCTGTCGAAATCGGGGGCGTAATTGATCTGATTGCGCAGATTGTCCATCGCGTTGCGGAAAGCCACGTCCGGCACCGTGTAGTTTTGTTTGCGCGCCCGGCTGAGGAAGTCGGTCACGAACGCATCCAGCCACATATCGCCGGAATCTGCATACCAAAGCCCGAACGCCCCGTTCGAGGATTGGTTAAGCAGCACTTCGCCAATCGCTTGCTGCACCCGCTCGCGGATACCCGTGGTATCGCCCGCCCCCATCGCGGCGGCCACATCTTCGAAGTACAGCAGCGGCAACGCCTTGGATGTCAGCTGTTCGGTGCAGCCGTAGGGATAGCGGTCCAACGAGGCGAGAATTCCCGGCGCGTTGAAGCGCGCGATGGGCCCCATTGCCAGCGTGGCCTTGCCCGACCCCGGTACAAAGCCGTCAAAGACATTGGCATCCAGCGTGAAGGCGTCGCCCGCCGCCAGTTTGAACTGGCTTTGCCGCGATATTTCGGGGTCGTTTGACTGAACCGGGATGGTCAGGGTCTTGACCAGTTGCTTGCCATCGGGCGTGGTCAGGGCGATGCGGATTGTGGCATCGCCCTCCCCCGCAGTGGCCGACACCGGCACCGACAGGGAGGTTTTGCCCTTAACGGCCAGATCGACGCCCGAAGGCATATCGCCCAGGGTCAGGCCTTCGGCGGTGACGTCCAGACCCATACGGCCAGAGGGGCCGGCGGCGTGAACCAGCTCAAGCAGCAGGCGGCTTTGATCGCCGGGGGCCAGGAAACGCGGGACCGAGGCAGTGACCACCACCGGATCGCGGACGATGACCTCGGACTGCGCCTGACCGACGGCGGTTTTCGACCAGGCCACGGCCATCACCCGCACGGTGCCGTTAAAGCTGGGCAGGGTGAATTCGGTACGGGCGTAGCCGTCGGCCCCCACTTGCAGCGGACCCGAGAAATAGGCGACCAGTTCCTCGGTGGGGGGTGGGGATTTCAACTTGGCACCACCGGCGTCGCCACCGGAGCGAACCACACCTGCGGCCCCGTTCTGGCCGTCAATCAGGCGGCCATAGATATCACGGATCGCCATGCCGAGCTTTTGCTGGCCGAAGTAGTGACCTTCAGGATCGGGAGATACGAAGGCGGTCAGATTCAGGATGCCAACATCCACCGCCGCAAGTGTCACCCAGGCGGTTTCACCTGCGGTGATGCCATCAACTTTGACCGCCACCGGCAGCGGACCGCGCGGGTCAGCTTCGGCGGCCATTTCGACGGTGGTGGTCAGCTTTCTGGCGCCGGGATCGACCGGGGCATAGGACAGGCCCAAAGACCGCGCGGCGTTGCGTCCGGCGGCGGCGTCCATCGGCCTGATGACCGAAGCGGTGACATAGGCCCCAGCCCCCCAGGCATCGGTCACCGGCAGTTCGACGGTATTTTTACCCTTGGTCACCGGCACGGCTTTCATGTCGATCAGATGGTTCGACACCACGGTGATCAGCGCCACCCCGGCAAAGCGCGGCACGATGCGCAGCGTCGCAGTTTCGCCCGCCTTATAGGCGGGTTTGTCCAAGGCCAGTTCCAACGTGTCGGGGGTGGCGGCAGCATCGGCGGGCGCGTACCAGCCAGCGTAGAATTCGGTTGAGGTGACGGTATGGGCGGCATCGCTGCTTTCCACCACCAGCTCATAATTGCCCCATTCGACACGCGGGGCGAGTGCGGCCGGACCTTCGGCCCCGATGGCCAGATCACCCTCGGCGACCTTGCTTCGGGTTGTCGTCACGTCCCAGTTCCACTGGCCGTAAAGCGCATACCACTGGTAATTCGTCTCAAGCCGGTTCAGCGTCCAATGCGCTTCCAGGGGGGCCGACGCCCCATCCGGGCCAACCGCGATCACCTCAAAACCCGCCTCGCTGTTTTCCGCCGCGACGCCGTCCTTGAACTTTGGCTTCACGCCAATAACCGGGGTATCAGGCAGGATGGTGCGTTCAATCGTCCGCTCAATCGGGCGGCCTGAGCCTTCGGCAAGCCGGATGGCAAAGCGGGCATTCAGCGGGCGGTTGCCTGCCGGACCCTGATCGGGGATCGACACCAATGCGGTGGCATTGCCACCCGCATCGGTGCGGCCGGCGTCATAGATACTGTCATAATAGGGCGAGAAGGTTTCGTCATATTTGCCGAAGCGAAAGCCGGGAAAGGCCGACAATTCATCCGCTGAAGTCAAGCGGTAGTCACCCTCGATCGCCAGATCCGCCCCCGGCGCGCCAAAGAGATAGCGGGCGGCAATACCGATTTCAGGGGTATCGGTCAGGCGCAGGATGCCTTCGGGCAGGCTCAGGGCAAAGTCGATGCGTTCGGGCAGGAAATCTTCGACCAGGAACGCCTGCGAGGCCAGAACCGGGGCATCCTCTTCGGCAAATACCTCGATCCGCCAGGTGCCACGCGGGGCGCTGGCGCCGATGGGCAGGGAAACCGCCCGCCCGCCTGCACCGACTTCGACGGCCAGCAGGCGGTTGTATTCAACCCCGTCGGGGCGGATCAACCGGGCCTTGAGCGGCAGGCCTTCCAGCGCCTGCATATTCGGGTCGCGCGCCAGAATCGTGGCGTTCAGGGTTTCGCCGGCGCGGTAGGCGCCGCGATCAGTGGTCAGGAACACGTCAATGGCGGGGGCCGCCTCGCGCCCGGTGACGCCACGGTCGGACAGATCGAACTCCGGGTCGGTCAGCGACAGGAAGGAAAAATCATCGCCCTGTTCGACGGTTATCATGGCTGGGGCAGAACTTCCGGCACCGGCCATCATCGCGGCGGGGAAATTGGCATAGCCCTGATCGTTGGTGTCAACTGTGCCGATCACCGCATTGGCGCGCGACAGAAGCGTGGCCTTGACCCCAGATTTGGCCGAGGCATCGCCAAGGGCGCGCACGAACACATGCAGACCGTCGGTACCCGCCATGGTGGTCAGGCCCAGATCAGAGATCACAAACCACTGCATCCCCGGAGGGATCTGTTCCGGATCCGCATCCGGGATCGCGGCCTGCAGCACATAGATGCCGGGGCCAAGATCCTTGAGCACATCGTCCAAAGGCAGGCGCGTTGTCACATCGCGGTTGGCTTCGGCCGCGGCCACATCCGCCTCGCCGGTCCAAACCTGTTCGGCCATCTGGCTGTTGAAGTATTCCGCTGACCAGAAGTCCAGTTGCCGCGCAATGGAATCGTCTTGTGCGGCGCGCACAAGGTTGCGGTCAGACACCCGCTGCAAGGTCAGTTTCAGATGCGCGGTATTGACGGTTTCAACTGGAATACCTGATTCGGCGGCGCGCGGCAGAATATAGGCGCGACCGGGAAAGCGGACGGCGGGCCCGCGGTCACGAACGTAAAGCTGCAAGGTGGTGTCTTGGGCCAGCGTATCACCATCCGCAGCGGGCAGGCCCTCGCGGAAGGTCACCACATAGCGTTTTCCGTGCTGAACGCCGTCAATGCAAATCTTACGGTCCGAAGATTCGACCGAAAGCCCGGCTTCGGGCAATTCGACGAACGGTGCGTAGTCGGTGCCGGTGGCTATCAGATCGGCGTTGAACGCCGCACAGATGCGCGGTGCAGCGCTGTCGTTTTCGACGACATGCTCCTCGATCCGAAATCCGTACTTGCCAATGGCATCGGTCAAAAGGGCGTCGGCATCGTCGCGCGGCGACAGGGTTTGTGCCAATCGCAAGGCCGGGATCATCTCGCGCCCGCGTTGGCTGGTTTCAAGCGACTGCGCCATGAGATAAAGCGCGGTGGCCTGCAATTCGGCATTGCCCGTTCGCAAATAGCCGTTGACCGAGGCGCTGAGCGCGCGGGCAGCGAAAGCCTGGGTATCGCTGTTGCCTGCCGCCGCAATCTCAAACAACATCTGGCCGTATTCAACCCATTGATCGGCGGCATCGCTGAGGTTCAGCGCAGCCCCTTGTGACCGTGATGCGCCCAAGATGTCGCCATCTGCGCGGGCCTGTGCGGCCGAGGCCAGAAGATCTTCGACGGGCCAATCCCCGGTTATATGTTCATTCGCCAGCCCGCGTGCCTGCTGAAGCGCCGCGTCAAAATCCACCGAGGTCAGGAAATCCAAGTCGGCCGCGCGTTGGCCTGCGATTTCGACGGCGCCTTTGTTGGCAGAGCGGACCCAGCCTGAATAGGCCCCGTCAAAGGCCAGCTGATCGCTGACACCCGACTTCAGGAAGCAGGAATTTGCATGGCTGTTGAAGGTGAAGGCCGTGCAGCTGGTATCCGCAAGGCAGGCCGCCTCGCAGGACTCCAAGGTGGTATCAAAAATGGATTGCAGGTCAGACCCGGAAAAATCGGTATTCTCGGTCAGCACCAGCCGCCGGTCAGGCACATAGGCCTGATCCTGAGCAAAGGCCGGCAAGGCCTGCCAGACAAGAGTCGCCAATAACAATAAACCGCGAAAGCGCATCTGAAACTCCTGCCTGACACTTGGGTCAAGGTGCCATATCCGGGCTGTTGATTGCAATGAATCGCTTTGGCGGTTTTCCATACCTGACGGCTGTTTAGCGGTTCTTCATTCTGATCAGCCAATCTGCGCCGTGACTCGGTGCAAACCGTATCTGATGCGGGGTGAAGCATGAGCATTGCAGAGAAACTTGTCAGCGAACGCCGAGCCCGGTTGGCCGCTGAACGGCTGCTGGATCAAAAACAGCGGGAGCTGTTGTCGGCGCATGACCGGCTTTCCATTCATGCCCGCAGCCTGTCGGAAACGGTTGTCGAACAGCGGCAGGATCTGGAACTGGCCCAGACCGAATCCCAGACCCTGAAGGGTCGCAACCATCAGGTCGAATCGGATCTTGAGCGGGCAAGGACAGCCGCCCAACTGGCGCAAAGACGGCTGTGGGAGGCGCTGGAAACCATTCAGGACGGCTTTGCGGTTTTTGACGCCGAGATGCGCCTGATCATTGCCAACGGCGCCTATGTCGCGCTGTTTCAGGGGCGCGGCAAGCTGGAGGCAGGGCAGACCTATGACCAGATCATCGAAATGATGGCCGAACTGGGGGTCATCGACCTGGACGGGCGCGATGTGCATGACTGGCGGCATGAAATGATCGCCCGGCTGCTGGGCGACGAGATAGAGCCAAAGGTAGTGCGTCTTGCTGACGGACGTTTTGTGCGCTTCATCGACCGGCGGGGCGAAGCGGGCGATCTGGTGTGTCTGACGGCGGATATTACCGAAACCATGCAGCGCGAGGCGGAACTGGAAGAGGCGCGCACCAAGGCCGAGGCCGCCAGCCGCGCCAAATCAGCGTTTCTGGCGAACATGAGCCATGAGATCCGCACCCCGATGAACGGTGTGGTGGGTATGGCCGACCTGCTGTGCGAGACGCCGTTAAGCGAAGAACAAAGGCTGTTTGCCGAAACCATCCGTTCGTCTGGCGAGGCACTGCTGACCATCATCAATGATGTGCTGGATTACTCAAAGGCCGAAGCGGAAAAGCTGCGGCTTTACCCCGAACCCTTCGATCTGGAGCGCTGCCTGCATGAAGTGATGCTGCTGTTGCAGCCTTCGGCACGGGATAAGGGCGTGCAGCTGCTGGTCGATTTCGATCTGTTCCTGCCCACGCGTTTTGTCGCCGATCCTGGGCGGATGCGGCAGATATTGACCAATCTGGTGGGCAATGCGGTGAAGTTCACCGCCAAGGGCCATATCATTGCCCGTGTCGTCGGTCTGGAGCGGGAGGAAGGCGCTTACGATCTGCATGTCACGATCGAGGATACAGGCATCGGAATCGCCGCGGAATATGTCGATCACATTTTTGGCGAATTCAATCAGGTCGAAGACCAGTCGAACCGCAAATTCGAAGGGACTGGCCTTGGGCTGGCCATCACCCGCCAGCTTGTCACCCTGATGGGAGGCGATATCTGGGTGGACAGTGAATATGGCAAGGGGTCTTGCTTTGGCTTTCGGGTGACGCTGAGCCCGGCTGAGGCGCTGCCTGCGGCGGGTGCCGACCGTCCGGTCAGCCTGAAAAATGCGCTGGTGATTGATGACACCGCGATCAACCGCACAATCCTGTCGCGCCAGTTGGAAACCTATGGGCTGAAGGTCGGGGCCTGCCGGTCAGGCGCCGAGGCGTTGCAGGCGCTGGCGGCGGGGGCCAGCTTTGATGTGGTGCTGATTGATCAGGATATAGCCGAAGGCGCGGGTTTGGCACTGGCCGCCCGCCTGCGTGGGGCGGGTCTGGCTGCACCAATCTTGCTGTGCGGCACCAGCCCGCCGTCGGTGTCGCCGACAAATGGGGCTGTGGCGGGCTTCTTGCAAAAGCCCATCGCCCGCAGTGACCTGTTCCGTAAGTTGCAGGATCTGTCGCAGGCGGCGGCTCCTGTGGCCAGCCCGCCCCCCCCGGTCCTTGCCCCGGCGCCCTTGGCTTTGCGGCAAATGCGGGTGCTGGCCGCCGAGGACAATCGCACCAATCAACTGGTTTTACGCAAGATGGTGCAAGAGTTCGACATTGATCTGGCAATCGCCAATGACGGGCACGAAGCAGTGACGCTGTGGCAAAGCCATGCGCCGGATCTGATTTTCATGGATATATCAATGCCCGGCATGGACGGGCGCGAGGCGACTCGGGCGATCCGTGCGGCGGAGGCCGCGGCGGGGCTGGGGGCGCATGTGCCGATTGTGGCGCTGACCGCCCATGCCATGGACGGTGACAGCGACAGTATCTTTGCCGCCGGGATCGACCATTACATGACCAAGCCCTTGAAAAAGGCGGCGCTCGCGGAGCGGATTTCTGCCTCTGGTCCTGCCGACGTGCGAAAGCCGGTGCCTGCGGTAGAGGGGTGACGGACCTGCGTTAATCTTCTTGGATCAGCTCCAGAAACGCCGGTCCGAAACGGTCCAACCGCAGGGCGTCAAATCCGGCGATACGGGCAAGGTCTGTCAGCGTCGCAGGCCGCGCCTCGGCGATGCGGCTGAGGATATTGGGCGGGCAGGACATCGGCTTTCCGGCCCCGTCGGCACCGCGGGAAAGTGTAAGCTGCGCCGCTTGCAGCCGGTCAAACAGCGACCCCGCGACCCGACCGGCAAGCTTGCGCCGCGCCGGATGCGGACGATCCTCGGGCGAAGCGCCGGTGATGACCGCAAGGAATGCCGCACCGTAGCTTTCCAGTTTCTTGGCCCCCACCCCGGTCACATGCGCCATCTGATCCAGGGTCAGCGGTCGGGTTTCCGCCATTTCAATCAACGTACGGTCCGGGAAAATTACATAGGCGGGTACGCGGGCGGCTTCCGCCATGGCCCGGCGTTTGGCTTTCAGCGCCGACAGCAGCGGGGCATTTTCTTCGGCCACCAGCGTGCGGATCACCAGCGTATCATGGGCTTTGCGGATCGTATCGCGGCGCAGTTCAATCTGCGCTTCGCCGCGCAGAATCGGGCGGGCGGCATCGGTCATGCGAAAGGCGCCGTGACGCTCGGTGTCGGGGCGGATCAGGTCGCGCCCGGTCATCTGCCGGAACACCGCCTGCCACTGGGCTTTCGACAGATCGCGGCCAACGCCGTAGGTGGGCAAACTGTCATGGCCGCGCTGGGTGATCTTTTCCGTGACCGCCCCCAAAAGAATGTCAATCAGATGCCCGGCGCCAAAGCTCTCATTGGTGCGTAGCATTGCCGAAAGCGCCTTGCGAACGGCATCAGTGCCATCGAAAACTTCGGGCGGGGTGTCGCACAGATCGCACATTCCGCAGGGCTGCGTGGTTTCGCCAAAATAACCCAACAGTCGTTGGCGACGACAGGCGGTGGCTTCGGCCAGACCCAAAAGCGCGTTCAGGCGCACATGGTCCGCCTCTTTGCGCTCAATGGGGGCCAGGCCTTCGTCGATCTGGCTGCGGCGCAGGCGGATGTCTTCGGGGCCATATAGGGTCAGGGTTTCGGCGGGGGCACCATCGCGGCCAGCACGGCCGATTTCCTGATAATAGCTTTCGATGGATTTGGGCAGGTCGGCATGGGCCACCCAGCGGATGTCGGGCTTGTCGATGCCCATACCAAAGGCCACGGTAGCCACCACGATCAGGCCATCCTCGCGCTGAAACCGGGTTTCAACCACACGGCGGCCTTCGGCGTCCATCCCGGCGTGGTAGTGACAGGCGGAATGACCGGTTTCGCGCAGGGCTTGGGAAAGGGTTTCGGTTTTGGCGCGGGTGGCGGTGTAGACGATACCCGACTGACCGCGCCGGACGTCGGCGAAATCAAGGATCTGGCGGCGGGGCTGGTCCTTGACCTCAAAAGCCAGATGGATGTTTGGGCGGTCAAAGCCGCGCAGGAAGGTGGCCGGTTCAATGCCGTCGAACAGCCGGGTGACGATTTCGGCGCGGGTTTCTTCGTCGGCGGTGGCGGTGAAGGCGGCCAAGGGCACGTTCAGCGTCCGGCGCAGTTCGCCGATGCGCAGGTAGTCAGGGCGAAAATCATGGCCCCACTGGCTGACGCAATGCGCCTCGTCCACGGCAATCAGGCTGGTGCCGATCCGCCTGAGCAGCGCCAGAGTGGCGGCGGACGCCAGCCGTTCGGGCGCCATGTAGAGCAGCCTGAGCCGCCCTTCCTCCAGCGCCGCAAAGACGTTTTCGGTTTCTTCCTCGGTGTTGCCTGAGGTCAGCGCCCCCGCCTCGACCCCGGTTTCGCGCAAACTGCGCACCTGATCGCGCATCAGTGCGATCAGCGGCGAGATGACAACCGTCACCCCGTCGCGCAGCAGGGCCGGAAGCTGAAAGCACAGCGACTTGCCGCCCCCTGTCGGCATGATCGCCAGGGTATTGCACCCCGCCGCCACAGCCGCGACGATTTCGCCCTGACCCGGGCGGAAGCTGGGAAATCCGAAGACGGAGGACAGAAGTTCCTCGGCGCGCTGCATGGGCTCGCGGTTCTTTTCTTGGGCGGGCGCGACGGAGCGCCGGGTTTCACTGGGCGTGGAGAGCGGCACGGCTTAGTAGCCGTAGAAGAAGCCCGCGTTATTGACCAAAACCCGCTTGAGGATCAGAATCGCGATGAATACCGCGAGGGGCGCCAAATCAAGCCCCGGCGTGTTGGGCAAGATGCGGCGAACCGGGGCGTAAAGCGGCTCCAGCAGGCGGTTCAGGCTATGCCACAGCTGTGCAACCATCGGTTGGCGGGTGTTCAGCACCTGAAAATTAATCAGCCAGGACATGATGATCTGGGCGAGCATGACGTACCAGACAACATTAAGGATGATCATGATCGCATCGAATAGCGAGGCCATCGGTAACTCCGCAGATTAAGATTGCGCCAGAGGTAAAGCCAGACGCGCGCGCCCGCAACCCGGTAACGCAACGTCGACGGTTGACCTTTGCGTCAGCCTTGGTCAGGTGAGGGCGTAAAATCCAAGGGAACGCCATGTATCCGTTCGTTCGCATGATCAAGGAAATCTGGACCAACCGGGGGGCAACAGCGCTGGGGCTGACCGACACCCATGTGTCCCATCATATCTGTTGGCCCTGGGATCTGGATATGTGGAGGGAGCTGAACAACGGTCGGACGTTGACACTTTTCGACCTTGGACGCATCCCGCTGGCGATCAGGACCGGGCTTGTTGATGTTTTGCGGCAAAAGGGCTGGGGGATAACGGTGGCGGGCAACACGACGCGCTATCGCCGCCGGGTGCGGGCCTTTGACCGGCTTGAGATGCGTAGCCGCTGCATTGGTTGGGACGAGCGGTTCTTTTACATGGAGCAAAGCATGTGGAAGGCGGACGAATGCACCAGCCACCTGCTGATCCGCTCGGCGGTGACATCCGTCCGCGGGATCGTGCCCCCGGCCGAGGTGCTGACAGCGGCAAACAAGGCCACCCCAAGCCCTGAGCTGGCGGATTGGGTAAAGGCCTGGATCGCCGCCGACGCGCTGCGCCCGTGGCCTCCGGTAACATAACCTGCGCGGAGGTGTCGGCGCGCTGCGGCTTGCACGCGTCGGCCTTTTCGGGCTTGATCGCGGTAAATGCGAGGGGAAGCGGGCATGGCCACATCTGCAAGAAAGCGCATCTGGGGCTGGTATTTCTTTGACTGGGCCAGCCAACCCTTCAACACGCTGGTTCTGACATTTGTCTTCGGCCCGTATTTTGCCGAAGTCGCGACCGCACATTTTATCGGCCAAGGCATGGATGCCAAAGCTGCGGGCGCTGCGGCGCAGTCCTTCTGGGGCGCGGGTCAGACCTTCAGCGGGGTTTTTATTGCCCTGCTGGCCCCGGTTCTGGGGGCGATTGCCGATGGCAGCGGGCGGCGGATGGTGTGGATCTGGTTCTTTTCGATCTGGTATGTCGTGGGCTCCTGGGGGATTTGGTATCTGATGCCGGACCAGCCTGACCTGTTCCGGGCCATGATCTGGTTCGGTGTCGGGTTGATCGGGATGGAGTTCACCACGATCTTCACCAACGCATTGCTGCCAAAACTGGGAACTGAAAAGCAGCTGGGTGAAATATCGGGCTATGGGTTCGCGTTTGGCTATCTGGGCGGGATTCTGGCGTTGGCGATCATGTTGCTGCTGTTCTCGCAAAACGGCGATACCGGCAAAACGCTGATCGGGCTGGACCCGGCATTTGGGCTGGATGCGGCCCGCCGCGAAGGTACGCGTTTTGTCGGGCCGTTCACGGCCATTTGGTATGTGGCCTTCATGATCCCCTTCTTCCTGTGGGTGAAAGAGCCAAAGCCCTCCGGCCCCGGCCCGCGGGTCGGCAAGGCGATGACCGATCTGGGTCATCTGCTGAAAAGCTTGCTGCAGCGCCGGAGTCTGGCGGCCTATCTCGCGTCGTCGATGTTTTACCGCGATGCGCTGAACGCGCTTTATGGGTTTGGCGGCATCTATGCCAGCGGTGTGCTGGGTTGGAGCGTCACCAAGATTGGCGTCTTTGGCATTGTGGGGGCCATCGCGGCGATGCTGGCGTGTTGGTATGGTGGCCGCGTGGACAGTGACCAGGGGCCAAAACCTGTCATTGTGCTGTCAAGCTGGGTTTTGATCCTAGTCTGCGCGGTTATCGTCGGCATGTCGCGTGAGGGAATTTTTGGGATACCTTTCGCCGAGGGATCCCCCTTGCCCGATTACATCTTCTACATGTGCGGGGCGCTGATTGGTGCGGCGGGTGGCACCATTCAGTCGTCCAGCCGCACGCTCATGGTCTATCACGCATCGCCGGAACGCGCGACCGAGGCCTTTGGCCTTTATGCCCTGTCAGGCAAGGCCACGGCGTTTATCGCCCCTGCCATGATCTGGGCGGCGACGGCGTTGAGCGGCAGTCAGCGCATCGGAATTTCTCCGCTGATCTTCTTGTTTCTGCTGGGGCTGGTGCTGTTGCGTTGGGTCAATCCGAAGGGGGAAAGAACCACATGACACTGATCCGCCTTGGCGTTTTTTGTCTTGGTCTTTTGTCGGTCATGCCGGCTGCGGCCGCGCCTTTGGCGCGAAACCTTTTCGGGGCGGTTGCGACGGCCTCGAACCAAAGCGCCAGTCCGATAGGGTCATACGCGCGCGGATGCGGCGCGGGCATGGTGCAACTGCCCGAATCCGGGCCAAGCTGGCAGGCGATGCGCCTGTCGCGCAACCGCAACTGGGGGCAGCCTGCGCTGGTGCAATATCTGATCGACCTGTCAGGGGCGGCCCAACAGGTGGGTTGGCCGGGCCTTTACATCGGCGATATGAGCCAGCCGCGCGGCGGGCCGATGACCTCCGGGCACACCAGCCATCAGACCGGGCTGGATGCGGATGTCTGGTACTTGCCACCGCCAAGCCTGAACCTGAACCGCAAACAACGCGAAGATATCAGTGCAAATTCGGTGCGCACTGAAGACCAGAAGCATGTCAACGCAAACTGGACGCCGACGCATCATGCCTTGCTGCGCTGGGCGGCCTCTGACCCGCGCGTTGACCGGATATTCGTGGCCGCCGCCATCAAGATCGAGATGTGCAAGACCGCGAAAGCCAAGGACAAGAAATGGCTGCAGAAAATCCGGCCGATTTACGGGCACCATGACCATTTTCATGTGCGGCTGAAATGCCCGGCCGGATCAGGTGCTTGCGAAACCCAGTCGCCCACAGTGGCGGAACTGTCAAATGGCGGCAATGGTTGTGATGATACGCTGACCTGGTGGGTGACAACCTATTTGGACGAATTGAAAAATCCGCCGAAAAAACCGTCCGGGCCGAAGAAAAAAGGGCCGCGTGACTACACGATGGCGGATTTGCCCAAGCAATGCGCCAACGTCCTCGCCTCGGAGTGATCCTGACAGCTGTCGCGGTGGCGATCTGCCCGTGGCTGGCGGATGCGCAATCGGGCGCAGAGCTGGTGGGGCGGTTTGTCCTCGCGGGGGATGCGCCGCGTTTCGGTGGGTTTTCGGGGCTTGAGGTCAGTGATGACGGGATGGCGTTTACCGCACTTTCCGATTCTGCCGCGGTAATTACAGGGACGTTGCGCCGTGACAACAACGGGGCGATCACCGCCGTCGAGATCAGCGGACCGCCACGCCCGCTGCTCGACGCCGAAGGCCGGTCGCTGATTGATCCTTTCGACGATTCCGAGGGTTTGGCGGCGGCGCCGAATGGTGATCTGTTTGTTTCGTTTGAGCTGGAACACCGGGTCATGCGGTTTCCGGCCAATGGTGGCCCGGCGGAAACCCTGCCAATTTTCGGCGGTTTCGCCGAATTTTGGGATAACAGCGGCCTTGAGGGCATCGCCATTGCACAAGACGGCAGCCTTTATGCCTTGCCCGAGGGGGACGCGGCGGGCGTCAGCGCGGTGCCGGTGTTTCGGTTTCAGGGTGGTGCATGGGACCAGGTCTTTGAGATTTCCGAGCAAAGCAGTTGGCGACCGGTGGGGGCAGATTTTGGCCCCGACGGCCGCCTTTACGTTTTGGAGCGGGATTATTGGGGGCTTTTGGGCCTGATGTCGCGCCTCAGACGGTTCAGTTTCGACGACCACGGGGGGCTCAACGAGGAGGTGTTGTTTTCCTCCCGCGCGGGGGAGTTGGGCAACCTCGAAGGATTGGCGATCTGGAAAGATGCGTCCGGTGCGTTGCGGGCCACGATGATTTCGGACACCAACTTTTTGCCGATCCTAAATACCGAGTTGGTGGATTTCAGGCTTAAAGATTAACTTGACGGTCAGAGGCCAAGCGCCTAACGACGCCACGTCCCTGCGCGGTGCGGGGGCCAAGTCTCCGCGACCTTGTAAAAACGGAAGTCAAAATGACCCGCAATCTGATCCCTGGCATTCTTGCCATGGCCACCATCGTGGTGGCCTCGAATATCCTCGTGCAGTTCCTTTACGGCCAATGGCTGACCTTTGGGGCCTTCACCTATCCCTTCTCTTTCCTTGTCACCGACCTGACCAACCGCCTGCAAGGCGCCAAGGCGGCGCGTACCGTGGTGATTGCGGGCTTTGTCGTCGGCGTCCTATGCTCGCTGATCGGGTCGCAGATTGCCGGGCAGTTCGGCCCTCTGGTGACACTGCGCGTGGCGATGGGGTCGGGTTTGGCGTTTTTGGCCGCACAGCTTGTCGACATTCATGTCTTCAACCGGTTTCGTACGCAGGGCTGGTGGCGCGCGCCCTTTATCTCGACCCTTGCGGGAGCTTCACTGGACACCGTGATCTTCTTCACCATCGCCTTTGCCGGATTCCTGACGTTTCTTGAGCCAAGCAATAATGTGGGCTGGGCGGGCGAGGTACTGCCGCTTCTGGGATCGGGGCCAGACGTGCCGCTTTGGGTGTCGCTTGGCACCGCCGATTGGCTGGTGAAACTGTCGCTTGCCGTCGTGGCGCTGATCCCATTCCGGGTGATTGTTTCAAAATTGACAGAAAAGGTGGTATAAAACCTTTTGACAAACACAAAATCTGTGGCAGCCTGTGGATAACGGCAACCAAGTGAAAGGAGGTGATCCAGTGTCGAGAGTGATATTGGAGAGAGGTGTCAGGACAGTCAGGGAGGCCGTGGCCTGAGGGCAGACCTGAAGGCTTAGAACTCTGACTGGGCCATGCCGACTTCGGCACCCTAACTGGTCCATCTCCTTAGATCTCGGAGGGCCGCCCTAACTCGGGGCGGCCCTTTCCGTGCACGGGTTGGGCGAGGAGGGGTGGGAAGCCTCCGGCGGGGATATTTGTGCGAAGATGAATGTGGCGGGTATCGAACGGCTTTCGGACGGGTCGGGAAATCCGTTAAGGTCGGGGCCATGTTGTGGATCAATGATCAGATTTCGATTGCGGACTGGGAACTGAGCGAAAGTTTTTCACGGGCCTCGGGCCCCGGTGGGCAAAATGTGAACAAGGTGTCGACCGCGGTGGATCTGCGGTTCGAGGCCGAGCGCAGCCCACATCTGACGGCGGCGGTGAAGTCACGGTTGAAGCGGCTGGCGGGGCGGCGCTGGACGCTGGAGGGCGCGATCCTGATCCGCGCCGAAGAGACGCGCAGCCAGGTGCAAAACCGCGAACTGGCGCGGGAACGGCTGGCCGAGTTGATACGCGCCGCCTTGGTGGCCCCCAAGCGGCGGGTGCCGACGAAGCCTACATTGGGAAGCAAGCGGCGGCGACTGGCGGCAAAAACCGCGCGGGGAGAGGTGAAGGAATTGCGTGGCAAGATCGAGGATGAGTGAGTCTTTGGTGAATTTGGGGTGCGGGTTTGGAAATGCCTGGGCTGCCGATGGCGGCGGCCTGTGGAGGGTCACAGGGTTTGCACCATCGCCGTACGGAGGTGCGGCGTGACGGCGCCTGCGCCGATATCCGCCGAGCGCGCGACGGCCATGGCGGGTACCGCACTTGCCTATTGGGGGGTCGCGGTGCGGCCGCCGCAACTGGTGCAGATTCGCGAAAATGCCGTTTTTCGGGTCTGGCTTGACGACGGGCGCCAGGCAGCGCTGAGGTTGCACCGGCCCGGTTACCAGAGTCGCACTGCGATTGAGGCAGAGTTGGCATGGACCGCCGCATTGGCGCGACAGGGCGTGCTGGTGCCTGCGCCATTGCTGACCCGCCGGGGCGGATTGACGGCGATGGCGGGGGATCGGATCGCCAGTTGCGTGTCCTGGATGGACGGGGCCGCAATCGGGCGGGCAGATCAAAACTTGCCGGGCGATCTGGCGCGACAAGAAGGGCTGTACGAAAACCTTGGGCACCTGCTGGGTCGGCTGCATTCGGTGAGCGATGGGCTGGATGTTGGCACGACGCTGAGCCGCCCGGTCTGGGACCAAAACGGGTTGCTTGGCGATGACCCGCATTGGGTCGGTTCTGGGAAAATCCGGCGTTTGGCCCCGCAGACCGCCAGATCATCCTTGCGGCGCGCGACACCGCAAGGACACAGTTGGCGGCGATGCGCGCGCAGGGGGGCGACTTTGGGCTGATCCATGCCGATGTGCTGCGTGAGAATGTTGTGGAGACGCCCGACGGGTTGGCGCTTATCGATTTTGACGACGGCGGGTTTGGCTTCCGGCTTTATGATCTGGGCACAGCGCTGGTGCAAAACCTTGAGGAACCGAACCTCGCGCCGATTGCCGGGGCTTTGGTTGCGGGGTACCGGCGGGCACGACCAGCCCCGGATCTGGATGCTAATACTTTGACTTTATTTGTGCTTTTGAGGTGCTTCGCGTCAGCCGGCTGGATTGTCAGCCGTGCGCCGCGAACCGATCCCCGCCAGGGGCTTTACGCTGCGCGGGCGCTGCGGTTGGCGCGATATTTTTTGGAGGGGTCGTCCCCCTGGGACAAACCGCAGCTGGCCCCGATACGGCGCCAGCCATGACACATCCAACGCCGATTGTGCGATCAGCAAAGAACCCGTTGCATTCGTCTTGGCAAGGGCAGGGGGAAAGCCTATCAATCTCTTCGCGGTCAAATTTACACCAAAATCGGATAATACGCTGAGAATGAATGCGATTCAACGGACCGAGCTGCACATGGCCGAGACATCAAAAGATGCGTCGATTGGCGTTGTCATTGTTGCATTCAATTCTTCGGACGTGATTGCAGGCTGTCTGGACAGCCTGATTGCACAAGACGGACCGACACCGACCATCGTCGTCGTCGACAATGCGTCCGATGATACGACTGTCCTGGCGGTGCGGTCCTGGGCCAAGGATCGCAAGGACGCCAGTGGTCAGGATCTCTTGCTCGAAGTTGATGCGCAGGGGCTGGCCAAGCCAAGACGGGGTGCACAGGTGCTGTTGCTGCATTCGGGCGTCAATCTTGGCTTCGCAGGCGGCGTTAATCTGGGGCTGTCGGCCCTGGCGACCCTTGCAGAAATAGCGCATTTCTGGGTTTTGAATCCCGACGCTTATGCTGACCCGCAGGCGACCATCGCCATTCTTGCCGCCGCGCAGGAAACCCCGGTCTATGGGCTGATGGGGGGGCGGGTCTGCTACGCCACGCCCCCCCATACCATTCAAACCGACGGCGGCCTGCTGAATATGTGGACCGGCGTGACAAGCGACGTAAATCAGGGCAAGCAGGCCGCTACGGCGGCGATGCCCAAAGCCAGCGAGATTGATTTCATCAATGGGGCCAACATGGTCGCATCGCGGCGGTTCTATGAAACGGTCGGCCCGATGCGGGAAGATTACTTTTTGTATTACGAGGAAACCGACTGGGCCCTGCGGCGCGGGGATTTTCCGCTGCTGGTCGCGTCGGGTTTCATCGCCTACCACCACGCGGGAACGGCCATCGGCTCGCCGACATTGATGCGGACGGCTTCACCATTTTCGGTGTGGTTCAAGTATCGCAGCCGGATGCTGTTCATCAGGCGTTTCAACCCGATCGCGCTGCCGGTGGCGTCTGGGTTCGCCATTGCGAAAGCCGGGCAGTTGGTGCTGAAGGGCCAGTTTCCGCAGGCACAGGCACTGCTTCGGGCCGTTTTGGGCCTGCGCGCGCCGAAGTCGGTCCGCGACCGACTGTCACCGGAAGCTGCACGGATCGCCCTTGGCAAAGCCGCGCGTTAAATTTGCAATCCTGGCGTTGATCGTCGGCTTGGGCGCCGTCACGGCGCTGGGAAAGATTCGCAATTCCGCAGATGATCATAGGCTCCGCCTGCATAGCGTCGATTGGCCGGAGCACGATAGTGACTTTGGCGGCATGTCGGGGATCGAGATAACCAGGGGTGGCAACGCGCTTCTGGCGATCAGCGATGGCGGGGTTTTGTTCGCCGCCAGCCTGACGCGGAATGCCGCGGGCGATATCTTATCGGTTAAGACTGAAAGCCAGAACCGGTTTCTGGACAATAATGGCGACCCGGCGCTTGGGTTCCATTCGGATGCAGAAGCGTTGCGAATTGCACCCGATGGCAGGCTGATAGTGGCGTTTGAAGGCTATGCAAGAGTGGCTAGCTTTTCGCCGCCTGACATGGCCCCAACGCCGCTTCAGGATTGGGACCGCTTCCGCGATCTTTGGGGGAATAGGGGTATGGAGGCGATCTGCATCTCCTCCAGCGGGCAGATCATGGCCATTCTTGAGCGGTTGTCGCAGGGCAATCGCGGCTACCAGACCCTTGTCCATTCGGGTGAGAAAGTCTGGCGTGACGGGCCGGATCTTGCCACGGATGGGGCCTTTCAGGCCACGGATGCTGACTATGGGCCGGATGGCAGGTTATATGTTCTGGAGCGGGATTTTTCGCTGATCTGGGGTTATACCAGCAGGCTGAGTTCCTATCAGGTCACCAGCAACGGGTTTTCCGCCCCCGAGATTGTGATGCAAACAGCGCCGGGGGACTATGGCAATTTTGAAGGCTTGGATGTTTGGAAGGATGCAGCGGGGCAGACGAAAGCCACATTGATTTCGGACAATAACTTTATGCCGTTTTCTTCGACCAGCATTGCGGAAATTGTCCTTGCGCCGTGATGCAATACCTTTGGCCGCGCCACCGGAACGTTTACCCGGCGAAGCCTTTGCCTTTGGCAGAAGGCTGCACTAACAAGCGTGCAGAAGTTCTGCAGGAGTTAAGTATGGCGTTGACCAATGCGCGCCGCGTTCTGATCGTGGTGCAAAATCTGCCGGTGCCGCTGGATCGGCGGGTCTGGCTGGAGGCGACAACGCTAAAGGCGCATGGCTATGAGGTCAGTGTGATCTGCCCGACCGGTCGGGGTTGGGACAAGCATTACGAAGAAATCGACGGCATCCACATCTATCGCTACCCTGAGCCCGTCGAGGCGCATTCCGGGGCGATCGCCTATGCCAGGGAGTATCTTCATTCACTGGTTCACTGGTTCCGTCTGGCGCGGGTCGTGCGGCGCGAGCGGGGCTTTGACGTTATTCAGGGTTGCAATCCGCCAGATCTGATCTTCCTGCTGGCGCTGTGGTACCGGCCGCGTGGGGTGCGCTATCTGTTTGATCATCACGACGTTTGCCCCGAGCTGTTCGAGGCGAAGTTTGGTCGCAAGGGACTGCTCTACAAGATCATGCTGATCTGGGAACGGATGACCTTTGCCACTGCCTCGGTGTCGGTTGCCACCAACGAGAGCTTTCGTGAAATAGCACTAAGGCGGGGGAAGATGCGGGCCGAGGATGTTTTTGTGGTTCGATCCGCGCCAAGGATTGAAAAATTCAAAATCCGCCCCGCCGATCCCGCTGTTCGCAAAGGCGTAAAGACTGTGCTGGGCTATGTCGGGGTCATCGGACAGCAAGAGGGTATGGATCTTCTGGTAGCAGCTGCTGAATATTTGATCCGCGACATCGGTCAGACGGATGTGCATTTCGTGATCGTCGGTTTTGGCCCGGAGTTGCCGACAGTTGAAGCAGATGTGACCCGGCGTGGATTGTCGGACTACTTCACCTTTACCGGGCCGCTCTATGATGAGGATCTTTTGCGGGCGCTGAACAGCTGCGATATTGGGGTAAGCCCCGACCCGAAAAACGCGATGAACGACATATCCACCATGAACAAGGTCATGGAATACATGACGTTGGAAAAGCCGGTGGTGCAGTTCGATCTGAAAGAGGGCCGCGCCTCAGCAGGGGATGCGTCACTTTATGCGGCGGCGAATGACCCCAAAGATTTCGCCCGTAAGATCGCCGATCTGATTGGCCAGCCAGAAACGCGACGCCGCATGGGAAAGATTGGCCGTGCAAGGGTGCTTGAGACACTAAGCTGGGCGCATTCGGCGCCAAACCTTTTGGCGGCATATGCGCGGATATTTGGCAAGATGCAGCGCTAATTGCGTGGCCGCATGACGTAAGCAATCGACCAGCCAGCGAGAAAGCCCCCCAAATGGGTTTGCCAGGCCAGTTGCCCGTTCATCGCCCACCACAACACGGCATTCAGCACAACAAGAACCGCAAGACTGCCCAGAACTGGCCAGCGGCTTAATGCATCTGCCTTACGGCGCTGCATGTCCCAAGCCAACACAACGCCGGCCAACCCAAACAACGCCCCCGACGCGCCCACCATTGGGGCATGAACCTCTGGAAACAGCGCAAATCCGATCGCTCCGGCGATGAGCAGCATCAGATACAGCAGCAAAAACCGCCAAGCCCCGATGGTCGCCGCCACCGGGGCGCCCAAGGATGACAGGGTCAGCATGTTCACTGCAAAATGTACCGGGCCTGCATGCAAAAACCCGTAAGTCAGGAACATCACATAGGGCTGGGCCGGGTAGTTCGGCGTCCAGTTCCCCAGGAGGCCAGCCCAAAACCCGAGAAAATCAAAAGCGATTGCCCGGTCACGCGGGTTTCCCCAAAACCCGGTATCAGCACCAAAGAGATAGACTTCCGGAAATAGGCACAGGCCAAGCACCAGCCAGACCGGCCAAGACATATCAGCCATATCTGAAAGGAATGCAGCAAAGGCCCGCAACCGGCCAGGCAGTGGGTGGTCGGCATTCAAAATGGGACGAACCTTGGCAGAGGCTTGAGGCTAAGCGCCATGAACCCCAAGAGCCGTGCTTCGGCGTCGGCTTCAGATTCGGTCGTGCCGATGGGTGTCACATACCGGACAAGGGCGCCGTCGGTGCGGCCTTTGGTCAAGCTGTCGATCAGAACCTCCATTTTGGCACGGAAGTCGTCCGTCTCGCGCTGCCCGCGACCTTCGAACCAGTAATACACCAGCTGCCGGGACAGGCCTTTCTGAATCACGGCGCGGTTAGCCTGAAAGTGACCATAGCCGGAGGCGGTCATATCCACCGGCACTTGTTCCATATTGAAGACTTCCCAGCCACCCGATGGCAGGCAGACTTTGGGGGAATGGATGCCCTGTCCTTCGGTCTGTTTCTTGTAAAAAGCCACAAAGAACGAGACTATATTTTTATCACCGGGCTGCTGATAGATCGCATTGAGATAATCGTCTGCAGCAAGAACCTTTTCAATTTCCGGATCCAACTGCGCTGCCAGACCCGTCCAACCCTCAACCCTCAGGGGGTAAAGCGCCAAGGGATCGCGCGCCAGCGTTGCGATTTCGCGTTGCGGTGTCAGGTGCCAGGCCAGCGACAGGAATATCGACAGCGCCGCCGCCACAGCCAGAAACACCGTCGGCCTTATCGCAAATATCCGTGCGAGGATCGCCGGGAACCCGTCAAAATCAAGGTCAATCGCATCGGCCAAAGGCATCGGGTTGGGGGCGAAGCGTTGCAGTGCCATCGCCATCAGAAACAAGATACCAACGCAGATCAAAAACACCACCCAGCCTTCGAAGAAGTGCAAGAACCCTTGGGCTTGTTCAATACCGTACCGGTCGACAAGAATGCCGATCACGCCAATGCGGAAGGAATTCATCACCACCGTCAGCGGTGCTGCTGAAACCAACAGCACCACTTTGTGCCACATTGGCCCGCGATAGAGGATCGAGAAAAGATACGAAAAACTGAGGATCGGGAACAAATACCGCAGGCCCGAGCACGCCTCGGCAACCTGAAGCTTGTAGACACCAAGGTCGATAACATTGCCTTCAAGAAACACCGCCACGCCTGCGAGGCTGACAATCCAGACACCAAGCTGTGACGACAGGCCCTGCAGGTAGATCGTCAGGCTCCAGTAAAGCGTCTGAGGAAGCGGCAACATGAAGATCAAATGGAAGACCGGCAGCTGGTGGCGGATACCGCTCTGCCAGCCAAACACCGTCAGGACCACGCCGCTGACCCAGAAGATAAAGGCATAGGTAACAATGTCTGGTACACGCATCAGATTGCCCAAAGCCGCCACAGTCAGCGCGGCGGCAATGACCACAATGCCTGGCCAGCGGATCAGAGCCGCGACTTCGGGCGATGGCGCACGGCGCAGTTCGCGCAAGAACAAGTAAAGCGAGATCATCGGGATCAACGGGCCATGGCTGTATTCGGCCGTCGACCAGGCCTTACCTAGCGAGACAAAGCCAAGCCAAAAAATTGGAATTGCCCCTAAGATCAGCGCGGCAAAAACCGCAAAGCCAAGGGCATTAACACCCAGGCGTTGGGTTTTTAAGGCCGATGCAGGCTGCATTTCAGGGCTGTTCATCATGGCAAAACCGCGGCTTCACTTTCACTGGAATTGACTGGTTTTTAACGGAAACCATTGCCATGTGCGACCGGAAACATGAAACGCGCCGCTTAGTTATCAGCGGCGCGTTTCCAAATAAGCCACAATCGCCGACCAGATCGGCAAATAGGTCAGGGTCGGAAGCTGAAATTTCGCCCAAGGGTCACGAACAAAGCTGTTGAGCTTGCGTCAGCCTTGCTCGTATCAGTGCGCTGACGCAGCGTCAGCCCGCCCGACATGTTCCAATCTGAGGTCAGCGCCCGCGTATAGGTCGCGTTCAAATCTGAAAGATCGACGGTTGGAATCCCGGTCGTTCCGGCACCTTCTGCGCGGCCCCAGTTCAGGTTCAAGTTGATCCGAGAGACACTGTTGATGTCATGCCCGTACCCAACCGAAAGACGCGTATCAATAACGTCCTGGTTTGAGCTGTTGGTTCTGGCGGCGCGATTGAACGCCAGTGTTATATTGCCATTTTGAAGCGGGCGATTATAGGCGACTGAACCGGTCCATCCCGTTGAGCCGGTGCTTCCCCGCGTCACCCCGAGCGAGACGCGAAGCGTGGCGTTGCTAAGCTGAAGATCGCGGCCGAAACTCAGATCCGTACGCGCGCCATTCTGGTTGCGCGACGTTTTGAGTGTGCCGAAAACAGTCCCATTTGGCAGCGCTTGGGTCAAAGTCAGCGAACCCACGGCACCGGATCTGTTCTTTGAACCGAAAATTGTATCGGTCTGCACATCGGTAATACCGATCTGCGCATCCAATTGCAGGGCAGGGTTTATGTCTTGAGCAAGGCCAATTGAATAGTCGGTCGTGGTCCGGTCCGTCTGCAAAGCATCATCGGCCGTATAGCGCTTGAGCCCGGCATTGGCCCTTAGCGTTGTCACCGGGCTGACGCGCATCAGCACGGTGACAGCCGCACTGTCGGTGCCATTGTCGAAGATAAGCGGGTTCACGACATTGGAGTACTGCTTGTTGTCACTGTTGAGGTCGAACACGAAACCCAGCGGATTGCTCAGCCCCGTTTCATACTTCAGGCCCAGGGTCACATCGCGCAATGTACCGCCGTCGCCGACCAGAAGACCGTATTGTTGTTCTTCCTGTTCCACCTGAAACGGATTGAGGAAATCCCGGTTCACGTTCTGGTAGCGGCCATTGAAGGTAAGACGGCTGTTCGTACTGTCGGCAACGAAGGAGACCCGCAATGTCGGATCTTCAAAACCCGATACGATCCGCCCAGGAATCTCCGCGTAACGCAGGTCTCCCGTTCCGATAACCTTCAAGCTATAGGCAGAGGTTATACTGCTAACCCCAAAGCTCAGTTTGTTGTCGAGTATGGTCGAATTTCCGGTGCCGCCGCCCGGCTTCAGTGTGAAATTGCTATCGGATTTCAAACTGCTGCTGATTCCAGCGTCAATTTGAAATCCGCCAACCGGCGCACCGGCGGCCGGCGCAGTGACAACTGGTGCACTGACGGCCGACGCACCAGCGCCTCCCTGTTGAGAGGAGGCGATGGTTGGCCAGATCGATGAAACTGCCGCGATTATCGCGATCTTGTTTTTTATTTTGCCCACCCGACTTTGCCTTTATTCGAAGAGTTTACGCTCCGGCACTACAAGCACATCGCCTTCGCGCAGAACGATTACCGGAGCACTCGCGCCATGCTGTACTGCCTTGTAGTTATAGTTGTAAACGGTTTCCTGACCTGTTTTGTGATCCGCCCGGCGCAGCTGGATCCGCTTTGCCGCCGCGAATTTCGTCAGGCCACCAGATTCTGCCAAGAATTGCAGCAGCGTGGTTCCTGATTTGACGTCGAGACGGCCCGGTTTGTTGACTTCGCCAACCGCATAAATCGACACTGTGTCTCCGAGGGTGACATTTGTCGCTGCAAGACCAGCGGCGGCGTTGTTCACGGCAGTCGTGGTTGCGTTCAACTGGCCGACCGAAAGGAAGACCGTCGGCGGCGCCGCAAACTTCGAGGCAAGGGCCGCCGATATAGCCGAGCGCATCGCATCGACCGACTTGCCGGTTGCCGGGACGGCGCCCACCAGAGGCAGGCTTACAGAGCCATCGGGCAGCACCAGTAAGCTGCGGTTCAGGCTGGGGTCCTCCAGCACTTCCATTTGCAGCACGTCACCGGGTTGAATTCGATAGGAACTTTGCGCCCAAGCAGCAGGAGCAAGGATCAAGGCCACCATGAGGCCCATAAGGGTTCTGAGCATTTTTTCGCACCCAATTACAATTTTTCTAACGCCGACCCTAAAAGCGAGTCAGCGATTTTCAAAACAATATCGCAGTTTTAGCGCTTCTGGAAGCCATCGTGAAACTTGCGTGCTCAGCGCGCAACACCTTTATGGCAACTATTCGGCAACTCCGGCAGCTTTAAGTTTTTCCAGCTCACTTCGTGTCGAAACCGCGATTTCGCGCGAATCATCGGCGGGCAGCATGCCTATCACTTTCGTAAATTGTGCCGCCGCGTCTTTAGCCCGTGACAGTGCGAGGTATGTCATCGCCAGATGATACTGGACAGTCGGGTCGTCAGGCAAGCCGACGGCAGCCTTTTCAAGTTCGGCAAGTGCTTCTGGAAAGTTGTTATTTTGATAGGCGATCCAGCCAAAGGTATCTTGATAGGGCGGCAGGTCGCTGCCCCTTAGCCGCCGCGCGATGACCTCTGCCCTTGCAAGGCTGTCACTATCCTTGCGATAGTTCGAAAGCAGACTCGCGAGGTTGTTGGCCACGATCGGGTTGGCGGAGTTCTCTTTGTAAAGGCTTTCATAAAGGGTGATTGCCCCGTCGATATCGCCGGATGTTTCCAGCATTCCGGCTTTCGCCCAGCGCAATTCACCAGAGTCGGGAACCGCGGCAAGGGCTTCATCAAGAAGTTTCGCAGCCTCGTCCTGGCGAGCGGGATCAACCGACAGAGCCCTGAATAGCGACAGCCACACGGTGGCACGGGTTTTATCCTTGGCCAAGATCGCCCGATACGTCACTTCGGAGTCAGCGACCTTTCCGGTCATCGCCTGCACTGTCGCATTGATATACTGCAGGTCCAGGTTTTCTGGGTCACTTGCGAGCATCTGTGCGGCAAAGGCCGAAGCTTCTGTAAGACGACCGTTGTCGAGGTGATTGCGTAAAACAGCCATCTTCGCGTCAAGCTGCGCACCCTCGGCTGAAGCTGCTTGTTCGAGGTAGGATATCGCCTCGCCGGTCTTCTTCTCTCCCTCCAAAATCGCCGCCCGTATTGCGGTGAGATCGTTCTTCACACGATCATCGTTCAATGCCTCAAGATCTTTTGCGACAGCGTCCGCCCGCGACCAGTCATTCAGACCAACGTATATTTGCCCAAGTGGGACCAAAAGCGACGTGTCGCCGGGCGTAATGCGCAGCGAGTCAATAATTATCCCTTCAGCCGCAATGAGGTTGTTTTCAGATGCCAACAACTGGGCATAGCGCAAAGACTCGGCCGGGGCGCGACCCGAGGCCTCGACCGCTTGCGACAGCATTTCGCGCATCAGCTCCCGGTTGCCATCGCGTTCATATGCTTGTGCCATCAAGGTCATCAGACCTGCATCGCGGGGGTTTTGGTCGATCGCATCGCGCAATATTGAGACAGCGTCGCCAACTTCATCATCTTGGATCAACCAGCTGGCTTTCAATTTGAGCGCTTCGGTCTGGCCTGAGTCTTCGACCAAGACTTCTTCAACCAACGCCCGCGCGGCCACCGAATTACCAACGGCAAGCTGCATTCTTGCCAAACCGATTTTGATGGTCCGGGTTTCTTCGCCAGCTTCGGCGGTTTTCAGAATTTCTTCCATTTCGGCAACCGCACCTTCGCGATCACCCCGGTCAAACCGGAAGCCAGCCCGCGCCGAACGGAAGACCGGCACAGATTTTCCCGCCGCAATCGCCTTGTCCAACTCGGCAATCGCCGCATCCGGCCCCCGAAACTCGCCCAGAAACCGGATAAGTTCGATCAGCGCGGTCGTTTCTTCCGTCGGTATTGCCGCTTGCGCGCGCAGATAGGCTTCGGCCTTGTCATAGTCCTTGCGCGACAGATACCAACGCAGCAGCGCCTCGTGCATTTCGGGGGAATCGGGGAATTTTGCAACCATGTCGATCAAACCAGTTTCGACCGCTGCGTCATCACCGAGGGCCGCAAAAATTGACAGCCGCTGCGCGTAAAGCAGCCGTTCGGTTGGCGCAATCTTGATCGCCGCGTCAAGCTCAGTCAGAGCCTTTTCAAAGGACTGCGCCCGAATCAGATCGTCGACAATGACCTTGTGAAGCAGTAATTCGGCCGGGGCCTTTTGCCGAAGATCATTTGCAGCTTTAACACTTGAAACGACGGCCCCTGCATCATTCGACTCTACGGCCACACCGTAGTCGGTGTAAATCCGAAGGGATTGCAACGCTACATCATCGGGCGTCAACGCGAGCGCCGACGTAATGAAGCTGTTCGCATCTTCCCATTGGGCATTCCCGGCCGCCATTTGCGCCAACGCCTTTAGGCCGGCTACGTCGTCTGGGTATTGCTCGATCAGGCGAAGATACTGGCTGTAGGCTTCGCGCACATTCCCGCGTTTCAGTTCGGTTTCGGCGTAGGCGACGCGTGCTTGGCGATGCGAGCCGTCCAGCTTGAAGACATTTCGAAACTCAACAAGCGCCCGTTCCACATCCCCGGCCTGAAGATACTCCATTCCAGACTGGAAATATGCTTCGGCCCGATCTTTTGCAGTATCACAGCCCGAGACAAGAAGAAGGGCAGACAGTGCGGCTGCACTAATATGTTGGCGAAAAAGCATTATTTCTCTCGGAAATGTATCTGATACGGAACGTGCGCAGCACCGATGCGCCGCCGGTTGGGTCGACAGCCAAAACAGCCTATCACATTGCGAGGCGAATGACAGGATGTTGGCTGCGGCTTAGTATCCCGTGCCTCTCAGCACTGCACCGACGGTTTTCAACAGGATGCGAACGTCAGTGCCAAGGGATAACTGATCGTCATATTGGCCATCAAACTCAGACCGCTGCGAAAAACCAACATCATTTCGGCTGGATATTTGCCACGGTCCAGTCAGACCAGGACGGAGACCATAGTAGGACAGGCCGGGGTACATCGCGCGCTGGCAAGGCATCATCGGGCGTGGCCCAACCAGCGACATATCACCAACGAATATGTTCCAAAGCTGGGGTAGTTCGTCCAGGGACGACTTGCGCAGAAAATGTCCAACGGCGGTAATTCGCGGGTCGCTTTTGAGCTTTTGCGTTTTTTCCCATTCGCTGCGTGCGTGGGCATTGCGCTCCAGATAGTCAGCGAGCTGATCATCGGCATCATCGACCATCGTGCGTAGTTTCAGCATTCGGAATGGTCGGCCGCCGCGGCCAACGCGCTCGCTCACATAGAACGGCTTGTGACCTTCCATAGCCAAGACAACGGCCAATATCGCCACCAAAGGCACGACGACCACTGAGGTCAGCACCACCGCCAACATATCAAAGATACGTTTGAAGCAGTTGCGATAGGCGCCACGCCGCTCCGGAACCGTGACGAGGCCTACAGGGGCACATGCCTGACGCATTGTCTCTAAAAGGTCATTATGTTGCATTGTCATACTGTGAATCAAACCTGAACATTACTGAAAAACCGAATTTGCGGCTCTTAACCGCCGCTCAAATATCACCAACTTCCAAAGCAGCGCCATCTCACACCGTATTATTTCTTACCACTTTGGGCGGGTTACGCAAAATCCAATTCTGCCACTCTTAGGCCCACTTACTGCAATCAAGATAGCGGAAGGCGGATTCCCGCATCAAAACGGCACAAAAGATCGGTTGGCGCGCTGCATATGTTCCAAAACGGAAACAATAATGGCATGTTCGTGGCGTGTTCGCCCAACATTTGGCCTATGTCTAGCCTATATCCGGAATGTGGCCGAATCATTGCAGGTCGCACGCCAAAGTATGACCTGAACGGGGACGCCATGAAGTTGACGAAGAGTTAGCGGCAGTACACATGAACATTGGCGAGCCAGTCGTCTGGCTTCGCAGTGCGTAATGATAATGAGGCCAAAAGCTTGGCAACAGTGGAAGATCGGATGAACAAGGTCGTGTCGACCCAAGCGGAAGATAGAGGAAACGTTGGCTTCTACATGGAATTCTTCGGATTCCGCGAGCGTCCATTCACGCTTGTCCCTGACCCGGACTTTCTGTTCTGGTCTGCCCAGCATCGGCGTGCCTATTCGGTTCTTGAATTCGGGATTCTGTCACGCGCGCCGATCACCCTGGTGACCGGCGGCGTCGGCTGCGGCAAGACGACATTGCTGCGCGAACTGCTGCGTCAGTTCGGGGCCAAGGTCACCGTAGGATTGATTTCCAACGCGCAAGGCGGGCGCGGTGAGTTGATTCAATGGGTGCTGAACTCGCTCGGCGTCGCCTTCAATCCTGCGGTTGGTTATGTTCAGCTTTTCCAAAAGCTTCAGGATTTCCTTATCGATGAATATGCGACCGGTCGCCGGGTCGTTCTGATTTTTGATGAAGCACAGAACCTGTCGCCGGAAAGCCTGGAAGAGCTGCGGATGCTGACCAACATCAATTCCGGCAAGGATGAGGTCATCCAACTGGTTCTGGTCGGACAACCCGAATTGCGCGACATGGTGCTTGACCCATCGTTGCGGCAACTTGCGCAGCGCATCGCCGCCAGCTTCCACTTGCTGCCGTTGGACGAGGCGGCCGTGGTCGAAATGATCGACTATCGGCTGCGGTCTGCGGGCGGAACCGGGCAAGAGATCACCACGCAAGCAGCAAAGATGGTACACCGCGTGACCCGCGGCGTGCCGCGCCTTGTAAACCAGTTGTGTGACATGTCATTGCTTTATGCTTGGAGCACCGACCACCATCATGTTGACGAACATGTCATCCAATCGGTTCTGGATGACGGCGTATTTTTTGCTGCACAGATTGCGGCTGAAGAAGAGAAGCGGAAATGAATCTCGACCTGTCGTTTTACTTTGCTGTCTTTATGCGTCGGCTGCATTACTTCGTCATTATCAGTGCGCTGGTTTTCGCGGCAGCCGTTGCAGCCGCTTTGCTTTTGCCTTCGGTCTATCTGGCGCAGTCGTTGCTGTTGGTAGAGTCGTCGCAGATTCCCGGGGCACTTGCTGCGCCAACTGTACAGTCCGCCGCCCTTGAAAAATTGCAGACTGTTGAAAACCGGCTGATGACCCGTGCAAACCTTCTGGACATCGCCAACCGGCTTGGCGTTTTCCGCGATATCAAATTGATGTCGCCAGACGAAGTTGTCAAAGAAATGCGTGACAACACCACAATCAAGAAAAGCGCTGGAAAAGGCGAAGCGGCGACGATGACCCTGGCCTTTACCGCCGAGTCTGGAAAACTGGCGGCGGGCGTCGTGAACGAATACGTGACGTACATCCTGAAGGCTGACGTTGAGTTGCGCACCAAGGGCGCCGAGGACACGCTTGAGTTCTTCGCCCAGGAAGTGAAACGTCTGAGCGCCGAGCTAGACCGGCTGAGCGCCAATCTTCTTGAGTTTCAGAACAAAAACTCTGACGCACTGCCGTCTACTTTGGCGTTCCGGATGACCCAACAAAGCAGCCTGCAGGCCAAGATGGACACTGCGGAACAGAATATCCGGCAGCTTAACGACCAGAAAGATCGTCTGATCGCCATATACAATTCTACCGGCCAGGTATCGAATAGCAGCGCGACTCAGACGCCTGAAGCAAAGCAGCTGGCGACACTGAACGACCAATTGTCACAGTCGCTGGCGCTTTTGGCGCCGTCGCACCCGAAGGTCACCATGCTGCAGGCACAGATTGCGAAACTTGAAATCATCGTGCGGTCGCAGACACCTTTGACAGGCAATGCTTCGAATCCGACGGCATCGATGTTTGACGTTCAAATCGCCGACTTGGATTCGCAAATAGCACTTGCCGAAGAACAGCGCGATCAGATGCAAAAGCAGATGGTCGCCTTGCAGGACACGATTGACCGCACCCCGGCCAACCAGATCGCGCTGGACGCGCTGAACCGCGACTATTCCAACACACAGCAACAGTATAACAAGGCCGTGGGAAGTCAGTCGCAGGCGGCCGCTGGCGAACGGATCGAAGTTTTATCCAAGGGCGAAAAGATCTCGGTTCTGGATGCCGCGACTGTACCCAACAGCCCGTCCAAACCGAACCGCCCGCTCATTATTATCGGTGGGGTGATCGCAGGCATGCTGCTTGGGCTTGGATCAATCGTGTTGATGGAGCTGTTGAACCGGGCGGTACGTCGCCCGAAGGATATCGTGACCACGTTTGGGATCACCCCGATTGTGACAATCCCCTACATGCGAACCCCTGGTGAAACGATGAAGCGGCGTTCGGTGTTTATCGGGCTTTTGCTGTTGGCGGTTATCGGCATTCCGTTAGCGATCTATGCGGTGCATGTATTCTATCAACCGCTCGACATCATTCTGAAACGTCTGGCGGCGGTATTCGGAATCAGGCTGTAATTTTGTGGCGGCAAGCTGACGCTCATCCAAGGATAGGTTGAACCGATGGAAAAATTGGAAGCTGCACTGGCAAAAGCACGCGAGGCGCGCATGTCCTCTCGGCTGGGTGTCGATGGGACTCCGATTGCACCGCGTTCTGCGACGAGCACACGGGATACAGATTGGACCACCCTGCCGGAAGTTACCATCTCGGTAGAGCAGATCCAGCAGGGTCGTATTGCTGCATTGAGCGGGGGCAAAGACGCCACGCCCTATGACATGCTTCGATCCCGCACCATCCGGATGATGAAAGATGCCACTTGGCGCCGCATCGCGATTACGTCGCCAAACGCAGCCTGTGGCAAGACCACCGTTTCCTTGAATCTGGCGCTTTCCCTTGCCCGTCAAAAAGACACACGGGTGATGCTGATCGATCTGGATCTTCGGCGCCCGACATTGCATCAGCTTATGGGGCACAAGCCCAGCCGCTCGATCCACGAAGTCCTGGAAGAGAAGGCTGACTTCGCTGATGTGGCCGTCAGGATTGGTGACAACCTGATCGTCGCGGGCAACGCGGCCCCAGCGCGACACGCGGCAGAGATCCTGCACAGCGCCCAAAGCCGGGATGTCTTGGCAAGAATCGAAGCCCAGTGGCGCCCGGACATCATGATGTTTGACATGTCACCCATGTTGGCCAGCGATGACAATGTGGGCTTCCTGAGCAATGTCGACTGCGCTTTGTTGGTTGCCGCGGCGGAAAGCACGACCTTGCAGAATATCGATATCTGCGAAAAAGAGCTTGCGCAATTGACCAATGTTCTTGGCGTGGTGCTCAACAAATGCCGGTATATGGACAGCTCGTCCGGATATGGCTACGAAGCCTATGAGTGACCAGACGTAAAAGATTTCCAGACTTTGTTGACGCGATCAAAAGGCCGGGCACGATGCCCGGCCTTTTGATCGTTCCGGGGCGGGCAACGTTGCCTTTTGTCCGCATGCCCGAAGCCGACCTTGGCGAGGTGCAACCTCAATACCAACGCCACAAATGAAAACCCCCGCCAAACACCTTCGGCGGGGGGGGCCGGGCGTTTCTTTGCCTTGGACTATTGGCTTTCGTAGGCGCCGACGTCTGGGGCCTTGCCTTTAGGCCGCGGGACACCGGCGATATCAACCGGCGTGGCATACATGGCTGTTGCGGCATCCGCTGACTTGGCGGTGGGCAAAAGCGTAAAGTCCCGGTTGGCTACCGATGTGAATTCCAGATTGGATTGGGTCACGACAACGTTGTTGGCGGTGGCAACGTTCCGGGATGCATTGACGTTTACGTCAAGCCAATTGACCGTGTTGTTGGCAACCATGACATCTGTCGGCGGCGTCCCGTTCTTGTGGGGTGCGATCTTGATCCAGGGAGCATTTCCCTTGATCCCCTTCGGGTTCACGACGGTATTGTTGGCGATCACCACCTTGCGACCACCGGCAATCGTGATGCCGTGCCAATGCGAAACCACCACTAAGTTGTTACGGATGACCACATTTTCATACATTCCGTCGAACATGCCAATACCTTGCAGCTTGCACGGTGACACATTCGGAACGCTGGCGTTCCATTCGTAGATTTTGTTGTTTTCAAGGGTCAGATTAAAGACCGTACTGGTGCCTGTGCTGCCGTTCGCACCGCGCGAATATGATTGGAATCCATCGTCATGGGTTGCATCTGTGTCGTGGCAGTTCTGTATCTTGTTGCCGCGCACGGTCGAAAAGTCACCCAGTGCCCGCATCCCGTCTCCGGCAAAACCGTCCACAATGTTGTTTTCAACAAGCGCGTTTTTACCTTGGGCGATGATAGTGTTGTAGGCGCCCGTCACGCGGTTCCCGATGACTGAAATGTGATCGCCGTCGAGAAGGAACCCACTACGTTTGTTCGCTCTCCAAGTTGCAAGACTCCATTGCAGATAGTTAACTGCATCGGCAGTCGAGCGAACATCAAGGTTTGCGAATGTTATGTTGTTGGATCCTGGGTAAGTCCGAACCAATGCAGCGCTTCCTGCATTCGCTGACATCGCCCAAACCTTGAGGTCCCTGAACACCAGGTTCGACGAATTTAGAACATTCAAGGATTCGACGTGAGCCGTCTCACCCGGCATTCCAGCAATCGTGACCGGCGTGGCAAAATCCAAGTCGTTCACCGAAAGCGGCCCGTGATACCCAGCCCTGAGGAACACGCGGTCCCCGCCTTGAAGCTTTCCAGATTGCTCTAGTGCATCAAAGCTGTTGAAGGTCGTTCCGGCTGCTGGCGCCGCCAGAGCGGCTGCGGTGGTGACAGCCGATGTGTCGGTCGCGAGGCTGGTCCGCGTCAGCGACGACGGGGCTGCGGTCGAGGATGTCGTCACCGGGGCTTGCCCGACCATGACCCATTTGCCTGCGGTATTCCCGCGTTGATTGACGTTCGTTTGGAGCCGCGTCTGTTTGACGGTCGCGCCCGCCTGCAACGAAATAGCGGCCAACGGCGTACCTGCAACCGCCCCAGGGGTGGCGGCAAGAACGTAGTAGTCAGCTGCGTAGAGTGCTGTGGAGCACATGCCAGCCGCAATGCCAGCCAACAGCAATGTTCGTATCAGCTTCATCGGTCGTCCTTCCACTCGTGAGTGTATCTGTCACCTGAACAATGCGTTTGAACGTGGCAAAGATGCGGCGCAATTGCAGAATGCTTATGTTCTCTAGCGCTAATCTGGCGCAACGACTGAACCTTTGATTAATCATTGTCGCCTGAAACTGCCGAAACTGCCGCGTTTGCAGTTCCAAAAATGGAAACACCGGCGCAGTACGATCACTTGCCGCCATGTTAAGGCAATTTCACGCACAAACATCCAGCCAGTCAACGGCACAAGCGTGGGGTCAGGCGGCGGCCAATGGCACGGAATCTCGCGGTCAGCAAACGCCGTCATCCTCATAACATGCTGATTTATAGCATACATTACCACAAGGATGAAAAACATGGACAAATTCTCTGACTACCCAACCACCTTGAGCGCACCAGCGCGCGATGCCAGCGCCATCACTCCTAGTGACGCAATCGATCTGGCGACATTGCCGCGGGCCATTTACGTGGGTCAGACCGGAAATATTTCGGTCAGGCTGGCCAGCGGTCAAAGCGTTGTTTTTCTTAACGCTCAGGCTGGCGGTTTTTTGCCCATCAGAGCCCAGGGAATCAATGCGACAGGGACAACTGCGACGGGACTCATCGCCCTTTGGTGACCCAAATGCCCTGATTTTCGCGACAAGGTTGTATTGCGGGTGGAATCTGGAAACCGATTCGATGTCCGCGAACGATATTTATGCACCGCAGCAACCCGCAGGGATCGCGCGTTCTCCAGACAATCCAGCCTGCGCCGAAGCACAGCAACGTCAGCTTGGCCCGCGCAAGAAATTACCCGGCCGCCTGTTCAGACGGCCGGGTAATTTTCGTTCTGTCCGTTTCCAGGAAACGCGCGGTTCAGGGGGCGTTGGTTCCCAATTTCCAGCTGTCAGCATTGGCGATCGCAGCCGGGCCAACAATCTGCTTGAGGGGCGCGGTCACGGGCGCATCCCCGGTTCCGGTCACGCTGTGCCACACTTTCAGATACTCAACGTCGCCAATGAACTGCAGTTTCGACGCCGAATTGCGGGCAAGAAAACCCAAAGCTCTGGTGCTTTGGAACACCCCATTGCCGGCGGTTGTGAACGCCACTGTCGTGATCAAGGCACCGTTTATCTTCACCTTCAGGGTTTTGGCTGTCTGATCAGCCGCGCAAACAATGTCATACCAGATGTTGGCAAGAATACCGGTCGCGACAATGCTCGCGCTGAGCACCGCGACACCGGCCCCGTCCTTGACGGTGAACCGCATGGTGCCGTTGTTCAGAATTTCGGCATCAAAGCCCAGGTTGTTCTGCGTGAAGACAATGTAGGTGGCGGTGGGCATTGCCGGAAGCTTGAACCTGGCGGCAAAAGTGACGGCCGTGACCCCAGTCGGCACGTTGGTGGGCGACCAAAAATACGGGCCCGTTGCGGCCGTGGTAAACTTGGGGGCGACTGCAGGTAAGGTGTTCGCTAACACGGTGGTGCTTGGCAATGTCCGCAGGGGAATTCCGTTCAGACCCGTGGCGCCGACATTGACGACGGGCAAATTTTTCCAAGTCGCATTCAACTGATCTTCCGGGAATTGCAGCGCGCCCGTGGCGCCGCCTTCGCCATATTGAATCGAGTCCGTCGAGGCGAAGTTGCCGCCGCCATTTTTGAATATCCGAACCCGACCTGCCACGATCTGTGCGTTCTGCGCCGCCTGACCGTTGATCTGAAACCCCATGACGGTCGTCCAGTGCGGAAACGTCGCCCCCAACGCGGTATCCCCGCGCGCCAATCGTGTTGTCGTGACCGGGCCAGCCGAAGACCATACCTCAACATAGGCACCGCTGGCTTCCCAAAGGCAATTGTCGAAGATCGGCACAGACCAGGTGGTCAGATCCGCAGCTTCCAGAACCGCAAGCGCGGTTAGCCGTGCATAGGCTTGCGCCCCGTCGACGGAATTCCCCGCCGGATGCGCCAAATCGGTCCAACTGCCCGCGCCGTCATCAACGCCGTTCACATAGTTGATCGGCTCGATGCCCAAGGGCAGAAACATCGTCGCCGTTGGCGCCGTCAGCATTGACCGCCAGCTTTCCCGCGAGGTTTGCTTGTTGATGAGATTGAACTGCGATGCACCGCCGAGATAATGCGTCGCATCAATCATATCGCCGTCAATATCAAAGCGATGTGGGCCGTAGGCCACCCATTTGGTGTTGGCATAGTCGTAAAGCTCGCCGAACCAGTGATCGGCGTGGTAGTTTAAAGTCCCGCCATAAGTGACGTTGGTCGGAAAAGTGACGGCAGTACCGCTTAGCAGCTTGCCAGAGAACAGCGGATAAAGTGCTTCGCCATAGTTGGCCCCCAGGCTTCCGGGCGAGGCAAACCACGACATCGCCGCCAGGCCCACTTTTTGCCCATCGGCCGTCGCATAGTCGTGCAAGGCCTTATCCGCCGACCAAAGGCGGCTGGTGTCGGCGTCATTGACTAAAGCCCGTGGGTCGGTTCCCGGAACCGTGTGAAAGATAACCGCGAACTTCTCGCCTGGACGCGTGGCGATAAGGGTGGACGCCATTGCAGAGGCGGCTGCTGTAAAGGGCAGCGCGGTCGTCACAAAGGCCCTGGCGGGGGTCGCCGCCGCCCCATAGATGATCTGAACGGCTTCCGGGTCGGCAACGACCTGGGCCGAGGTCAGATCATAGAAAGTCGAAATGATCCGGTCGGGTTCGGACTGTCCCCAAATGGCAATGACATGTCCAACGCCAAACCGGTTTGCACCCTGCGCAGTAACACCGGGTGTTGCCTTCAGCCGCACCTCGGGCCGAAACCACGATGCGCTGCGCGGTGCAGTGATCGTGCCCGACCAAGTCCCACCGCCTGGAATTGTCGCCACGTCAGCCCAAGCAGTCGTTGTGGCACCACCGTCATCCAGCGATACCGCCCTTGCTTGAACAATTTGACCGGCAGTGCCATTTCCCGACAGCGGAACACTTGCTACGGTTCGCCCAAATCCGGCGCCGCTGTCAAACAGCGTCCTGTCCCGCGAAAACGCCGCCAAAGACACGACATTTGACGGTGGCAGCACCGTCGCTGGCCGGGAATTGGAATTCTGAAGGGAGAGCGAAAGTGAAAACATTTGGTTGTCCCGCGTGAGGGGACGAACGCCGCCTTATGCGCCGATTTGCATCGGCCAGGGATGCGGCGCTCGTCCGGATGGCTCGCGCCGACACGGGAATAGGCGTCTTCTGTGAAAACAGAGAGGTCGCCTGCCCGCCCCGACATTGTCCTTGGGGAAATATCACCGGTGGAAGGGGTGTTGCCAAACCGGCCGTCAGAGCGCGCGCCCGTAGCAGGTCTGATTAGTCAGTCGGCACTTGACCGGCATCTGTGGGGCAGGTTGCGCCAAACCCAGAGGCAATAGCCCGAGCAATCGGCAAGGTTAGCAGTTGTGCGTCAATGTCCGGCAGGGGATGTACGCCGTCCGGCATATCCGCATGCCATCCTTGAAGCTGCAGCCAACGACCGTATCCGTCAATCATCCCGATATTGGTTTCATCGGAAATGGCGACATAGGCGTCGTAGTATCGGCTCAGAAAAGGCCGTTTAAGGCGCGCCAGCCCGGTCACAGGATTGGTCGACAACAGCATAATCCTGGCGTGCGGGGCGTGTTTTTGAAGACTGCGGATGATCTCATCGTGGTTGCGTCGGCTGTCGCCCATCGAAAGGCCGTCCAGGATGTCGGCATCGTTTATGGCAAATTCGACGATGACCAGATCTGGATTTTGTTGGCCAAGCCAGTCTGCCTGGGAAAGCCCCCAAGACGAATTTGCCCCGGCTTTCACATGGCGCAGAACCTGAACGCGGCCTAAACCGCAGTTTTGCAATGCAGACGCCAGCGCATCCGGCCATTTGGCGCGGGCGGAAATGCTGGTTCCAAACACCACGATCCGAAGGGGATTGGAGGTTTGCTTGTGTGCGTAGAACGGCCGATCATAGATCATTCCGTCCGGGCGCAGGGAAAGCTTTGGCCATAGAGTTATCGCGGCTAACGCCAACCCGACGAACAGAAACGCCCCGACAGACGTCCGGCCCATGATTTACGCCAAGCCCCCCCTGGCCAGAGCGCTTTCCGTCGCATCGGCGGTTAAAAACCGCCCGTACCGACCGACGTCGATGTCGGACCTTATGATCCGCGCCGGATTCCCCGCGACAATCGACCTTGGTGGCACAGATTTTGTGACCACCGAACCTGCCCCAACAACGCAATTGTCACCAATTTCGATACCTGGAAGGATCAGGCTGCAACCGCCGATAAAGCAGTTGGCGCCGATCCGCGTGTGCAAATAAAGCCCACGCGTCACGTCATGGCTCAAAATGCGCGCATCAAAGGCAACATAAGAATATGGCCCGATGTGTACCCCCACCGGAAACGTACGATCAAACTTCGCGGAAAGCGAAAACTGCACCGTGGGATGGATGTCCATTCCCCAGACCTTGCGGAAATAGAGCCGCTTGGCGTTCACCAGCAGATTGCGCAAACCGGAAAGCTTATTGAGACCCCGCCTTTTGGCTTTGGCTGGTGCGGTCAGCACTTCGGTATTGCGGGTCGCATCCGTTTCTTCGACTTTGTCCATCTGCCCTGCGCTCTGCGTTGGTTTCGTTGTTGCTTTCTCGTGCCTTTAGCGGAATGCCGCGGCAAGGGGAAATGTCGACCGACCAGACTCCCTAAACAAAGCTCCTGCATACACGCGCCTCGGAATGGCGACGTGCCAAAAGATATTGCGCCCAATTTCCCGGATTATGCCTAAAAATTTCTGAAACTGAAACAGTCGCAGACCCGCACCGGCCCTGCGCACTCGCTTCA
The DNA here is from genome assembly GCA_031376305.1 of Pseudomonadota bacterium. GTDB lineage: Bacteria > Pseudomonadota > Alphaproteobacteria > Rhodobacterales > Rhodobacteraceae > TMP-24. The sequence continues at coordinate 8,688 of JANMDM010000337.1, read as the reverse complement.
GAAAACAATATCGGCTATAACTGAGCCTGAAAATGGCGCAGCGATCTTGCGCACTTGCGATATGCCGGAGACTTCGTTCCATTGCCCTCAGATACAGCACTTTCCCTTCGCAGCTCCGCTCAGGCACCTGTAAATTTGCTGGCACAAGCTGGCGACGCCTCCAAGCTTTCGGCTGTCGTTTGGCTGTATCTGATATGCGTGGTCCTTCCGGCTGAGTTTTTCATAGGGTCCGTTGCCCTGACTCCGCTTCGGATTTTCCTTTTGTTCATGGTCATCCCTTTGTCCATTAACCTCTTTGCCGGACGTTACGGCAAACTTCTGGCACCGGATTATTTGTACTTTGCCTTCATATTGTGGGCGACGCTTGCCGTGGCAATCAACAACCCTAATCGGGTTGTCGAGAACGTGGGCTCGGCAGCAGTCGAGTTTCTTGGCGGGTATCTGATTGCGCGGGCCTACATCCGTACCCCAAACCAGTTTGAAAGCCTGATCAAGATTGTCCTTCTCCTGATTGCCCTCTCACTTCCGCTTTCGGTCGTTGAGGCGTTATCTGGCCACGCGGTGATTCCGACGTTGATCGAAAAAATTCCAGGGGTGACATCGGTCACACAATGGGTCATCCCCAAAAGATTGGGACTGTTCCGGGTTCAAAACGTTTTTGCACACCCAATCCACTACGGGCTTTTCTGCTCGGTGGCTTTTTCGCTGGTGCTTGTGGGGTTTCACGACCGGGTAAGTCTTTTTAACCGCCTGCTTGCGTGCGGCGTCATCTTTGCCGGTGTGTTTCTGTCGCTGTCCAGCGGTGCGGTCTTGGCCGTCTTGTTGCAGATTGGGTTGATTTCCTGGGCAATTGTGCTGCGAAATTACAAACGTAAGTGGTTGATTTTGCTTGGCTTGTTTGCGCTCGCCTATGTCGTCGTTGACCTGCTGTCCAATCGAACGCCCGTCCGGGTGCTGATGACCTATGCGACGTTTTCGTCACAGACCGCCTACTATCGCGCCAATATCTTTGAATGGGGTATGAAGAATGTCTGGGACAATCCGATCTTTGGTCTTGGGCTGCGCACCTGGATCCGTCCTGCCTATATGGATAAAGGCAGCGTTGACAATTTTTGGCTCCTGATGGCAATGAAATATGGCATCCCCGGCTTCCTGCTGATGCTGGCGGGCTACTTTTCCGGCCTTTTCAAGGTCGGATTGCACAATTTGTCGTTCAGTCCCCGCGTGTCGCTCCTCCGCTTGGCCTGGATGTTCACGTTCTGCGGATTAAGCTTTACGCTGGTCACAGTTCACGTCTGGACCTCGATGTATTCCTTTGTCTTTTTCATCTTTGGTGCAGGTCTTTGGATGGTCTACTATAGCCCTGCGGATGAAGGCAGTTTGGCTCAAGATGCCCCCGCTGCAATCAGCCCCGGTCGGGAGTTGAGATACAGTCGCCAAACGAAACCGGGGCCAGCAAGTCCGGCTGTAACAGGGCAAACCTATTCAAGGTCAGTGCCGACGGCCAAGGGGAAGCCTCAGATCGCGCGAGAGACTCAAAACCCTCCGCGGCGGTACTCTCGCTACGAAAGTGAAAGCGCGCAAGACAGTGACGAAGCCCGCCAAACCAAGGCGCGCAGCCTGCGGAAACCAATTGGTTCCTGACCGGCGCCAACGGCGCTGACGCGGAGCTGGTCATGGGGCGAAGGTGGCGGCGCAACACTTCGCCGGTGCGGTTGGCACGGACCGGCCGCCACGTTGTTCAGAAGCTTTTCGACATCGTAGGCGGCGATCTCCGTCACCAGCCGGTTGCCCAAATCCGCCGCCACCAGCTTCGCCAGCATCGCCCGATGGTCGGCTTTTAATGTCCTAATTCTACAGGCTTTCATGGCTGGCAGATTGCTACTTCCGTGCAAACAGACTCACCAGATCAACGGCGCCGCTATTCTTGTTGCCAAGATCAAGGCTGCTTTCAATCTCACGTAAATGCTCGGTCATCAGGTCGGCTGCCGCCTGGCCGTCGCGCGCCTTGAAGGCGAACAGGATGCGTTCGTGATCATCATCGCGGCAGTTCGCCACGCTTGGCGCGCCGAAGATGCCGATGATCAGCGAGGTGCGTGTGACCAGCTCCTTCATCATCCGCAGCATTACCGCGTTCGAAGCGATCTGCGCCAACATGATATGAAACTGGCCCGATAGGCGGATTGCTTCGTGGCGGCGGTCGTCGTGATGGGCCTCATGTTCCATCTTAAGATGCGCGGCAAGATTGACGAGATCCGCGGCCCCGGCGCGTTCGACGGCCAGCCGCGCAATCGTCGGCTCCAATGCAAGACGCGCCTCGAAGACTTCGCGGGCCTGTTTGGCAGAGGGTGAGGCAACATAGGCGCCGCGATTGGCGTGCAGTTCCACCACCTCGCGGCTGGACAAAAGCAGCAACGAGCGGCGAATGCGCATGCGGCCAACTCCGAAGGCTTCACACAGAGCTGATTCGGAAAGCTTGGTTCCCGGTGGCAGTCGCTGTTCGACAACCGCCTCGAAAATGCGCTCGACGATATCTTCTTCGGCGATTTCGTCGGCAGATACGTTTTGGCTGATCTCGTGCGGGGCTGCGGGCATGAAAGGGTAGACCACTCTGTTGACGTGATTTCGCAAAGAGATAGTGAACAATCCAACCAGCGGCAAGTCATCAGTCTTGTAGACGATAGAGAAAATTTATGTTGACATGATTGTTAACAATACGATCAAGTCGGACTACTCACAGAACCCCGAACCGGGGCGCAGAGCTTTCAATCCTTCTGGCTCACAGGGAGTTTGCCATATGCTTCGTCGCACCTTGCTGAAAACCACCGCACTTGCCACCATTGCAAGTTTTGCCATGCTTGGCACCGCATTCGCTGAAAACCCGGTTCTGAAGATCGGTTTTGTCGGCGTCACCTCTGGCCCTGCTGCGGCCTGGGGCACTTCGAACCAGCGGTCGATGGAAACCCGCGCCGCCTGGATCAATGAAACCGGTGGCTATGACATCGGCGGCACCAAATACGACATCGAGATTGTCTCGTTCGACGATCAGAAAGACCCCAAGCGCGCGATTGCGGGCATGGAGCAGATGGCGCAGGCGGGCATTCACTATGTCGTCGGCCCGAATGTGGACGACGGCGCTGCAGCCGTGCGTCCGGTGGCCGAACAGAATGCCATCATGTATTTCCCCTATGCTTTCCCAAAGGAGCTCTACACCGCCCCCGCCTCGAACGCGGTTCTGGGCATGGTGGCCAACTATCAATCGGGTCCGGCAATCTATAAGTATCTGATGGAAAACAACGGCGTGAAGAAGGTGGCGTTCGTGGCCGGCAATGAATCCGATCCGCTGTCGCAGCGGGACGGTGGTGTTGCCGCAGCCAAGGCGCTGGGGCTGGAGGTGGTGTCAGATTCGGTGACCTATCAGGTGGATACGACCGATTTCACCCCGGTTCTGTTGCCGGTGATCCAGTCGGCCCCTGATCTGCTGGTGCTGTCGGGGGTGTCGCCCGCCAACGCGCCGCAACTGATCCGCTCGGCGCGGGAACTGGGCTACACAGGGCTGATTTCCACCGAAACCGCGCAGGATGCCGCCGTTCTGGCCGAAGGCGCAGGCGAGTTGGCAAATGGCTTCATCTCGGTTGGGGGTGCTTCCACGCCGGAGCTGGCCTCGGATGCGATGAAGGAATTCGTCACCCGCTATACCGCCATGTTCGGCGAGTATAACGACGAGTCCAACACCAAGGTTTATGCGCTGGAATACATCCTTGCGACCATGGCGGCAAACCCGGCGGCAATGAGTGATGTTGAGGCGTTCAAGACCACGATGGACACGTTCGAAGCCCCGAACCCCTATATGGTTGGCGATGCCAAGATGAAATATGTCGGAACCACCTCGTTTGGCCAGAAGCGTCAGGTCTCGGTGCCTTTGGTGGTGAACACCTTCAAGGACGGCGCGTTTGAAACCCTGTTCGTGGCTCAAGTCGACTGACCCTTCCTTCCCGGCGTCAACTTGGGGCCGCCGCTAAAAGCGGCCCCTTTTTCCCCACAACCCGGAGGGCCTCGCATGGAACAAATTCTAGCAAATGGGCTGTATCTTGGCGCCCAATACGCATTGATTGCGTTGGGACTGACCTTGATCTTCTCGCTGATGAATGTGTTGAATTTTGCGCATGGACAGATGTATGTCTTTGGCGGTTTTGTGACCTACACCGTTGTTGCGCAATGGGGCTTGCCCTTCATCATTGGCCTGTTCGCCTCGGCGCTGATCCTGGCGATCATGGGCGCGCTCATCGAAGTGTTCCTGTTCCGCCCGGTGATCCGAAAATCCAAACGCGACGAAAGCACGATGCTGCTGGCCGCCGGGATCGCGTTTTTCCTTGATGCGGTGATCCTGCTGGTCTTTGGCGAAAAACAGCGCGGCGTGCCCAAGATCGTGAACGGTGTGTTCAACTGGGATATGCGGCTGATCATGCCTTACGACCGCATCCTGATCGGGGTGCTGGCGATTGCGATGATCGCGGGCTTCATCGCACTGATGCAATATTCCAAGACCGGTCGGGCGATGCGGGCCTTGGCGCAAGACCGCGTGGCGGCTCAACTGATGGGCGTCGATGTGGATCGTTATTCGATGATCGGCTTTGCGTTGGGGGCGATGCTGGCTGGGTTGGTTGGCGGGCTGCTGGTGACGATCACCGGCGTCAACCTTGGCATGGGCGGGCCGACCTCGATCAAAGCTTTCATGATGATCATGATCGGTGGTGCCGGGGTGATTTCCGGGGCAATCGCCGGGGGCTTCATCCTTGGCATGATGGAAAGCATCGGCCTCACCGTGTTGGCCGCTTATGGCGACATCACCTATCTTGCCATCTTCGCCTCGCTGATGGTGTTTCTCGCCTTCCGCCCGCAAGGGCTGATGGGCAAGCCTTGGGGTTGAACAGATGAACAAGCAAATTCTGGGCCTTGCGGCTTTTCTGCTGGTGGTCTTCGTGCTGGTGCCGGTTCTGATCGCGGCAAGCGGCCGCTGGGATCTTTACTACACGCTGACCTCGGTGGCGCTGTTGTCAATCGGGTCTGCCGGGGTCTGGCTGACCTTCTACATCGGGCGCATCAACATCGGTCAAGGGGCTTATGCGCTCATGGGCGGCTATGTCTCGGCGGTGCTGATGACCCAAGCCGGGGTGTCGTTCTGGGCCACCTTGCCCTTGGCGGGTGTGTTCTGTGCGGCGATCTCGGTGCTGATCGGTCTGCCGATCCTGCGGCTTCGCGGCGTCTATTTCGCTATGATCACGCTGGTGCTGACCGAAGTGACCCGGTTGACCGCTCTGGCACTGCCAGTCACCAATGGGGCCAAGGGGATCACCTCGATCCCGCTTCCCGGCGCGCTGCAGGTCTTTGGGATCACCGTTATTCCGGATTTCGCCACGATGGCGAACCCGAAACTCGCCTTCTACTTCTTGGCAGTTACGCTGATGGTGCTGTCCTATGCGGCGCTGTGGCGGATCGTGAATTCACGGCTTGGCCACCTGTGCCGCAGCTTGCAGCAGAACGAGGAGCTGGCGGCTTCGATCGGTGTGAACACTGCCTATCTGCGCCTGCTGGCCTATGCGATTTCCTCTTTCTTCGGTGGCCTCGCCGGGGCGGTGTTCGTGGCGATCTCGCAGTCGATCTACCCGTCGTCGTTCGCGGTGACCGACAGCGTGAACTTCATGCTTTACTGTTTCGTCGGCGGCCTGGGCTTTGTCTCCGGCCCGATGCTGGGCACGTTCCTGTTGTATTTCGGCTGGGATCTGCTGTCTGTTGCCAAGGAATATCAGCTGCTGATCTACTCCAGCGCCATGATCGCGCTGATGCTGGTGCTGCCGAACGGTGTTCTTAGCCTTCTTGACCGGAAAGGCGGTGGAAAATGAGCCCCATTCTGCAAATCAAGGGTATCACCAAGAAATACGGGGGCCTGACCGCCAACAACAACATCAGCTTTGATGTGAATAAGGGCGAGATCCTGTCGGTGATCGGCCCGAACGGCGCGGGTAAATCGACGCTGTTCAAGCTGATCGCGTCGTTTGTGCATGCCACGAGCGGAGAGGTGCTGTTTCGTGGCCAGAAGATCAGCGATCTGGCACCCCATAAGGTGGCGCGGATGGGCGTGGTGCGGACCTTTCAGGAAACCACCATCTTCAAGTCGATGACGGTGCGCGAGAATATCATCGTGGCACATCATCTGCGGTCGAAAGCTTCGCTTCTGGGGTTCTTCCTCGGCAGCAAGCGGGCGCGCGCCGATGAGGCGGAGTTCGGCAAATCCGCTGATGATATTGTGGATTTCCTTGGGCTTCAGGCGATCCGCAACGAATTGGCCTCGAACCTGCCACAGGGGCATCTGCGGGCTTTGGGCATGGCAATCGGTCTTGCCACCCATCCGACGGTTTTGCTGCTGGATGAACCCTTTGCCGGGATGAACCATGACGAGACGATGAAGATGGTGACCCAGGTACGCCGCCTGCGCGACGAGCGCGGGGTGACGGTGATGCTGGTCGAACATGACATGCCGGCAGTAATGAAAATCAGCGACCGTATCGTGGTGATCAACTTCGGCGAAAAGATCGCCGAAGGCACGCCTGCGGAAATTCAGGCCAATCCGAAGGTAATCGAGGCCTATCTCGGTTCCGAAGATGCAGCGATTGGGATGTAAGCCATGACAGAGATGCTGAACTTCAAGGATGTCGAGCTGTTCTACGACCACGTTTATGCGCTGAAAGGCGTGTCGCTGAACCTGCAACAGGGCGAAACCGTGGCGCTGATCGGGGCCAACGGGGCGGGGAAATCCTCGATCCTGCGGGCGATCACTGGCTTGCGGAAGATCAAGAGCGGCTCGATCACCTTCATGGGCGAGCGGCTGGATGGCACTTCGGCGGCAGAGATCGTGAAAAAGGGCATCGCCATGGTGCCCGAGGGGCGGCGGGTGTTTCCCTTCATGTCGGTGAAGGACAATCTCTTGATGGGGGCGTTCACGCGGTCGGACAAGTCCGAGATAGCCAACACGCTGGAAAGCATTCTGGTACGTTTTCCGCGCCTGAAGGAACGCTTCAGCCAGCAGGCCAGCACGCTTTCGGGCGGCGAGCAGCAGATGATGGTCATCGGTCGGGCGCTGATGGCCAAACCGAAGCTCTTGTTGCTGGACGAGCCGTCTTTGGGCATAGCACCCAAGCTGGTGCAGGATATTGCCCGCGCGATCGTGGCGATCTCCCGCGATGAGAAGGTGACGGTGCTGCTGGTGGAACAGAACAGCCGGATGGCGCTGTCGATTTCCAGCCGGGCCTATGCGATGTCAACCGGATCAGTGGTTTTGACCGGCGATTCCAAAGAGTTGATGGGTGATGACCGGATCAAGGCCGCCTATCTTGGGGGCGAAGTGTAAATGCGCATTCTGGTGGTGAACCCCAATACAACCGCCTCGATGACTGAAAAGATCGGGGCTGCGGCGCGGCGGGTGGCCTCAGCGGGGACCGAGATTGTTGCGGTAAATCCGTTGCTTGGCCCGGCCTCGATTGAAGGATTTTACGATGAGGCGATGTCACTGGCCGGGATGTTGGATGTCATTCGGAAGGCGTCCGGCTATGACGCGGTGGTAATCGCCTGTTTTGATGATACGGGCCTCGATGCCGCGCGCTGTCTGACCGAAAAGCCGGTGATCGGCATTGGCGAGGCGGCCTATCACATGGCCTCGATGATTTCGAACAAGTTTTCGGTGGTCACCACCCTGGCGCGTTCGGTGCCTGCCTTGGAACATAACCTGCACCGCTATGGCCTGATCGCCCGCTGTGCCCGGGTGCGGTCGTCTGAAGTTGCGGTGCTGGAACTGGAACATCTGGGGTCGGATGCTTGCAACCGCATCAGCGCCGAAATTGGCCGGGCTGTGGAAGAAGATCGGGCCGAAGCGATCGTGCTGGGCTGCGCAGGGATGGCGGATCTCGCCGAGTCTCTCGCGAAGGACCACGGGCTGCCTGTACTGGATGGCGTGACCTGCGCGGTAGGGTTGGCCGAAACGATGGTCAAACTGCGGCTTATGACATCGCGGATAGGAGGGTATAGCCCTCCGCCCATACACAAGGCTATGTGATCTGCATTACTTTTCCGCAAAGCGCCTACAAAACTAGGGGCACCTCAGGTGGCGGAACGCAATACCGCCTTCCGACCAGAGTGGAGAACTTGGTGCCGGACTAACTTAGGGAGATAGCTCCGTGAATATTAATGATGTAGCGAAAATTATCCAGACGACTGGACTGCTGAATCAAAGCTATTCTGTTGGGTTGGAGCGTGAAAACCAGCTCATACTCATGAGAGAAGGAAAGAACTGGCTAATCTACCACTTTGAGCGTGGGGAAAGAGATATTATGGGTGAATTTGAAGATGAAGATGAAGCATGTCGTTTTTATATAAATAAAGTGGCAGACAACGTTAGATCGAACGAAGCATTTCTGCGCCGGATGGCTCGAGAAGATAAACCGTAGCGTGCGCTTCAGTAGCACGCCGTAGGCCGGGGTTCACCCCGGCGACCTTCCGCTCCAGCGCGCGGGAACGGTACTGCCTCGAATCCCATAGAAATCCCGACCGCCTCCGATAACGATTCCAGCCGCTCCACTCCTTTCAGGCGTTAATTTTCCCTTACCGCACGAAGCCAATCGTCTGATTCCAAAC
>JANMDM010000146.1:0-16212 GCA_031376305.1 Pseudomonadota bacterium | reverse complement strand
CGAAATCTGGCACGCCGATCTTTACCGGCTAAACCGCCAGGATGAAGTGATCGAACTGGGTCTGGACGAGGCTTTTCATACCGCAATCTGCCTGATCGAATGGCCTGATCGTTTGGGTAGCTTGCGTCCCGCAGGCGCCTTAGACCTGACGCTTGACCCCGATGCCCAGGGGCAGGCCCGGCGGCTGCGGCTGCACAGCGACAGTGGGCATTGGGCACAGGTTTTTGCCGCCGTGTGCGGGTTTGGGTCAGATCATGGTTGCGCGTAGAGCGGCCGCAATGGCTGAGTTCCTTGCCGCCTGTGGCTGGCAAAATGCCCAAAGCGCCGCCTTGGCTGGGGACGCTTCGCCCCGGCGGTATTTCCGGCTGAGCCGTGGGGCGGATCGTGCCGTGTTGATGGACGCTGATCCGGCGCGGGGCGAGAGGGTGGAGCGGTTTTTGCAAGTTGGCCGCTGGCTCCTGTCCAAAGGCTATTCCGCCCCTGTAATCATCGCCGAGGATGTGGCGCTGGGCTTTTTGCTGCTGGAAGATCTGGGGGACGGACTTTTTGCACAGCGGGTGGCCGGAGACAATCATCAGGAAGCCCCGCTTTACCGGGCCGCGACCGAGTTTCTGGCCGATCTGCATCGCCATGAACCGCCCGCCTTTCTGGCCCTTGCCGATGGCGGGGCGCTGGCGGATTTGGTGGCGCTGACGCCCAAATGGTACCTGCCGGGGATAGATGCAGCCGTCACGGCGTCAGCGGGCCGGATCGCACCCTTGATTAGCACGCTTTATCGGCAGCTTGCCGATGCCGCCCCGGTGGTATGCTTGCGCGACTTTCATGCCGAAAACCTGATCTGGTTACCACAGCGTTCCGGCGTGGGCCGCGTTGGGCTGTTAGATTTTCAGGACGCCTTCGCCGCGCATCCGGCCTATGATCTGGTCTCGCTTTTGCAAGACGCGCGGCGCGCTGTATCGACCAAAACCGAAGCGGCATGCATTGCCCGCTACATCACCATGAATGAGCTTGATCAGAGCCGCTTTTTGGGCGTTTATGCGCTTTTGGGGGCGCAGCGGGCGTTGCGGATCCTCGGGGTTTTCGCCCGGCTGTCGATGCATTTTGGCAAGGTGCATTACCTGGCTTTCATACCGCGTGTCTGGGGCTATCTTCAGCGCAACCTGGCGCATCCGGCGCTGGCCGAGCTGGCCGAAGCCGTGCATAAGGGTCTGCCGGAACCGACCGCCGAACGGCTGCAAAGGATCGCGGATAAATGCGCCACCTGCCCCAATCCCTGATGCTGTTCGCCGCTGGCTTCGGTACCCGGATGGGCAGCTTGACAAACATGCGGCCGAAACCCCTGATCCCGGTCGCGGGGCGGGCGCTGATTGATCACGCGCTGGGACAGGCGGCTGGGGTGAGCCGCATTGCGGTGAACCTGCACTACCTGCCGGATCAGATCCGGGCGCATCTTTCGGGGCGATCAGATATCTGCTTTTCGGATGAGTCAGAGACGATTCTGGAAACCGGCGGCGGGCTGCGAAAGGCTTTGCCGCTGTTGGGCGCGGGTCCGGTATTCACCCTGAATACCGATGCGGTCTGGACCGGCCAGAATGCGCTGGCGCAGCTCTCGGCGGCCTGGGATGCCGACCGGATGGACGGGCTTTTGCTGTTGGTGCCGAAAGACCGTGCGACGGGGCATAGTGGCAAAGGCGATTTCACCATGGAGGCAGCCGGCCGCCTGAGCCGGGGCACCGCGCTGGTCTATACTGGCGCGCAAATTCTGAAAACCGCTGGGCTGGCCGCAATTCCTGACAAGGTATTTTCCCTGAACCTGCTGTGGGATCAGATGGCGGCCGCCGGGCGGCTGTTTGGTGTGGTTCATCAGGGCGGCTGGTGCGACGTGGGGCGGCCCGAGGCGATTGCTTTGGCAGAAGTATTGCTGAAGGGTGGCCCCGATGTTTGACCCCACGGCACGCCCCCGGGTTTTTGGCCTGCCTCCCGGCGTGGATTTTCCACGCGCTTTGGCTCAGGGTCTGCGCGCCCGGATGGCAGGTGCGCCGCCCGAAGCGTTGGCACGGGTGACGCTTTACCTGAATACGGGCAAGATGCTGGCCCGGATGCGCGCGGCGTTTCAGGACAGCGCCGCAGGGTTTATGCCACGCTTGCGGCTGGTTACCGATCTGGGCGCGGATCCGATGTCGGGCTTGCCTGCCGCCGTGCCGCCCTTGCGGCGCCGGCTTGAGCTGGCACGGCTGGTCGGGGAATTGATGGCGCGGCAGGCCGACTTTGCCCCCGGAACCGCGGTGTATGACCTGGCCGACAGTCTGGCGCGGGTGATGGACGAAATGCACAGCGAAGGGATTTTGCCGCAGGCGCTGGAACAGCCGGGATTGGCCGATGACCATGCGGCGCATTGGGAACGCAGTCTAGCCTTTTTGCGGATCATCGCCCGCTATTTCGACGAAGACGCCCTGCCCGACCCCGAGGCGCGGCAACGCCGCATGGTTGAGCGTTTGGTCGGGCGCTGGCGGGTGACGCCGCCGCAAGACCCGGTGATCGTTGCTGGCTCTACCGGATCACGCGGCGCGACCGCCCTGTTGATGGAAGCGGTTGCGCGGCTGCCGCAAGGCGCATTGATCCTGCCCGGTTATGATTTCGATATGCCCGATGTGGCGTGGAACAGTCTCTGTTCCGGCCCAATTCCGGATGAAGACCACCCGCAATACCGGTTTGCACGGCTGCTGGGCGCGCTTGATCTGCGGCCGCAGGATGTGCAGCCGTGGGGACATGTGACAGCGCCCGATGCGGCGCGAAACCGGCTGGTGTCGCTGGCGTTGCGGCCGGCACCGATCACCGACCAATGGCTTGCCGAAGGGCCGGGCTTAGGTCCACTTGACCGCGCGACCGACGGCCTGAGCTTGATCGAAGCGCCGACGCCCCGGGCCGAAGCGATGGCAATCGCCCTGTGTCTGCGCGCGGCGGTTGATGCAGGCCGGTCTGCCGCGCTGATCTCGCCCGACCGGACGCTGGCGCGGCGGGTGACGGCAGCGCTGGACCGCTGGGGGATCCGGCCCGATGACAGCGCCGGACGACCGTTGCATCTGTCGGCGCCAGGGCGGCTTTTGCGCCATGTCGCGGCGGGATTCGGCCGCCCGGTAACGGCTGAGGCGGTGTTGATCTTGTTGAAACATCCGTTGACCGCCACCGGATCGGGCGACCGGGGCAATCATCTGCGCTTTACCCGCGATCTTGAGCTGAAGCTGCGCCGCAACGGCCCAGCCTTTCCAACAGGCGTTGCTCTGCGGCTTTGGGCGGCGGCCAGCGCCGAGCCAGACCGCCAAGCCTGGGCGGCATGGCTGGCGGCGTGGCTTGAGGCCATGCCAGCTTTCGGAATTTTGCCGCTTCCAGCTTATGTAGAGACGCTTTTTGCGCAAGTGGAAACGCTTGCAGCCGGACCCGGCGGACAAGCCGCCCAGTCAGAGTTGTGGCGCGAGGCGGCAGGGCGTGCGGCGCTTGCGGTGCTGAGCCTGCTGCGCGACGAAGCCCCACATGGCGGCGATTTCAGTGCGGGCAGCTTTGCCGATCTGGTGGGCACGATCTTGCAAAAGGAAACTGTGCGCGAGGTTGATGGCACGCATCCGCTGATCGCCATCCAGGGCACCCGCGAGGCGCGTGAAGTTCAGGCTGATCTGGTGATTTTGGCCGGGCTGAACGAGGGGGTCTGGCCTGCCGCACCGGCCCCTGACCCGTGGCTTTCGCGGCAGATGCGGCTGAAGGTCGGACTGCTTTTGCCCGAACGGCAAATCGGTTTGGCGGCGCATGACTTCCAACAGGCAATCGCCGCAAAACAGGTGATCTTGTCGCGCGCGATGCGGGATGATGAGGCGCAGACCGTGCCATCGCGCTGGCTTGACCGGCTGATGAACCTGCTGACCGGTCTTGATGGTGAAACCGGCGCGCTGGCGGCAATGAAGGCGCGCGGTCAAAGCTGGCTTGATTTGACGGCACGGCTGGAGGCGCCGAATCCGCTGCCGCCTGCCCGACGCCCTGCCCCGCGCCCGCCGCTTGCGACCCGACCGAGCGAACTGCCGGTGACCGCGATCAGCGCGCTGATCCGCGACCCCTATGCCATCTATGCCCGCTATATCTTGCGATTGCGCCCGCTTGACCCCTTGCTGCCCGAACCCGACGCCCGGCTGCGCGGCATGGTTTTGCATGAGATATTTGAGCAATTTGTCCGCAATAGAGCCGATACTGAAAGCCTGAGCGCGGCGCGGACGCGGCTGCTGGCGTTGACCGAGCAAATCTTGCAGGCGGAGATTCCCTGGGCTTCGGCCCAAAGGCTTTGGTTGGCGCGAATTGCCAAATTCGCCGATCGCTTTGTGGCGGACGAACAGGCGCGGGCGGCGCGTGGGGTTCCTGCGGTGCTGGAAACCACCGGCGCAATTAACCTTGATGGGCTGAATTTCCGGCTGACGGCGCGCCCCGACCGGATCGACCTGCTGGACGACGGCACCGTGCATATCTTCGACTACAAATCCGGCGAGCCGCCTTCGAAAAAGAAACAAAAGCATTTCGAAAAGCAGCTGCTGCTGGAGGCGGGGATGGCCGAGCGCGGGGCATTTGCCGCGTTGGGGCCAAATACCGTCAGTGCCGTCAGCTATATTCAGCTTGGGGGCGAGGGGAAAGAAGAAACAACCCGGCGCGACGTCGGCGAATTTGACCAGCACTGGATCGGGCTTCAGCGGCTGATTCGCCATTACCTCAGGCACGAAAATGGGTTTCCATCACGCCGCGCGGTGTTCGAGGCGCGGCGCGACGGCGACTATGACCACTTGGCCCGTTTCGGCGAATGGCAAATGAGCGATACGCCCGAACCACAGGATGTGGGCTGATGCGCGATGATGCCACCGAAGCTCAGGTTCGTGCCGCCGATCCGCGCCAGTCGACCTGGCTTGCGGCCAATGCCGGGTCGGGCAAAACCCGGGTTCTGACCGACCGGGTGGCACGGTTGCTGCTGGCCGGGACCGAGCCGCAAAAGGTGCTGTGCCTGACCTATACCAAGGCCGCCGCCAGCGAGATGCAGAACCGCCTGTTCCAGCGGCTGGGCAAGTGGGCGATGCGGGAGGAGGCAAAGCTGCGGCAGGATTTGCGCGATCTGGGGGTCGAAGGCGCGATTGACGCGCCAACTCTGGCCCGTGCGCGGCGGCTGTTTGCCCGTGCAATCGAGACGCCGGGCGGCTTGAAGATCCAGACCATCCATTCCTTCTGCGCCTCGCTTCTGCGCCGCTTCCCGCTTGAGGCAGGGGTGTCGCCGGATTTCACCGAACTCGATGAGCGTTCCGCCGTGCTGCTGCGTCAGGAAATTGTTGAGGAGTTGGCGGCGGGCGCCGATGTGGGGGCCGTGGATGCACTGGCGGGGTTGCAATCAGGCGAAGACCTGACGTCACTTTTGGGGCAAATCAGCCGGTTTAGAGACGGTTTTCAGGGCGATCTGACGCGAGATGCGGCGGCGGATCTGTTTGGCTTGGCTGCGGGGGTTTCAGGTGCCACACTTATGGCGGACGTCTTTTTGGGCGGCGAAGCGGAGCTGATCGCGGAGCTGCTGCCCTTGCTGGCGGGCAGTTCCGCCAATGACGTAAAAGCCGCAACCGCGCTGGCGGCCTTGGCGTTTTCACCGCCGGATATTGCCTCGGTGGTGGGGTTGGAGGGGGTTTTTCTTTACGGCAAGGACGCCAAAGCCGGGCCTTTTACCGCCAAGATTGGTGCATTTCCAACCAAAGGTCTGGCGGGTGGCAAAGCCGCGCCGGTTATGCCGCGGCTTGAGGCGCTGATGCTGCGGGTCGAGGCGGCGCGGACAAAGCGGCTGGCATTGGCGGCCATGGAAAAGACTTTGGCTTTGCACCGTTTCGCCCGTGCCTTTTTGCCGCGCTACAGCGCGCGCAAAACGGCGCGGGGGGTGTTGGATTTCGACGATCTTATCGTGCGGGCGGCAGAACTTCTGTCGGATCGATCGGTCGCGGCTTGGGTTTTGTACCGACTGGACGGCGGTATTGACCATATTCTGGTGGATGAGGCGCAAGACACCAGCCCCGGCCAGTGGCGGGTGATCGAAAGCCTGGCCGAGGAGTTCACCGCAGGCCATGGCGCCCGCGACCGGGAGCGGCGGATTTTTGTGGTCGGCGACAAGAAGCAGTCGATTTATTCGTTTCAAGGCGCCAATCTTGAAACCTTCGATACCATGCGCGACCGCTTTGCGGCGCGGCACTTTGGCGCTGATGCGGCGTTTCAAAGGCTTGATCTGCTGCATTCCTTCCGGTCGTCGCAGGCGATTCTTCAGGTCGTGGACCGAACCTTTGATGCACGGGTAACCCGGGGATTGGGCGGATCGACCGAGCATATTGCCTTTAAGTCGGATCTGCCGGGTCGGGTCGACCTATGGCAGCCGATTGCCGCTGCGGAAAAGCCCGCGCATACGGAATGGGACGATCCGGTGGATTTGTTGCCTGACACCCATGAGACGGTGATTTTGGCCGAAAACATCGCGTGTGAGATCAAGCGCATGATCCGCAGCGGCGTGCAAATCCCGACGAAGGATGACGCGCGCCCGGTGCATGAGGGTGATTTTCTGATTTTGGTCCGCCGCCGCTCGGCGTTGTTTCAGGAAATCATCCGGGCCTGCAAGGCGGCAGGTTTGCGGATTGCCGGGGCGGATCGGTTGCGGCTGGGGGCTGAGCTGGCGGTCAAGGATCTGACCGCACTTCTGGCCTTTCTGGCGACGCCCGAGGATGATCTGTCGCTGGCCGCAGTGCTGCGCTCACCGCTGTTTGGCTGGTCCGAAGGGGCGTTGTTCGATCTGGCGCAGGGGCGGGCCGACAAGACCTATCTGTGGCAGGCGCTGCGGGCCCAGCGCGAAACGCACGCAGCGACACTGGCGGTGTTGGATGATCTGCGCCGACAGGCCGATTTTATGCGCCCCTATGATCTGATCGAGCGGATTTTGACCCGCCACGACGGGCGCCGCAAGTTGTTGGCCCGCCTGGGGGCCGAGGCCGAGGACGGGATCGACGCCTATCTGGCCGAAGCGCTGACCTATGAGGGCGCGGATATTCCCAGTCTGACCGGCTTTCTGGTCTGGATGCAGACCGGCGAGATCGAGGTAAAAAGAAGGCTCGATTCCGCCTCGAAAGCCATTCGGGTGATGACGGTGCATGGTGCCAAGGGGCTTGAATCGCCGATTGTCATTCTGCCGGACACCGCCAAGCGCAAGGATGATCATCGCGGTATCATCTTGCGATCTGGCGATGGGCCAGCCTTGTGGAAAACCCGCGCCGAAGACAGCCCCGACACCATCGCCGTCGAAGTGGCGCGGCGGGTCGAGAAGGACCGCGAAGAGCGGCTGCGACTTTTGTATGTGGCGATGACGCGGGCGGAAAACTGGTTGATCGTTTGCGCGGCGGGGGATGTGGGACAAGGCGCCGAGAGTTGGTTCAGTCTGATCGACGAGGCGATGGAGCATGTTGGGGCGGCAAAATTGCCCGCCGAAGGTCTGCTTTGGGATTTTGGCGCGGGCAAGCGCCATGCCTGGGGCAATTGGCCCGAAACCCTGAGCGCTCCAGAGGATGTGGCCGACACTGAAAGGACCGCGCTGCCGGTCTGGGCGACGGTCGACGCGGCCCCGATGGCTGCGGTGGAAAAACCCATGTCACCCTCCGGTCTTGGCGGGGCCAAGGCTTTAGCGGGCGAGGCGGGGTTGAGTGAGGCGGCAGCCCTGGCGCGCGGAACGGCGTTGCATCTGTTGCTGCAACATCTGCCGACGCTGCCTGAGGGCGCGTGGCGCAAGGCCGCAACCGATCTGCTGGACGGGATGAACATACCTGATTTGGCCGAAACAGAGACAGTTATTAAGGAAGCGCTGCGGGTGCTGACCGCCCCTGACTTGGCGCAGCTGTTTCAAAGAGACGCTTTGGCGGAAGTCGAACTTGTGGCCCGGCTTCCCGAATTGGGCGGGCGGATGATGCAGGGCACGATTGACCGGCTGATCGTCGGGCCCAGCCGGATTCTGGCGATTGATTTCAAATCAAACGCCGTTGTGCCGGATCGGCCCGACATGGTGCCGGACGGAATTTTGCGGCAGATGGGGGCCTATGCTGCGATGTTGGCGCAAATCTATCCTGAGCACGAAATCGACACGGCCATTGTTTGGACCCGAACGGCACAACTGATGGCTTTGCCGCCCAATATCGTGCGGGCAGCGCTTGCGGCATACACACTCCCTTGACGCCACCCCGGTGGGCACCTACCTTTCCCGGTGACACCGCATTCACATATCCCCCGGAGAGAAAATCATGGCCACGCTTGCCGTAACCGATGCCACCTTTGACGCCGAAGTCCGCAATGCGACGGTTCCAGTTGTGGTGGACTTCTGGGCGGAATGGTGCGGACCGTGCAAGCAGATTGGCCCGTCGCTGGAGGAGCTTGCGGTTCATTACGGCGGCAAGGTGAAGATCGTGAAGGTCAACGTCGACGAAAATCCCGACCTTCCGGCCCAGTTCGGGGTGCGCGGCATTCCGGCGCTGTTCTTGTTCAAGGACGGCCAGATCGTGTCGAACAAAACCGGGGCAGCGCCGAAAGCGGCGCTGCAAAACTGGATCGACGCGTCAATCTGATCACCGCCGGTTCGCCGGCGAGGGCGCGCAACCGCGCCCCTTTTTTCAGGCCTGCCGCAGGTTGGGGAAAAGCCTGAGCGCGGTTTGCCTCAGGCCATGCAGCCGCAATACCTGCATCAAGCCCCGACGATCTTCATGCGCCGGAATGCGCGCCCAGTCTGACAGAATCTGAACCCGCGCCAGGAATCCGACGGCGGCGTCATCCTCTTTGGTAAAGCCATAGGCGCGAAAGAAGGCGGCGCGGTCAGGCCCTTGCAAAAGCTGACCGTCGGGGATTTTGCCATGCTCTCCGTACAGCGCCGCATAATCGACCAAGAGCCGCATGATATCATGCCCGACCGGGGCGCGCTTTTCGGGCTTGAAGTCAATCGCGCCGACGCGGGTTTCGTCGATCAGCACATTTCGCAGGCTGTAATCACCATGACGGCTGGCGTGGCGCGAAGGTTGCCCGGCGAAGACGGTAGCGGCAGCTTCAACACAGATGGAAAGCCGCAGATACAGGCCTGGGTCCGCCACCTTGAGCTGGCCCTGCCCGACCAAGGCCCGCTGGGCACGCAGATGATTCAAAACCAGTCGCGGCTGGTAGGCGCGCTGGTCGTGGTCCGCAGTGGCCCGGTGGAATTCACCCAACCACCGCCCACAAGCCGCAAGCACGTCCCGACGGTCCTGGCGGCTTTCGGCCTTTTCCAGCAGATGGGCGGCGGGCTCTCCGGCCAATCGCTCCATCAGGGCAACGCCATGTTCGGGCAAAAACGCCAGCAGTTTGGGAACACGCAGGCCAAGAGTATTGCCGACAAGATGAAGCCGCGCGGCTTCTTGCGCCGCGAGTGACTGCGTGAAGTGATCTTTGCCCGCCGGTTCTTCCTGTTTGAGGATGAGATGTCGCCCGTCAACCTCCAGCGCGAGAACCAGGCGCGCGCCCTTTTCGTCGGACCGGATGAGCAAGGGTACGGCAATGGGCACCAGCTGTGAAAGGCTCGCTGTTTGGGCCAAGCGCGGCCACAGCGCCATTACTTTTGCGATCCGTTCTGATTGATCCACCGCGGCCCTCGCCTAGTCATTGGTTGAATCTTGCACGATAAGGCTGCGTTTCGAAAGCCCCGGCTTGCCGTGACCTGTCGGGACGGCCATATACGCATTAACGATCTGGTGGGGGCCGAATGGCGGAAGACAAGTTTCCCGGCTGGCATGGCACAACGATTTTGGCGGTGCGGCGCGGCGGTGAAGTGGTGGTGGCGGGGGATGGACAGGTCAGCCTGGGCCAGACCGTCATCAAGGGCACGGCGCGAAAGGTGCGACGGTTGTCGCCCGGTGGACATGACGTGGTGGCGGGCTTTGCCGGATCGACGGCGGATGCCTTCACCCTGCTGGAGCGGCTTGAGAAAAAACTTGAGGCGGCGCCGGGACAGCTTCAGCGCGCCTCGGTCGAGCTGGCCAAGGACTGGCGCATGGACAAGTACCTGCGCAATCTGGAGGCGATGCTGATCGTCACCGACGGGCGGGCGTTGTTCGTGATCACCGGGGCGGGCGATGTGCTGGAGCCGGAGCATGATGTGGCCGCCATCGGTTCGGGCGGGAATTTCGCGCTGGCGGCGGCACGGGGGCTGATGGCGTCTGATCTTTCGGCCGAGGAGGTGGCGCGCAAGGCGATGGCGATTGCCGCCGACATCTGCGTTTACACCAATGGCAACCTGACTGTGGAGACGATCCGTGGCTGATGACTTAAAGGATATCGGCCAGGCCGATCTGCGTTTGGCAGTTGCTTCGGGCCTGTTGACCGAAGCTCAGGCGGCAGGACTTTCAGCGCTGGCGCATGACCGCGCGGGAAAGCGTGCCGCCATGCCCGCCGAGGATGAACCTTTCGAGTTTTTCAGGGGGTTTTCCGAGATTTTCGTTTCGGTCGGACTGGTGATCCTGTTGTCGGGCATCGCCCTTTTGCTCAGCTGGTTTGGCGGCATCACCATTATGGTCGTCTTGCCCGCGATCTGCGCGGGCATCGCCTGGTGGTGGGCCACCTATTTCACGCTTGAACGGCGGATGAACCTGCCCAGCATGGTTCTGGCGGGGGCGTTCGGGGGCGGTGTTTATCTTTCGGCTTTCACCCTGCTCAATCAGGGCCACCTGCCAGAGCGTGGATTCTTCGTGCTGGCGGCGGTGCTGGCGATGGTCGGCATGGCGGTCTGGTATCGCCGTTTCCGCCTGCCCTTCGCGATGTTCATTCTTGGCCTGTTCGGATTGGCGGCAATCTATGGGCTGACTGCTTCGATCGAAGCCATCGGCGGGGCGCGGAGCGGTTTTGCCGGCACCTTGTTTGACCTGCGCAACAGCCCGCAGTTTTCGCTGGCGACGCTGATTTTCGGGACCTGCGCGTTTCTGGGGGGCATGTGGTTCGACACACGCGATCCCTACCGGCTGGGGCGGCATGCGGCGACGGCGTTTTGGTTGCACCTGTTGGCCGCGCCGGCATTGGTGAATACCGTGGCGTTGACCTTGTTCAACATCGGCGGCACCGGCGGGATGCTGGCCACGGCGCTGGCGCTGACCGGAATTTCCGCCCTGGCGCTGGTCATCGACCGGCGCTCGTTCCTGACGGCAGGCATCGCTTATATCGCGTTGGTCATCTCTTGGGCGGTTCAAGGCGACGGGGCCGGGGGTGTCGGCCACTGGGCGCTGATCCTGCTGATCCTGGGCGCCTTCATCACCGCGCTTGGCACCTGGTGGGTGCCGCTGCGCAGCAGGCTGATGCGCCTGCTGCCGGATTTCCCCGGAAAATCCCGGCTGCCGCCCTATGGCGCGCAGCCTTAGCGTGTCACCCAAGCGGTGCCACGCCCAGAGGAACCGCGAACTTCTTGCACCAGATAAAGACCTGATTGTAGTTGGCGGGGTCGATCCCGGCGGGCAATGTGTAATCCTGTGCGCCAGACGTCTGCCGCAGCTTGCCAAGGTTGGTGGCGGCGTCATAGCCGTCCTTGCCCAGAGCCACGGTTATGTCCGGGGCCGTGCCGTCGTTCACGAAATCAGCCCCCAGGCGGATCACGAACTTGCCGTCGATTGCAACGATCTGAACGCCACCGCTGGTGGCATGCCCGCTGGCGCCTTCGAAAACCCCGGTCTTAATGGCGTCTTGTGCCAGCGCCGGTCCGGTGCCGATTGCCACCAACGCCAGCACGCAAGCGGCGCGCAAAAAACCCTGCCGCGTAATCATCGGGTATCTCCCTGTTTTGGAACCTGTCCCAAGGCTACTGCGGGCGCAGCCAACTGGATAGCCACCCTCGCCGAAGTGTGACTGCCTGAGAGAAGTGTGTGATGGGCTTGCGCTTTGCTCTGCTGCATATAGGTAACTGTCAGGCCTTGAACTGGTGGAACAATGACCAATCTGACTCCCCGCGAAATCGTTTCCGAGCTTGACCGCTTCATCATCGGCCAGCAGGACGCCAAACGCGCGGTCGCCGTCGCCTTGCGCAACCGCTGGCGGCGACGGCAGTTGCCCGATGATCTGCGCGAGGAGGTTTATCCCAAGAACATCCTGATGATCGGGCCGACCGGGGTCGGCAAGACCGAAATTTCGCGCCGATTGGCAAAGCTGGCGCGCGCGCCTTTCATCAAGGTCGAGGCGACAAAATTCACCGAAGTGGGGTATGTCGGCCGCGATGTCGAACAGATCATCCGTGACCTGACAGACTCGGCGATGGCTGAAACCCGCGCCCGGATGCGGGACGAGGTGAAAGCCCGCGCCCAAAAAGCCGCAGAGGAACGGGTGATTGAAGCCATCGCCGGGACCGACGCGCGCGAGCAAACGCGTGAAATGTTCCGAACCCGCCTGAAGAAAGGCGAACTGGACGCGACGGTGATCGAGCTTGAAGTCGCGGATACCGCCAGCCCAATGCCAGCCTTTGAACTTCCGGGGCAACCGGGCGGCATGGGCATGATGAATCTGGGCGATATCTTTGGCAAAGCCTTTGGCGGGCGCAAAATCCGCAAGAAAATGACTGTGGCCGAAAGCTATGAGGCCTTGATATCGGAAGAAGCCGACAAGCTGTTGGATGATGAGGCGGTGAAGGCGGTGGCCTTGGAGGCGGTGCAAGAAAACGGCATCGTCTTTATTGACGAGATTGACAAGGTCTGCGCGCGAACCGAAACCCGTGGCGCCGATGTCAGCCGCGAGGGGGTGCAGCGCGATTTGCTGCCGCTGATCGAAGGAACAACGGTTTCCACCAAACACGGCCCGGTCAAAACCGACCATATCCTGTTCATCGCCTCGGGGGCGTTCCACATTTCCAAACCTTCGGACCTGCTGCCTGAACTGCAAGGTCGCCTGCCGATCCGGGTCGAGCTGAAACCGCTGACCGAGGGGGATTTTGTCCGTATCCTGACCGAGACAGAAAATGCGCTGACGCGCCAATACTCCGCGCTTTTGGCCACCGAAGCGGTGACGGTGGACTTCACCGCCGACGGCATCGCCGCCTTGGCCCATATCGCCGCCGAAGTGAACCAATCGGTCGAAAACATCGGCGCGCGGCGGCTTTATACGGTGATGGAACGGGTGTTCGAGGAATTGTCCTTTGCCGCCCCCGACCGGGCGGGCAGCAAAGTGCTGGTCGATGCCGGGTTTGTGGAAAAAAACCTTGGCGATCTGTCGCGCTCGGCCGACCTCAGCCGCTATGTGCTCTAGACGCCCGCGATCCGGGGCCTGATAGTGGCGCCAGTCAAACGGGTAGGGTCGGTGTGATGCGCTGTTTCATTGGTTTTCTGACCATCCTGTCGCTCGCCGCTTGCGAGCCGCGTGGGGCGATCAAAGTCGTTCCCGAAGCAGCCGGGTTAGGCGCCGTTGAGCAGGTGTTCATCGGCACCACGCGCGGCTTTGATATCGAGGAAAACGATCCCTTCGGGAAAGTCCGCCAACCCAATCCCCGCTATGCGCGGCTGGATGTGTCGATCCCGCCCAACCGCAATCCCGGCGAAATCGACTGGCCCGCGAAAAACCGCAAGCCCGATCCGCTGACGCAATTCGTGGCGCTGGATCAGGTGATTTATGACGGGGCTGCGGATTTCCGGACTGATTTGCACGCGGCCCTCGCCGCCGAGCCGAATGGCAAGCGCGAGGCGGTGGTGTTTGTTCACGGCTTTAACAACACCTTTGCCGAAGGGGCGTACCGGCTGGCGCAGCTGGGCCATGATCTGAAGGTCGAGGGGGTGCTGGTGCATTATTCCTGGCCCTCACGCGCCCGTCCGCTGGGCTATGTCTATGACCGCGACAGTGCGCTTTTTGCCCGCGACGGGTTTGAGGATCTGTTGAAAGAGGTCGCCGCAGCGGGGGCCCAGCGCATCATTATCGTTGCGCATTCGATGGGGGCTGGCGTGGCCATGGAAACCCTGCGGCAGATGGAGATCGGCGGTGACCGGCGCGTCAGAAACAAGATCGCCGGGGTGGTGTTGATGTCGCCGGATATTGATGTGGATGTTTTTCGCGAGCAGGCGCGGCGGATAGGGGTGTTACCGCAGCCCTTCGTTATCTTCACCTCAAAGAAAGACCGCGCGCTGGCGTTGTCGGCACGGTTGACCGGACAACACGATCGGGTTGGCAATCTGCCAGACGCATCCACGCTTGGCGATCTGAAGGTGACGCTGGTTGATACGACGGCATTTTCATCGGGCCTTGGGCATTTCAATGTGGGCGATTCCCCGGCGCTGTTGTCGATCTTTGGCAATATTGTCGATGTCGACACCGCCTTTGCCGCAGACCGGACCGGACGCACCGGGTTGTTGAGCGGCGTGGTGCTGACGGTACAGAACGCGACGCAGATTATTTTGTTGCCGGTCACCGCGATTTCACAGGCGGCGCGGCCCTGAGCCCTTTCCTTTCGTCCCGATCCAAAGCACCACTGGCGCGATGAAACGATACATTCACTTTGTGCGCGACAATGCCAACTGGCTGGCGGCCGGGGTGCTGTTGTCATTCACCTCGTGCTTTGGGCAGACCTTTGTGATTTCGGTGCTGGCCGGGGAAATTCGCGCCGATTTCGGGCTTTCCAATACCGGTTGGGCGGTTGTCTATATGATTGGCACGCTGGGCAGTGCGGGCGCAGTGCTTTGGGCCGGATCAGCGGTTGATCATTTTCGGGTGCGGGTGGTGGGGGCGCTGACGCTGGGCGGGCTGGCGCTGGCCTGTCTGGCGATGGCGGCGGTTTCCAGTGTCTGGGCACTGGCGGCGGTGATCCTGGCGTTGCGGTTTTTTGGCATTGGCATGTCAAGCCATATCGCTTCGGTTGCCATGACCCGCTGGTTTGTGTCCAACCGCGGGCGGGCTTTGGCGGTCGCGACCATGGGCTTTGCCATTGGCGAAGCGATCTTGCCCTTGTCGATGGTCGCGGCTTTGACGGTGGTCGGCTGGCGGGTGATCTGGGTGGTGGCGGCGGGGCTGGTGACGCTGCTGATCCCAGCCCTGTGGTGGCTGCTCAGGCGTGAACGAACCCCGCAATCCATCGCGCGGGAAGCGCCGGTTGCGGGGATGGCGGGCGTTCACTGGCCCCGCAGCGCGGTGTTGCGGCACTGGCTGTTCTGGATGGTGGCCCCGGCGCTATTGGCGCCCTGGGCCTGCGCCACGTCGTTCTTTTTCCATCAGGTGCATCTGGCCCAGGTGCGGGGCTGGTCGCATGTGTCTTTGGTGACATTGTTCCCGATCTATACACTCAGCTGGATCGTCTCGATGGCGGCGTCGGGTTGGGCGGCAGACCGGTTCGGAGCGATCCGGCTGATGCCGTGGTATCAGCTGGTGTATGTTGCGTGTTTTTTGATCCTTGGCCTGACCACAAGCCTTTGGGCGGCGGCCGTTGGCTTGATCCTGCTGGGGGTTGGCGCTGGCGCACATGCCGCCATTCCGCCGGTGTTCTGGGCCGAGGTGTACGGCACCCGGCATCTGGGCGCGATCCGGGCGACGGTTGCGGCGATAATGGTATTCGGATCGGCCTTGGGGCCGGGAATCACCGGCTGGTTCATCGACCACGGCCTGAACTTCGGCGATCAGATGGTGTGGATTGCGGGCTGGTTCGTGCTGACGACGCTGCCGGTCATCATCGCCACACGCTGGGCCGGGCGCAGCTTACCTGTGGCGCTTTAAATAGACGTAATACGCCCCGGCGCCGCCGTGCTTCAGACTGGCCGAGGTGACTTGCAAGATGATCGCGCCCAAGGGTGGCCCAGCCAGCCAATGCGGCACCTGATGGCGCAATGCCCCCATGCGCTGCGGGATCGGCCCGTGATCGTCGCCGCGCTTGCCCTTGCCGGTGATCACCAGAACCAGGCGTTTGCCTGCCGCGTGGGCGTTCAGGACAAAGCCGATCAGTTCGGGATGCGCCTGCGCCAGGGTCATGCCATGCAGGTCGATACGCGCCTCGGGCATCAGCTTGCCGCGGGTCATCTTGTCATAGGCATTGCGGTCCATGCGCAGGGGTTGCGCGGAAAGATGTGCGGCCAGACTGGGGGCGACGTTGTGAGGTGTTGGGCGCGGATTTGCGGCTTCGCCCAGGCGAAAGGCCTGAAACAGGGTCTTTGGTTTGCGCGG
>JANMDM010000308.1:0-2306 GCA_031376305.1 Pseudomonadota bacterium | reverse complement strand
GATCTGCACATTGATGATCACCACACCGTCGAAGACTGTGGCATTGCCCTTGGGCAGGCCCTGACACGCGCCTTGGGCGATAAACGCGGCATCCGCCGTTATGGGCATTTCACCCTGGCCATGGATGATGCGCAACTGGCTTGCGCGCTCGATCTGTCCGGCCGGCCCTATCTGGTCTGGACCGTTGATTTTCCGACGCCAAAAATCGGCAGCTTTGATACCGAATTGGTGCGCGAATTTTTTCAGGCACTGTCGACTCATGGCGGGATCACCCTGCACATGGACCGCGTGCACGGCTTCAACAGTCATCATATCGCCGAAGCGGCGTTCAAAGCTGTGGCCCGCGCCCTGCGGATGGCGGTCGAGACCGACCCGCGCCTTGGCGATGTGCTGCCTTCAACCAAAGGCGCGTTGTGAGCCTCACCGTTCTGGTCGATTATGACAGCGGCAACCTGCATTCCGCCGAAAAAGCCTTTCAGCGCATGGCGTTGGAGGGTGACGCCGGGCAGGTTATCGTCTCCTCCCGCCCCGAAGACGTGGCCCGCGCCGACCGGATCGTGCTGCCCGGTGACGGCGCCTACCCTGCCTGCCGCGAAGCGCTTGACCGTTTTACCGGATTGTTCGAGGCCATAGACGAGGCGGTAACAACCCGCGCCCGCCCCTTCCTTGGCATCTGCGTCGGCATGCAGATGCTGGCCGCATGGGGCCGTGAATACCGCGATACCAAGGGCTTTGGCTGGATCGACGGCGAAGTGGTGCGGATTGCGCCGTCAGGCCCGCAGATGAAGGTTCCGCATATGGGCTGGAACGATCTGGTCATCGACCATGGCCATCCGCTGCTGTCGGGCATCGAGACCGGTCAGCACGCCTATTTCGTGCATTCCTATCATTTCCGCGTGGCCGATCCGGCACATCGGTTGGCGCATTGTGACTATGGCGGCGACATCACCGCCATCGTTGGGCGCGACACTATTGTGGGCACCCAGTTCCACCCGGAAAAAAGTCAGGCGACAGGCCTCAGGCTGATCGCCAATTTCCTGGCCTGGACACCGTGAGCGATCTGCCCGACCTTGAGGCGATCCTCGGCGATATTGCCGCCGCGATGCGGGCTGCCGAAGATCGCGGCGTGGTTGCCGACTATATTCCCGAACTTGGCAGGGTCGATCCACAAAATTTCGGCATCGCGCTGGCGCTGGCCGATGGCCGGGTCTTAAGCGCCGGGGATGCCCGCACGCCCTTTTCGATCCAAAGCATTTCCAAGGTCTTCACGCTGGCCATCGCCCTTGGCCGCCTTGGCGATCAGCTCTGGAACCGGGTCGGGCGCGAACCGTCGGGGCTGGCGTTCAACTCAATCCTGCAACTGGAACATGAAGGCGGGCGGCCGCGCAATCCCTTCATCAATGCCGGGGCGATTGCCGTCACCGATGCGATCCTTGCGGGCCATGCGCCGCGCGAGGTGTTGGGTGAGATCCTGCGCTTCATCCGCACTGCCGCCGATGACGGCGATATCCATATCGACGAGGCGGTGGCACGGTCGGAAACCGCGACCGGGCACCGCAATCTGGCGCTGGCGCATTTCATGCGCGCCTGCGGCAATCTGCACAATCCGCCCGACCTGACGCTGGGCACCTATTTTCACCAATGCGCCATCGAGATGACCTGCGAACAGCTGGCCCGCGCCGGACGCTTTCTGGTCAATGCGCCGGGGATGCCACGGCTGGTCTCGCCCGAACGGGTGCGACGGATCAATGCGCTGATGCTGACTTGCGGCCATTACGACGGCTCGGGCGATTTCGCCTACCGGGTCGGATTGCCGGGTAAAAGCGGCGTCGGCGGCGGCATTTTGGTGATCGCCCCGGGCCGCGCCGCGATTGCGGTCTGGTCCCCGGGGCTGAACGCCCAGGGCAATTCGAAACTTGGCACCGAAGCGGTCGAGATGCTGGCGCGGCGCACCGGCTGGTCGGTTTTCGGCTAGATCATTTGGCGCGGCATGGTTTCGTGCTAAAGCCTGGTTCCCGTTTTTTCGCACACCGTTTTGCTACTTCACCCGGTTCCAGTCGGAAGCCCGGCAAATCAACCCGCCCAGCACACAACCCGAAACCGCCAGGGCGTCCCCCGAAAGCGCCATTTTTGAATTGTAGGTCTTGCCGCCGCCATAGCTGCCGTCGCCATTGGCGACCATGTCCCAGACGATCTGCTTGCCGATATTGTCCGAGGCGGTCTCGGCCCCGGTGCTGTCGAACGCCTTGACCAGAACGCCGCAGAACTTGTCCGCGCAAGGCGCTATCAGCACATGGCCGTATTTG